>WFQE01000169.1 GCA_015487165.1 Paracoccaceae bacterium | reverse complement strand
TGTCACTTCTTCCCGCCGTTTTCCGACGAAACGGCGGAAACAGCCGGAAAACACCGCCCGGATGCGGGCCGTTGTCAACAAAAACCGATGAAAAACAGAGGTTTGTCACCGGATGACCGTTGACTGTGAAGCACCCTTACGGCTGATGGATGACGAGCCTGACACCGCGGCGCTGGCCGCGCTGGTCGATGCCCTGGCCGCGCTGCCGGCGGACCGGCGCCTGGAGGCCCTCAAGCGGGCGGTGATCAGGAACGGAGGACGATGGGACCTGCCGTCGGATATGCCCGGCATCTACCGGCCGGCACTGGTCTCGCTGCAGGTGTTCGGAGTGCACGCCATGGCGGAAACGCTGGAGGAATTGCCACGAAACTGGATGCGGGCGGCGCGGAATGTCCTCGCGGCCTGCGAAACGATGGAGGATCAGGATGGACGATACTGAAAAGCCCCGGCGTGCCCCGACGCAAGCCGAAATCATGCGCGTCCTGTCGGCGGCAAAGAAGGCAGGGCTCCAGGTTTCCGCCTATATCGTCAAGGGGCAGGAGATCCGCGTCATTACCCAAGGCGGCGAGGCGCTTGCCGACGCCTTTGATACGGTGGACTTCTCAAGTTGAAGAAGGTCCAGCTTCCCCATCTGCGCAAGAAGGTCTCGCGCGGGAAAACCTACTGGTATTTTGAGCGGCTGGGCAACCGCACCCGATTGCCGTCGCCGGACTCTCCCGATTTTCTGGCCCGCTACGAGGCAGCCCGCAGGGGGCTGGACGCGGTGCCGCCAAAGCGCAATTTCAAGACCCTGATCGCCCATTACAAGCGCAGCTACCGGTTCGAAAAGCTCGCACCCCGAACCCGGCGCGACTACGACAGGTGCCTGCAGTTCTTCGAGGAAAAGCTGGGGGCCCTCGACCCCGTGCGGATGAAGCGGCGCCATGTCATCCAGATGCAGATGGACAATGCCGAAAAGATGCGCTGGGCGAACTACCTCGTGCAGGTGCTCCGGGTGCTGTTCGAACACGCCATCGACATCGGCTGGACCGAACACAACCCGGCGCGCGGCGTTTCAATGCTGAAAAGCAAGACGCCGCCGCGCAAACCCTGGCCGGCGGAGATGATCGCAGCCTACCGGGAAAAGGCCACAGGCCGCGCGCTGCTGATCTTCGAGCTTTGCCTTGGCACCGGCCAGCGGATCGGCGACGTGCTGAAAATGCGCTGGGACGATATCGAGGGCGAGGGCATCAACGTACGCCAGAACAAGACGGGGGCCGAGCTGTGGATTCCCTTCACACCCCGTCTGGCCGCGGTGCTGGAGGCGACCCCGCGGACCGGGGAAACCATCGTGGCGGCCGAAGACGGCTTCCCGCTCAGCTACCGTGTGGCGGCGTACGCGGTAATGCAGGTGCGCAAGGAGATCGGTGCCGAAGACTACGACATCCACGCCCTGCGCCACACCACCGCGTCGGAACTGGCCGCGCTGGGCCTGTCGGACGAGCTGATCATGGCCGTGACCGGCCACACCAGCCGCGCGATGGTGGTGCGCTATGCGGGTGCTGCGCGGCAGAAGGCGCGGGCGATGATGGCGCAGGAGGCGCGTATCAAAACGCGTTCTTGACCGGCTTCCCGGTGTTGTAGGTGTCAATCAGCATCCAACCCATCAATTCTAGGCCCTGACGGCGCGCACGATTGACACCCCCTGCGCCGGGCAGGCCCAGCGCTGCGTATTTTTGTAGTGACGCAGCGGCGGCGCACCTGGGGGTTTGCGGGCGTGAAATCAATATTGAGATTACGCTATAGCGAAAACTATTGAATTTTGCGCTGTGGCGTAATATTTTCTATTTTACGCTACGCCGCAAAAGGAGCCCCAATATGGACCTTACAGCACGAACCGCCGACCAGCTCGGTGAAGCGCTCCGCCGAGCGCGCAAAGCACGCGGGTGGACCCAAAGCGATATCAGCGCGCGAACCAATTTGCGCGTGGCGACAATTTCGTCGCTCGAGAACGGCGATGCAGGGACCAAGCTTGCCACGGTCCTAGCCGTAATGGCAGCACTTGGGCTCGAATTTCGGTTGGTCGAGCGCAGCGGCTCGGTTGAGATCGAGGATATCTTCTGATGGTGATGGCGAAACGCAGGCATAGTAGCACGATGCAGGTGCTTCTGAACGGCCGACCGGTGGGCATACTGCGCCTCGCCGGGTCTGGTGCGATCAGTTTCACCTACGTTCCAGAATGGTTGGCGTGGGAACACGCCATGCCCATCTCTCTCTCGCTGCCGCTGCGTGAACAGGCGCATCAGGGCGGGCCGGTCATTGCATATCTGGAAAACCTGCTTCCTGACAATCAGGCGATCCGTGAACGGGTTGCGGCGCGGGTTCGAGCGGGTGGTACTGATGCCTGGCACATGCTCGAAAAGATCGGTCGCGATTGCGTCGGCGCACTGCAGTTCGTTTCAGGCGAGGTGCCCGAGATGGGTGCACTCGAAGGAGTGCCTGTCAAAGAAGCGCAAATCGCTGACATCCTGCGCAATCTGGCGAGCGCCCCTCTTGGGCTGGAGGAAGAGGACGATTTCCGCATTTCCATCGCGGGCGTTCAGGAGAAAACCGCTCTGCTCCGCCATGGAGATGAATGGATCCGGCCCTCGGGCATGACACCCACGACCCATATCCTCAAGACCCAGCTCGGTGTTCTGCCCAATGGCATTGATCTGTCCGACAGCGTCGAGAACGAGTTCTTCTGCATGAGCTTTTGCCGCGCCATGGGCATGGATGTGGCCAAAGTCGAGATCGTCGACTTTGAGGATGTCCGAAGCCTTGTGGTGACGCGATTTGACCGGCGCTGGACCAGGGACGGGCGATTGATCCGCCTGCCGCAAGAAGATTTTTGCCAAGCGCTCGCGGTACCGCCCAGTCAGAAATATGACATGGATGGTGGGCCGGGGATCACCGAAGGGATCGGCTTGCTGGCTGGCAGTGATGACCCCGAGGTTGACCAGCGCGCGTTTTTTCGCGCGCAGGTGCTTTTCTGGCTATTGGGAGCCACCGATGGACACGCCAAGAATTTCAGCATCGCGCTGCGTCCCGGTGGTTTCCGGATGACGCCGCTCTATGATGTGCTGAGCGCCCAGAAAGCAGTGGATGATGGGCAGATCCGGCAAAACCGGATGCGCCTCGCTATGGCCGTAGCCGGGCACTACCGGATCAACGAAGTGGTGCCGCGCCATTTCCTGCATGCGGCAAAGGCGGCAGGGTATGGCGTGGCGATGGCGGAAGAGATCTTGGTGGGAATCGCGTCTCAGATTGAACCTGCACTGGCGAAAACGATTGCCGGGCTGCCGTCCGGGTTCCCGCCAAGTTTGGCAGAGGCGATTGCAAGCGGGGTTCGACGTCGGGCTAAAGCATTCGAAATGCTATGATCCGAGGGCCATATTGCCGGTTTAAAGCATTTCGAGATTAATTTGAGACATATCCTGCAGCCTTGAAATAGTTCCAGCATTCTTTCGGGTCGTAGAGGTTGCAGATTTCGCCGATGGCCTCGAATACCGCTGTGAAGGAGCGCGCGCCGATGCGCCTGAGGTGGGCTTTCAGTTTGGAGAATGCTTGCTCGATCGGGTTCAGGTCCGGTGAATATGGCGGCAGATAGAGGAACCAGCAGCCGTGCGCCCGGAGCGCCCTTGCCGCCTCCTTGTTGCGATGCGTGGCGAGGTTGTCGAGGATGACCGCCGTGCCGGGCGCGATCTCGGGGATCAGAACCTCACGCACATAGGCTGCGAAGGCCGGGCCATCCATCGCGCCCTTGATGACCCACGGCGCGATCAGTGCCTCCGGGGTCAACCCGGCGATCAGGGTTTGGGTTCCCCAGCCGCCAAACGGCGCCTCCATGGTCAGCCGCTGGCCACGCTGGCTCCACCCCCGCAGGCGGGTGAGGTTTGTCTTCACTGCCGTTTCATCCAGAAAAACAACGCGTTCCGGCATCCGCGCGATGGCGGGCGAGCGATGTGCAAACCAGTCCGCGCGCCGCCGCCTTACCTTCGCGGATCGGCGTTCGGTGGCAACCAGCGACTTTTTTTATGCGTGAAGCCAAGGCGCTTCAGGAGCCCCGCAATCGCCGAGTGGTGCTCCGTGACACCTGTCGCCTGCGCCAGCGCGTCGCGCAACTCGAAGAGCGTGATATCCGGGTCCTGCCTCACCAGCTCTTGAAAGAAGGCGACATGGGCGGCCAGCTTGCCAGTGCCAGGGGGCCGACCCATCGGTGCGACAGTGGCAGCACCCGTGCGGCGGATCTGGCGCGCCCAACGAGCGCCCGTGGCCGCCGAGACCTGAAGCCGTCGAGACGCCTCTCTCCCCGACAGACCATCCCCAACCAATCGCGCAAAACGCGCTCGGAGTTCCTTCGGCAACGGTGCTGGCATGATGCGATCCTCCCAATAAGGGTGAATCACAAATCAGGCTGCAGCGGAATCCCTCCGATTCAATCTTTTATCGAATTGCTTTAAGAACCGGGTACACCGGCCGGCGATGGTGGTCAGATACGCCGGCGCGGCGCGGAAAACGGCGCGGGCGATGGTCGCG
>WFQE01000168.1 GCA_015487165.1 Paracoccaceae bacterium | reverse complement strand
TGTTGATGCGGGTCGTGATCGGGTTCTGTTTTTCCGGCGTTTATGTGGTTGCCGAAAGCTGGCTGAACGACGCCGCCAGCAACGAGACCCGCGGGCAGGCGATGTCGTTGTATCTGATCATCCAGATGCTGGGGGTGACGGGGGCGCAGGGGTTGCTGAACCTGGCTGATCCCAACGGCTATGATCTGTTCATCATCGCCTCGGTGTTGGTTTCGGTGGCGGTTGCACCGATCCTGCTGTCGGTCAGCCCGGCCCCGGCCTTTCACAGGACCAAGCCCATGACCCTGCGCCGCCTGTTCGAGGTGTCGCCGCTGGGCTTTGTCGGCTCGTTCCTGCTGGGCGCGGTCTTTGCGGCACTGTTCGGCATGGCGGGCGTGTTTGCCGCCCGGGTGGGGCTGAGCGTGGGGGAAATCTCGCTGTTCGTCGCGACAATCTATCTGGGGGGCATGATCTGCCAATATCCCATCGGTTGGATGTCCGACCGGATGGACCGGCGTGTGTTGATCATGGCGTTGAACGGGTTCGGCGCGGTGGCCATGGCCGCCGGGGTGCTGCTGTCTGGCGAATTTGCCTCCTTGCTGGTGCTGGCCTTTATCATTGGCGGCATATCGACGCCGCTGTATTCGCTGTATATCGCCTATACCAATGATTTCCTCGAAATCGAGGACATGACCGCGGCCTCGGGCGGGCTGATCTTTGTCAACGGGATCGGGGCGATTGCGGGCCCGCTGTTGCTGGGCTGGATGATGGAACGTTTCGGCAATATGAGCTTTTTCGCCTATCTGGCCGCGCTGCTTGCGCTGATGGTGGCCTATGCCGGGTGGCGCATGACGCGCCGTGCGGCGCCTTCGGTCGAAGAGGCCAGCTATTACGCGCCTGTTGCGCCGACCGCATCACCTGTTGCCGTCGAGGTGGCGCAGGAAATCGCCATCGAGCGCGCGCTCGAGGAAAGTGCCGAGGAGGACGGGGCAGGTGGTGATGGTAACGGAAATGTCACAAAAACGTCGCAAAAGTAAAAATATCCCGGATCCGGTAAAAATACCTTGAAAATGACTGATTCACGGCCAAGGCTCGGCCCTGTAGAGCGCGTGGTACAGGAGTGGAGAGCACCATGGCTGATGCAGCTGAAATTCGCCGGTTCTGGCTTGAAGAAGTCGGGCCCAAGGGCTGGTACAACAGCAGCCCCGAACTGGATGAAACGATCCGGGAACGGTTCGAGGAGTCCTGGGAACAGGCACAGCGGGGTGAATGCAACGAATGGGCATGCGATCCCGACAAGTCGCTGGCCCTTGTGATCCTTCTTGACCAGTTCCCCCGCAACATGTTCCGCGGTTCGGGCAAGGCGTTCGAAAGCGACCGCAAGGCGCTTTGCGTGGCTAAAAAGGCCATCGAGATGGGCTATGACATGCGCACGCCGGAACCCGAGCGCCAGTTCTATTATCTGCCCCTGATGCATTCCGAAAGCCTGATGGATCAGGAACGCTGTGTGCGGCTGATGACGACAAGGATGCCTGAAACGGGCGGGCCGAACCTGTTGCACGCCAAGGTGCATCGCGAGGTCATTCGCAAGTTCGGGCGTTTCCCGTATCGAAACGATGCGTTGCATCGCCCGCCAACCGCGCTTGAAGAAGACTATCTTCGCGCCGGCGGATATGGCGAAACCCTGCGCGAGGTGCGGGCGGCGGTATAGGGCGACAGGGCGGCGGCATTCGCGGCAGGCTTGTCGGGTCGGAACCGGCTGGAAAAATTGGCGGTTTGCCTGCGCCGGAAATTTGGTTTAATACCAAACCAAATTTCCGCAGGAGAGCCCCATGACCACCAGAAAATTCGACATGATCGTGATCGGCGCAGGCCCCGGCGGCTATGTCGCCGCCATACGCGGCGCGCAGCTGGGCCTGAATGTGGCCGTGGTCGAGCGCGAGCATCTGGGCGGCATCTGCCTGAACTGGGGCTGCATCCCGACCAAGGCGCTGCTGCGTTCGGCCGAGGTCTATCACCTGATGAAACGCGCGGGCGAGTTCGGCCTTTCGGCGGAAAAGACCGGCTTTGACCTTGGCGCGGTGGTCAAGCGTTCGCGCAAGGTGGCGGCGCAGCTTTCGGCCGGCGTCAAGCATCTGCTGAAAAAGAACAAGGTCACGGTCATCATGGGCGAGGCGAAATTCGCCGCCCGCGACCGGCTGAGCGTGACCACCGACAAGGGCGCCGAGGAAATTACCGCGCCCGCCATCGTCATCGCCACCGGCGCGCGCGCGCGCGAGTTGCCGGGGCTCGAGGCCGATGGCGATCTGGTCTGGACCTACAAGCACGCCCTGAACCCGCCGCGCATGCCGGGGCGGCTGCTGGTCATCGGATCCGGCGCAATCGGTATCGAATTTGCCAGCTTTTTCAACACGCTGGGCGCCGATACCACCGTGGTCGAGGTGATGGATCGCGTGCTGCCGGTGGAAGACGCCGAAATTTCCGCCTTTGCCCGCAAGCAGTTCGAGCGTCAGGGCATGAAGATCCTTGAAAAATCCACGGTTACAAAACTTGACCGCGGCAAGGGCAGGGTGGTTGCCCATATCGAAAAGGGCGGCAAGACCGAGACACAGGAATTCGACACGGTGATTTCGGCCGTGGGCATTGTCGGCAATGTCGAGGGGCTGGGCCTCGAAGGTATCGGTGTCAAGATCGATCGCAGCCATGTGGTGGTGGATGAGCTTTGCCGCACCGGGGTCAAGGGCATCTACGCCATTGGCGACATCGCCGGGCCGCCCTGGCTTGCCCACAAGGCCAGCCATGAAGGCGTGGCCGTGGCCGAGCTGATCGCGGGCGGCAAGCCGCATCCCGTGCGCCCCGAATCGATTGCCGGCTGCACTTACTGCACACCGCAGGTGGCCAGTGTCGGCCTGACCGAGGCGCGCGCCCGCGAACTGGGCCATGAGGTCAAGGTCGGGCGGTTCCCCTTTATCGGCAACGGCAAGGCGATTGCCCTGGGCGAGCCCGAAGGCATGGTGAAAACCGTGTTCGACGCCAAAACGGGCGAGCTGCTGGGCGCGCATATGGTGGGCCCCGAGGTGACCGAGCTGATCCAGGGCTACGTGGTGGGCCGACAGCTGGAAACCACCGAACAGGATCTGATGAACACGGTTTTCCCGCATCCGACCCTGTCCGAGGCGATGCATGAATCGGTTCTGGATGCCTATGGCCGCGTGATTCACATGTGAACCGGTGACGGCGCTATCGTGACGCAGGGCGATTTGGCCCTGTTTGTCATGTTATGCGCCAAGTTGCCAGAACCACTGGCTTTTCGGGCCGAGGAATGGGGCCGTCTGGATCATTTGTACACCATAGCATACCAAAACTCTTGCGGTGGGCAATCGGCCCATGTATGACGGCCCCAAACATCAATAAATCAGGAAGGTTGCCATGCCCATTACCGTCGGACAGGATTCCAACCGCACCCGCAAGACGCTTCAGGCAGGGGGTGCTACGGTTGCCTATTATTCCATCCCCGCCGCGCAGGATGCCGGACTTGGCGATTTTTCTCGCCTGCCGGCCGCGCTCAGGGTCGTGCTGGAAAACATGCTGCGTTTCGAGGATGGCAAGACCGTCACAACCGACGACATCCGTGCGTTTTCGGACTGGGCGGCAAATGGCGGGCGCAATCCGCGCGAGATCGCCTATCGGCCGGCCCGCGTGTTGATGCAGGATTTCACCGGCGTGCCGGCGGTTGTCGATCTGGCGGCCATGCGCGATGGCATCATCGGCCTTGGCGGCGAGGCCGAGCAGATCAACCCGCTGAACCCGGTCGATCTGGTCATCGACCACAGTGTAATGATCGACAATTTCGGCAATCCCAAGGCTTTCAAGCTGAATGTCGAGCGCGAATATGAACGCAACATCGAACGCTACACCTTTCTGAAATGGGGCCAGAAGGCATTTGACAATTTCCGCGTCGTGCCGCCGGGCACCGGCATCTGCCACCAGGTGAACCTTGAATATCTGGCCCAGGGCGTGTGGACCGATACCGACCAGAACGGCGAAACGGTGGCCTACCCCGATACGCTGGTGGGCACCGACAGCCACACCACCATGATCAACGGCCTTGCCGTCCTCGGCTGGGGTGTCGGCGGGATCGAGGCCGAGGCCGCCATGCTGGGCCAGCCGATTTCCATGCTGATCCCCGAGGTCGTGGGCTTCAAGCTGACGGGCGAGCTGATGGAAGGCACCACCGCCACCGATCTGGTGCTGAAGGTCGTGCAGATGCTTCGTGAAAAGGGCGTGGTCGGCAAATTCGTCGAATTCTACGGCCCCGGCCTCGATCACCTGCCTCTGGCCAACCGCGCAACCATTGCCAATATGGCGCCTGAATATGGCGCGACCTGTGGTTTCTTCCCGGTTGACGATGAAACCCTGCGCTATCTGCGCCAGACCGGGCGCGACGAGGATCGCATTGCCCTGGTCGAGGCCTATGCCAAGGAAAACGGCCTGTGGCGCGACGAAAACTATGCCCCGGTTTATACCGACACGCTGGAACTGGACATGGGCACCATTGTGCCGGCAATTTCCGGCCCCAAGCGCCCGCAGGATTACCTGCCGCTGAGCGATGCCAAATCGGCATTCGCCCGCGAGATGCAGGAAACCTTCAAGCGACCGCTTGACAAGACGGTTCCGGTGGAAGGCGAAGATTACGCCATGTCCAGCGGCAAGGTGGTCATTGCCTCGATCACAAGCTGCACCAACACCTCGAACCCCTATGTCCTGATCGGGGCGGGGCTGGTTGCCCGCAAGGCGCGCGCACTGGGGCTTACGCGCAAGCCCTGGGTCAAGACATCGCTTGCGCCGGGCAGCCAGGTCGTCAGCGAATATCTGGAGGCCGCGGGCCTGCAAGAGGATCTTGACGCCATCGGCTTCAACCTTGTGGGCTATGGCTGCACCACCTGCATCGGCAATTCCGGCCCGTTGCAGCCGGAAATTTCCAAGGCCATCAACGAGGGCGATCTTGTCGCCACGGCGGTGCTTTCGGGCAACCGCAACTTCGAGGGCCGTATCAGCCCGGATGTGCGCGCCAACTATCTGGCCAGCCCGCCGCTGGTGGTGGCCTATGCGCTGGCCGGCGACATGAATATCGACCTCACGACCGAGCCGCTCGGCACCGGCAAGGATGGCCAGCCGGTCTATCTGAAAGACATCTGGCCCAGCCAGAAGGAAATCGCCGAGCTTGTCGATCGCACCGTCACGCGCGAGGCATTCGTTTCCAAATATGCCGAGGTGTTCAAGGGCGACGAGAAATGGCAGTCGGTCGAAACCACCGACAGCCTGACCTATGACTGGCCGCCCGAATCCACCTATATCCAGAACCCGCCCTATTTCCAGGGCATGTCACCCGAGGCCGGCACCATCGACGACATCACCGGCGCGCGCGAGCTGGCAATTCTTGGCGACATGGTCACGACCGACCATATCAGCCCGGCAGGCGCCTTCCCGCCTGACAGCCCGGCCGGCAAATACCTGCTGGAACGCCAGGTCAGCCCGCGCGATTTCAATTCCTACGGCTCGCGCCGGGGCAATCACGAGATCATGATGCGCGGCACATTTGCCAATATCCGCATCAGGAACGAAATGCTCGACGGCGTGGAGGGCGGCTATACCAGGGGCCCCGACGGCGAGGTGGTGCCGATCTTTGATGCCGCCATGGCCTGGAAGGAACAGGGCACGCCGCTGGTCGTGATCGCGGGCGAACAATATGGCGCCGGCTCCAGCCGCGACTGGGCCGCCAAGGGTACCGCGCTCTTGGGCGT
>WFQE01000167.1 GCA_015487165.1 Paracoccaceae bacterium | reverse complement strand
GTCGAAACCCAGGTCGATGACCTGCTCGACGAGGTGCGCAAGGTCAGCGAAAGGGGCTTTCGCACGCTGGTCACGACGCTGACCAAACGCATGGCCGAGGATCTGACCGAATACATGCACGAACAGGGCATCCGCGTGCGCTATATGCACAGCGACATCGACACGCTTGAACGCATCGAGATCCTGCGCGACCTGCGCCTCGGCGCCTTTGACGTGCTGATCGGCATCAACCTTCTGCGCGAGGGGCTCGACATCCCCGAATGCGGGCTGGTGGCGATACTGGACGCCGACAAGGAGGGGTTCCTGCGATCCGAAACCTCGCTGATCCAGACGATCGGGCGTGCCGCGCGCAACAGCGAAGGCCGCGTCATCATGTATGCCGACCGCATCACCGGCTCCATGGAACGCGCGCTGGCCGAGACCAACCGCAGACGCGCCAAGCAGATTGCCTATAACGAAAAGCACGGCATCACGCCCGAAACCATCCGCAAGAATGTCGATGACGTGCTCTCGGGCCTTTACGAGGGCGACACCGACATGGCCCGCGTCACGGCACAGATCGACAAGCCGCTGGTCGGCGCCAATCTGGCGGCGCATCTGGAAGGGCTGAAAGATCAGATGCTGAAGGCCGCCGAAAACCTGGAATTCGAAGAGGCCGCCCGCCTGCGCGACGAAATCAAGCGCCTCGAGGCCGTCGAACTGGCCATCGCCGACGACCCTCTGGCCCGCCAGGCGGCGGTGGATGCCGCGGTCGAGGATGCCGGGGGGCGGCGGGGACGCTCGACTGGCGGCAGGGCCGGGAGGAAACCGTCAAAAGGAAGGCGCAGGTAGTGTGACCCCACAAGGGCGGGCACAGGAACGGACAGTGACGTCTTCAACAAGAGAACACCCCGCGCCATGCACGAGGTGTTCCTCCCGGGGGGGAATGGCAGAAGCGGGTCAACTTCTGCCGTTGGGGATCTTGCAGGCGATCAGTTGCCGCGACCGCCCATGCCACCGCCAGCACCGCCACCCATGCCGCCACCGGCGCCACCGCCCATGCCGCCACCGGCACCCATGCCAGCACCGTTACCGCCGCCCATGCCACCGCTCATCTCGGCGCCCATGTCGCGCCCGGCATCGGCGGCCATGTCCATGCCCTTCTGCGCATGTTCCCGCGCCTGAGCAGGCATTGCTTCCTGCGCATGGGCCAGAGCCTCGGCACGCATGCCCTGGCGCTTCTGAAGCCGCAGCTTGATTTCTTCCTGGGTCATCTCATGTGTCTGGGTTGCCTGCACGTCAGTCGGAGCGACAGGATCCGTGACCACGGTGGTTGCAGTCTGGGCAAAGGCCGACACGGCGATGAGCGAAGCAGCGATGGTTGTCAGGGTAAGAGTTTTCATTTCTCAGGTTCCTTTCGGGTATGTAACCAGGTTGTTGTCTGTCCCCGGCAGGTAGCGCCGGTTTCGATGAGACAGACCTAGCCAGCCCCCGACCGGCTGGAAATTGGCCCAGGGATCAAAACCGTTTTTTGATCTTTGGATTGACCGGTTTGAACCTCAGTTCATGACATCGCAGCTCTGGCGCAGGTATTGATCACCAATAGCCCGGAAACCCGGCCATTGATTGCTGGAAAGCCCGGTGCCATTCTGCGATCATGTCCAGAATCCTTATCGCCACGGGAATCATCCTGATCGTCATCGGCCTGCTCTGGGGCCTTCTGGGCAAGATCGGCCTTGGCCGCCTGCCCGGCGACATCGTGATAGAGCGCGAGAACTTTCGCCTCTACATACCCGTAACCAGCGCGATACTGGTATCGGTCGTCGCGTCGGTGCTGCTAACGATCCTGCGGATGTTTCTGGGGCGTTGACCCGCTGCCTTCTTCTTTGTGAAAATACTCGCGGGGGTGCGGGGGCAGCCAGCCCCCGCCATGCACTACCGCGTAAACTTCTTGTACTTGATCCGCTTGGGCTCTACCGCGTCGGGGCCAAGACGGCGTTTCTTGTCCTCTTCGTAGTCGGCGAAATTGCCCTCGAACCATTCCACATGGCTGTCGCCCTCAAACGCCAGGATGTGGGTGCAGATCCGATCGAGGAAGAAACGGTCGTGGCTGATCACCACCGCACAGCCCGCGAAATTCTCCAGCGCATCCTCAAGTGCGCGCAGGGTTTCAACATCAAGGTCGTTGGTCGGTTCGTCCAGCAGCAGCACATTGCCGCCCTCGCGCAGCAGCTTGGCCAGATGCACGCGGTTGCGCTCGCCGCCTGACAGCAGGCCGACCTTTTTCTGCTGGTCCCCGCCCTTGAAGTTGAAGGCGCTGCAATAGGCGCGGCTGTTCATCTCGGCGTCACCCAGCTTGATGACGTCCAGCCCGTCGCTGATTTCCTCCCACACCGTCTTGTTCGGATCCAGCGAATCGCGCGACTGGTCCACATAGGCCAGTTTCACCGTGTCGCCGAATGTGATCGTGCCCGCATCCGGCTGCTCCTGCCCGGTCAGCATGCGGAACAGGGTCGATTTGCCGGCGCCGTTGGGGCCGATCACCCCCACGATGCCCCCCGGCGGCAGGCTGAAGGTCAGGTCGTCGATCAGCAGGTTGTCGCCATAGCCCTTGGACAGGTGCTCGACCTCGATCACCTTGCCGCCCAGACGAGGGCCGTTGGGGATGATGATCTGCGCGCGGCCCAGCTTCTCGCGCTCGGACTGGTTGGCCAGCTGTTCATAGGCCTTGATGCGGGCCTTTTGCTTGGCCTGGCGCGCCTTGGCGCCCTGGCGAATCCATTCCAGCTCGCGTTCCAGCGTCTTCTGGCGCGACTTGTCCTCGCGCGCCTCATGCGCCAGGCGCTTGGCCTTCTGTTCCAGCCAGCTGGAATAGTTACCCTCATAGGGAATGCCGCGGCCGCGGTCGAGTTCAAGGATCCAGCCGGTGATATCATCCAGGAAATAGCGGTCATGGGTCACGATCAGAATCGTGCCCTTGTAGTCGATCAGATGCTTTTGCAGCCAGGCGATGGTTTCGGCGTCCAGATGGTTGGTCGGCTCGTCCAGAAGCAGCATATCGGGCGCCTCGAGCAGCAGCTTGCACAGCGCGACGCGCCGGCGTTCGCCGCCCGACAGGGTTTTCACATCGGCATCATCGGGCGGGCAACGCAGGGCCTCCATCGCGATATCGACATTTGCATCCAGATTCCACAGGTCCTCGGCGTCGATCTGGTCCTGCAGCTTGGCCATCTCGTCGGCTGTCTCGTCGGAATAGTTCATCGCCAGTTCGTTATAGCGATCAAGGATCGCCTTCTTTTCGGCGACCCCCAGCATGACGTTCTCGCGCACGGTCAGGTTCTCGTCGAGCGTCGGTTCCTGCGGCAGATAACCGACCTTGGCACCCTCGGCGGCCCAGGCCTCGCCGGTGAAATCCTTGTCGAGACCGGCCATGATCCGCATCAGCGTGGACTTGCCCGCGCCGTTGACCCCGACCACCCCGATCTTGACCCCCGGCAGGAATGACAGGCGAATGTTTTCAAAACATTTCTTGCCGCCCGGATAGGTCTTGGAAACGCCATCCATGTGATAGACATATTGATACGAGGCCATTGCGTCCGATCCTTGTTGAAGTCAGCCTCATTCCTCTACTCAATGGCGCGAAAAAGGGCAATGCGCGGATCAAACGCAGGCCTGCGGCGACATTGCAATCCGGGTGCGGCCTGTCCTATAAGCGGGCGCAGTCGCAG
>WFQE01000166.1 GCA_015487165.1 Paracoccaceae bacterium | reverse complement strand
ATGAGAAACTCTGTTGACTGCTCCATGGAGAACCTCCCGAAAAAGACTTCACGTGGGAGAGTCACAAATCACGCCAGCTTTGAGAAGGTGGGGGCAGGACAACGGTTACGTAGAAGTCGAGGTTTCGTGGGATGTTTTTTCTGCTGGATGGCATTTTCCGCTCGAGCAGGACGCGCTCGGTTTCGGTGAATACCGTAGCGGGTGCCGCTTCCGGGGCCTGGCGGCGAAGTATGGTCAGCCACGAAACTCTCCAGGCCACGACACAGCACAGTGCGATGCAATTTGCGAGGCGATCTGCCGTGGTGAGCCGGATTTTCTCGATCTGGCAGCCGGTTTTCAAGGTCTTGAAAAACGTTTCGATGTTCCAGCGCCGTGCGTACCAGCCAAGCTTGTGCACCGCGTCGGCGTGGTTTTTTACGGGGAGGTTGGTGATCAGCTTCCAAAAAACGGGCGCACGGTCCTGCGGGGGATTGATCTCTTCTGCATGGATGATCTGAAGCTCTTGATGCGGATACTTTCGCTGTTTTCCGACCGGCGGGCGCACCGTCATTGTTGCATGTTTGACCGAAAGCACGGCGCGTTGGGCTTTGCCCGCGGCGTCGCGAAACCTGACCTCATGGGTGCCGCTGGACTGGACCCTGGCCATGACCGCAGCGATGGTCGTATCGCCGTCCTCGGCAAGACGATCGACGCAACTGCGAACCAGGAACCTGGTGTCAAGTTCCTGCGCCAGGCAGAAGAGTTCGAAGATGTCGCTCTCCCGGTCACCAATATGAACACAGCGCTCGGGGGCCCCCGTCAGCTCGACAGAGCGGCGCAGATTATCGAGCCAGCGCATGCTTTCTTTCTGCTCGATCGGCACCCGGGTCGGATTGATCTTGCGTTTGAGAGCGGTGGTTCCCTTGAACTTGTCCCGTGACCAGAACTTCGCAGCCGTCAGGCCAAGCGGCAGCCCTTCCGGTGTGATGGCCAGGCTGGCATGCATCAGAAGACCGCAGATCATGTGTTTCTGACGGCGTCCGTCCTTCCGCTTGTGTCCGGGCGAAACCTTGGTGAAACCGATTTTCTCTGGCGAAGAGCGCTTGAAGGAAAATTCCGTTGTGTCCTGCAAGATCAGGATCGGGCCTTCGGTGGCCTGGATGCGCAAGGCCGACGCCGCGAAATGCCCTTCCAGTATCTTGTCCTCGCTGACATTCCCGTTGGCGAAGAAGCGATAGGCGGCTTTCGTGTTCGCCCAATCCTGAAACGCCGTGGGCAGGGATTTTCCCGGCCGCTCACCGATCGCCTCCAGGATCACACCAAGCCGGCGGTTCAGCCGCACATCGCCCAGATCACATTCCGAGATTTCTTCACCCACCCAACTCTGTCCCATGCCTGCACCCGATTTTTGAAGGTGCCAGAAGACGAATCACGTTCACGTCCGCTCGATCAAGAGAAAAATGCATGCCCGCGAAAACTTGTGGGTAACTTCAACACGCTTACATCTTATCAGTCGGCGACCTGATAGCACCTCACAGCCAGATGGGATTTGACCAGGCGCGCTTTCCTGCCCGATCGACGACAGTTACGCGCAGCCAGGGTGATCCTTCTAGGCGCTCCAATGACAGTTGCGCGGTCGTCATCGAATTGCCGTGCAATGTTGCCATCGAGGTTCCCTGCCCCTGAACAATGACGGTGGCCGCCGCAGAGCTGTCGACTTCGATACTGCCCTGGCCCAAGCGGATATCGTTGATCTCCGGGCCGGTGCTGGAATAGAATTCACCCGCCTTCAGCGCTGCGAGAAGGGCCTCGGGCGTATTTTCCATCGCTTTAACCATGACCCAGCCGCCGAAATGGTCGGGAGTGTTGAAATGTGCGTCGTCGGTCGCAATCAGGTTCAGGCGCCGCCCCCCGTTCAACAGTTGTTCCAGTGTAAAGAAACCTTCGCCTCTGTCATTGTCCACAACACAACCGTGGTTGTATATCTCGACCGCATGCGCCGCCGTGATCGAGCGGGCATCTGCCTCATTCATACCGGACCAGTGAGGATGGGCAATTGATACGAAGGCACCAGCATCACGCGCGCGCTGGGCGATGCTTGCACCGGACTCCGAACCCTTGACAGAGCGGAAATTCGGCGCGTCCGGGGGGGTAAAGTCAAACGGGAGCCCGATCGCAAGGATATGCCACAAATAACCGTTTTCCATCGCACCCGAATGCAATTCAGCCCCGATGATGGTTGTGAAGCGGTCGTTGCGAAAGGCCGAAGTATCGGTGATCGGGTAGTCGAACAACCCGACAAAATGGTCGGTCAGCGCGATGAAATCATAGCCTTCGGCCTGATAGCGCCGGCAAACCTCCTGTGGAGTCAATTTTCCGTCCGACATGTCGGAATGAGTGTGGAGATTTCCACGAAAAAACTTGCCGGGGGCGCGAAAGAAACTGGTGGGCATGTTTTGGGGTCTCTTGGGTTGTGGCAGGTGTGTTGCTAAAGTATCTGGCTCAGGAACAGTTTTGTTCGTTCGTGCTCGGGATGTTCGAAAAACGCGTTTGGGGCATTTTTTTCGACGATCTCGCCGGCATCCATGAAAATCACCTCATCGGCGATCGTTTTGGCAAAACCCATTTCGTGGGTCACGACGATCATGGTCATGCCGGTAGATGCCAAATCGACCATCACATCGAGCACCTCCTTGATCATTTCTGGATCCAGTGCCGAAGTCGGTTCGTCAAACAGCATGATTTTCGGATTCATGCAAAGTGAGCGCGCAATGGCCACACGCTGTTGCTGACCGCCAGACAGTTGACCGGGGTATTTGTCCGCCTGTTCGGGAATCTTGACACGTTCCAGATACTTCATTGCGGTTTCGACCGCCTCAGCCTTGCTTTTCTTGCGCACCCAGATGGGGCCCAGCGTGAGGTTCTCCAGAATGGTCAGATGTGGAAAGAGGTTGAACGTCTGGAACACCATACCAACCTCGGTTCGGATATGATCGAGGTTTTTCAGGTTCTTGCCCAACCTGATCCCATCAACGATAATGTCGCCCTCTTGATGTTCCTCCAGCGCATTGATGCAACGGATCAGGGTCGATTTGCCCGAACCAGAGGGGCCACAGATCACGATCCGCTCGCCTTTGCGTACCGTCAGATTGATGTCCTTCAGGACATGGAATTGCCCGAACCATTTATTCATCTGGTTGATTTCGATCATCACTTCGTTGGAAATTGCCGAAGCCACATGACCCAAATCTTGCGTTTCACTCATCATTCAAATCCTTAGCGTTTTCTGCCCGCTGAAAGTTTCACTTCCAGGTGGCGGCTGTATTTGGACATCGAGGAACACATGATGAAGAACAGGATCGCGCCAAAGATCAGCGGTTCCTTGTGCAGTCCCATCCATGGCACATCCTTGCTGATCGAGCGCAGCATGCCGAGTAGATCGAAAAGACCGATGATCGACACCAATGTTGTATCCTTCAACAGGCCGATGAAACTGCCAACGATATTCGGGATCATGTGTTTCAGAGCTTGGGGCATGATGATCAGCCCCATGGTTCCCCAATATCCGAGGCCGATCGTGTGTGCCCCCTCGAACTGCTCCTTTGGGATGGCTTGCAATCCGGCGCGCACTGTTTCAGCCATGTAGCAGGCGTTGAACAGCACCACGGCGATGATCACCTGCACCAGCTTGTTCAGAACAAATCCCTCCGGCATGAACAACGGGAACATGGTCGTTGCCATGAACAGCACAGTGATAAGAGGAACCGAGCGAAATATTTCGATGAAGCCGGTACTGAGCACCCTGACGATTGGCAATTTGCTGCGACGGCCCAGTGCAAGGAGAATCCCCCCAGGCAGCGACAAGGCTATGCCAATACCAGATATCACCAGGGTCAGAAATAAGCCCCCCCATTTGGTCCAGACCACGCTCTGTATCGTCCAGCTCATCTGCCAGAAAAATGCCGCTCCAAAAGCGATCGCGATCAGTACCAGAAGAACATTGCGCTGCGTCTTGCCAGTAGCCTTGTCCTGCCCGAGCACCCGAAGGGCAAACGTACCAAGGCCCTGCCTGCTGAACAGCCCGGCAAGCATGTTCGCCATGTTGACGGCAAAAGCAACAAGCGCACTTGCCACCATGATCTGCATGAAAAGGCCCTTTTCGCCACCTGAAAAGAGATACCCGGCCAGAAACGGGTAGAAGACCACCACACTTACGCCGACAAGGAATTTGCCTTTTACACGGCTTATCCATAGCGGCGCCATCCACAAGGCCAGCAAGACCCCGCCAAGATTGATCCGCCAGATTTCCGTGCGGGGGTATCGTCCATAAAAGATATTGTTGAGCCAATGAATCACACCCGCCCAGCACGCACCGGTCAGCGAATTGTCATAACATTCACGCCGGTTATCTGCGATAAATGTTGCGTCCAGAACGCCCCATTTGAAAGCACCGCCGACCGTCAGATAGATGATGTAGAGCATCACAAACGTCAGCAGGGTGTTCGAGACGGAACTGAACAGGTTTTTCCGTAACCAACCCAGTACCGTGGCTTCCGATACGGGCGGCCGGCGATCGGGTGTTCTTTCCGCTTTGACGATAGCCATGCCCTAGCGCTCCACCAATTGCACGCGTTTGTTGTAGATGTTCAGGAAGAACGAGATCGTCAGACTGACGACCATGTAGAACCCCATGGTCATCCCGACCATTTCCACCGCATATCCGGCCTGATTGAGTGCCGTCTGCATGAACAGCGACACAATATCGGAATAGCCAATTGCAATCGCCAGAGACGAGTTCTTGACGACGTTCATCCAGTTGCTGATCAACGGTGGCACGATGGCACGCATCGCTTGCGGGATAACCACCATGGACATCACCCGGGCCTGGCTGAGACCAATTGAAAACGCCGCTTCTCGTTGCCCGGGGTTTACCGAAAGGATGCCCGCCCGCACCGCCTCGGCCACATGGGCAGCGTGATAGATGCTGAGCGAAATTAGCAGCGCCAGAAAGGCCGGCGGCACACTGGTTCCTCCGACGAAATTGAATCCTTCAAGTACAGGCTTGTCCCACCCCAAAGGCATGCCGGTTGCTATGAATACGACCAAGGGCATCAACACCACGGCGCCGATGGATGGAAGCAGCGTGTGAATCTGCCTACCCGATCTTTCCTGCACCTTTCGGGCGTGCCGGCGGAACAGGACAACCCCGACAACCGCCACCGCCAGTGCGGCCGGTGTCATCCAGAAGTTGTCGCCAAATACAGGAGTCGCCAAATAGAGGCCTCGGTTGTTCAATTCCATCAGCCCGGATCCAAGGGACAGATCAATGGAGTTCCTCACAACGGGCAAGACACTGAAGACCCCCATATACCAGAATACGACTTGAATAAGCAGGGGCACGTTTCTGAAGATTTCCACGTAAGCAAGTGCGACCTTGGCGGCCAACCAGTTCGGCGACAGGCGCATGACGCCAACGAAAAAGCCCAGCATCGTGCTGAAGATGATTGCCAGAAACGAAACCAGAAGGGTGTTCAGGATGCCGATTACAAAAATCCGGCCATATGTTCCAACACCTGGCGTATAATCTATCAATTTGAAATCGGTATCGAAACCGGCCGATACGGTCAAGAAACCAAATCCTGTGTTCATGCCGCGGGCAGCAAGATTGTGCGCGGTATTTCCGATCAGGTACCAGGCCAGCCAGCCCACGATACCGATGGTCAAAATCTGGTACAACACCCAGCGAACCCGCTGATCATGAAAGAAATCGAAGTCTTCCTTTGGCCGGCGATGCCGTTCGGCCTTGAGGTCGGGATTGTCCATCACAACGATATCCTGCTGTTGTTGCTTCCGTAGCACTCAGGCCACGGCCTGAAAACGATGGTGCCGAGCGCGCAGCCCGACACCACCGGCCTGTTCAGCGGAACGGGGGCGAATACATCAGACCACCGTCAGTCCACAGTGCGTTCAGGCTTCCCTTACGGGGGATGTGGATGGCTTGCGGGCCGTCTCCGATATATCTTTCGTAAATCTCGCCGTAGTTGCCAACAGCCTTGATGATATTGTAAGCCCAATCCTTGCTAAGGCCGAGCCCCTCATTCAGATTGCCTTCGACGCCCAGCATTCGCCGCACCCTTGGATCTTGCGAATTGGCGCGCATGTCGTCGACATTGGCTTGGGTGATCCCCAGTTCTTCGGCGTTGATCAGGGCGAATACGCTCCAGCGCACAATATCTTCCCATTGGTTGTCGCCCTGACGAACCGCCGGAGCAAGCGGTTCTTTTGAAATGGTCTCGGGCAGAATGATATAGTCTTCAGGAACCGGCCAGGATGACAGGTTGCCCGCCAGCGCAGACTTGTCGGTTGTCACCGCATCGCAACCGCCGTTCAGGAACGTATTGTCGCGCACGTTATAATCTTCGAACGTAACAGCGCTGATGTTCAGGTTGTTTACCCGGCTAAAATCCGCCAGATTAAGCTCGGTCGTCGTGCCTGTAGTCACACAGACCTTGGCACCTTTCAATTGCAGGGCGCTGGTGATGCCGCTGTCCTTGCGGACTGTAAAACCCTGACCATCGTAAAAGTTGGGCGTCACGAAATCGAGGCCCAGTTGGGTGTCGCGGGTTTCGGTCCACGTGGCCGTTCGCGACAACATGTCGGACTCACCGTTTGCCAGTGCGGTAAAGCGCGCCTGTGTGCTGACCGACTGGATCTGGAGCTTGGTCTTGTCGCCAAAAATGGCAGCGGCGACAGCTTGGCACATCGAGACATCCAGCCCATACCAGTTTCCATCTGCATCCAGATTGTAAAAACCGGGCGAAGGCGAGCCAACCTGGCAACGAAGGAAGCCGCGGGCCTTGACGACATCCAGCGTGTTTTCAGCGGATGCGACGGTTGCACTTGTCGCAGCCACGACGGCAAGGGCAGCAACAGCCGTGAGTTTTGCCTTGAGTTTCATTGAATAACCTCCTGTTGTTATCACACGCGAGCTTAGCTCGTCAGCAAGAGAGGCGTCCAATGCCATTATCAGCATGACCCATGCGATAATGGCATCAATCATGATTCCCATACTGATGCGCTATCGGGGCCCGGGCTTTGCAAACAGGATACTGGCGGGGCTATTTCAGCCGCCTTGATCAACCCCATTTTGCAACAACGCAGTCCAGAATTTCCCCGCTCTGGGTTCGCTGTGCTTCAAACTGCGGAAAATCCTTATTTCCACATGAATGTCGTCGGAAGCCCCCCCTGCGCGAACAAGTCGTCCGGCTGCCAGATCGTCAATAATATGAGCCTTGGGAATCCACGCCAGCCCAAATCCCTCGATCGCCATCGCCTTCAGTGTCGGAGCAATTGAGGACTCATAGACCGATTTGAATTGGAGATTGCCGTATCGGCTTTCCATATGATGCCTGATCGGTGACGGTGATCGGCTGGACAGGGTATGAAGGCAGGGGATTTGTCCATTGTAGCTGTCCGACAGCCTCCATAGCGGGCTTCCATCACTGGCGGGGCGAACGACCGGAACCAGCGTTTCCTCACCCAGCTTCAATGATGAAAATGCCGATTCATCCTCGTGAAACCGATGGCTTGGATCTTCGTAACAGATAAAGAAATCCACGGTATTTTCGTCAAGTACCGAGAAATATTCATCTATTGTATCGAACTCGGTCTTGACGACAATCTGATTGACATTGACAAAATTGCGCAAGCCTTTCAGCCAGCTCGGGATAAAAATCTGAGCAAGTGTACTTAGCGTTGCGAATCTTATTCGATCTCGATCATCCTGAATCTGCGTCTTGATATCCAGTTGGACGGAAACGGTGAGATCAACGATCTTTTGGGCTGCCGGCAACAACAGTTTGCCCGCTTCGGTCAATTGCACAGGTTGGCCGCCCCGATCTATCAGAGGCGTGCCAACCCAAGTTTCAAGCGCCTGGATGCGACGGCTGAATGCTGGCTGCGAGACATTGCGTTGCTGAGCTGCGAGTCGAAAGTTCCTTTCCGAGCTCAACGCCAGAAAATCCTTTAGCCATTTGATTTGCATTCACACCCTCACCTCTCTGCCGTGGACTCGGGTCAAGATGCAGAACATCACAATTTCAATCATGCTTGTACGCGCGTCGGTGACGTTTTGCCGAATCCAATATGGACCTCAACCTCAGCCTGATCATTGCACAGTATGACAAACTCTTCCGGATTTTCCATCAGCTTTCCCGCCCACGCAGGCAGATTGGGGGCAATCCCGGTTGCCATCCTGACCGTTTCCGGAAACTTCGCAGGGTGGGCCGTGGACAGGATCACCATGGGGGCTTCGCCTGCGTTGAATTGGCGGGCCACATGCAAGGCAACGGCCGTGTGTGGATCTAGCAGATACCCGCTGCTGTTGTACGTTGATTTCATCTCTGCAATGGTTTCCGTCTCCGTCGCGATCCCGGCATCGAAACCCGCGCTGATAAAATCGCGTGCATTCTCGGGTAGCTCATATCCGCCCGATCTCCCGAGATTACCCATCATCGCCCGAACCGCTTCGGTAGTCCGCCCGGTTGCGTCATATAACAGGCGTTCGAAATTCGAAGATATCTGGATATCCATGGATGGTGTGATAGTTGCCCTGACCCCCTGAATTTCATATTTTCCACTCTTCAATGTGCGGTTCAGGATATCGTTTTCGTTCGTGGCGATGACAAGCCGTCGGATCGGCAACCCCATCTGCCTGGCAACATACCCGGCATAAATGTCGCCAAAATTGCCCGTCGGCACGGTAAACGAGACCGGGTGATCCGGCGCGCCCAGAGCGGCGGCAGCGACAAAATAGTACACGGTTTGCGCCATGATCCGCCCCCAGTTGATCGAGTTGACCGCCGAGAGGTGAACCTGATCGCGAAATTCCGGATTGGCGAACATGGCCTTGACCATATTCTGGCAATCATCGAAACTTCCGTCGATGGCAATGGCGTGGACATTTCCACCGCCCAACGTGGTCATCTGTCGTTGCTGAACCGGCGAAACCCGGCCGCGTGGAAACATGAAGAAAACATCAATATTCTTGCGCCCCTGGAATGCATTCAGCGCCGCACCGCCGGTGTCGCCCGAGGTGGCCCCGACGATCGTCAGGGTCTCACCCCGTTCTTGCAGCACATGATCCATGAGGCGCGCAAGAATTTGCATGGCTACATCCTTGAAGGCCATGGTGGGGCCGTGAAACAGCTCGAGCAGCCATTCATTGGTGCCAATCTGAACCAGAGGTGTGACGGCGGGATGAAAAAACTCGGCATAAGCTGCGTCGATCATCGTTCGCAGGGGCGCATCCGGGATTTCTCCGTCAACAAAGCGGCGAATAACCTCAAACGCAACTTGCGTGTAGGCTTTCCCGCGAAACGCCGCAATTTCCTCCTTGGTGAAGGTTGGCCAGCTTTCGGGTACATACAGCCCTCCATCCTCGGCCAGCCCCACAAGCAGGGCCTCCTTGAAGGTCAGTGCGGGGGCTTGTCCGCGTGTGCTGAGGTATTTCATTGCGTAACCCCGGCTGGATCGGTCCAGTCAAGCACGACCTTGCCACTGGAACCGGATTTCATTGCCATGAACCCGGTATGAAAATCCCCGGCTGGCAAGCGGTGGGTGATTATTGGACTTATATCCAGACCGTTTTGCAGCATTGCCAGCATCTTGTACCACGTCTCGAATATCTCACGCCCGTAGACCCCCTTGATGGTGATCGACTTCAGCACGATAGTGGACCAGTCGACCGCCGATTTCCCCGGCGGAATGCCCAGCATCGCAATACGCCCACCCATCACCATCGCGTCAATCATCTGATCCAGCGCGATTTGCGAACCGCTCATTTCCAGCCCGACATCGAACCCCTCGACAATCCCAAGCTGTGCGAACACTTCCTTCGGCTCGGCATTGCCGACGTTCACGGCCGTCACATCCGCGACCCTTTTCGCAAGATCCAGCCTGTCCTGATTGACGTCGGTAATCACCACATTGCGCGCGCCGATATGTCTGGCAACAGCGGCTGCCATGATGCCGATCGGGCCAGCCCCGGTGACCAGCACATCCTCACCCACCAGGTCAAACGACAACGCCGTATGTACCGCATTTCCCAAAGGGTCGAGGATGGCACCGATTTCATCACTGATATCGTCCGGCAGCGGCACCACATTGAATGCAGGCAGGCGCAGATACTGTGCGAACGCCCCGGGCTCGTTCACACCGATGCCACGCGTTTTCGGATCGAGATGAAAGCGGCCGGATCTGCTGGCGCGGCTGTGTTTTCCGACCAGGTGTCCCTCGCCTGAAACCCTCTGGCCAACATGCAAATCCGTGACATTGCGTCCCAACTCGGCGATCTCGCCGGCAAATTCGTGCCCGGTGATCAAGGGGACAGGAATGGTTTTTCGTGACCATTCGTCCCAGTCCCAGATATGGACATCGGTGCCACAAATTCCCGTCTTGTTTATCTTTATCAAAACGTCATCGGGCCCGATTTCCGGAACGGGCACATGCTGCAGCCACAACCCTTCTTCGGCCCTGGCCTTCACAAGCGCCTTCATGGTGTTCGTTTCGCGGTTCATCGGATTACCCCTATTGCCTTGCCGACCTTTTCGAACGCCGCCAATGCGAATTCCAGGTCTTCGCGGCTCAGTGTTGCGTTCATCTGCGTACGAATTCGCGCCAGTCCCTTTGGCACCACAGGAAAGAAAAAGCCGGCCACAAACACCCCCTCATCAAACAGTTGCGCAGCCATCTCCTGTGCAAGTTTTGCCTCTTTCAACATGACCGGCACAATCGGGTGCTCACCCGGCACCAGATCAAAACCCAGACTTTCCAACCCGCCACGCCAGAATGCGGTGTTTTCAAACAACCGTGCACGCAGATCATCGCCTTTTTCGACAAGATCAATCGCCTCGAGCCCGGCAGCCACGATCATCGGCGGCAGCGAGTTCGAAAACAGATAGGGCCGAGCCCGTTGCCTGAGCAGGTCGATCACAGGCTGCGGGCCAGCGACATAACCGCCGATCGCCCCACCCAATGCCTTGCCCAGGGTTCCGGTCAGAATATCCACCCCGTCGACCACATCAAAATGCGCCGGCGTTCCCCGCCCCTGAGGCCCGATGAACCCGGTCGCGTGGCAATCATCCACCATGACGATTGCGTCGTATTTCCTGGCCAGCGACGTGATTTCGGGCAGCTTGGCAAGATGGCCGTCCATGGAAAATACACCGTCGGTCGCAATCATCACAAAGCGCGCGCCTGCCGCGCGCGCCTCGACAAGGCGCGCTTCCAGTTCCGCCATATCGGAATTTGCATAGCGATAGCGCCTGGCCTTGCACAGGCGGATACCGTCAATGATCGAGGCGTGATTGAGCGCATCCGATATGATCGCGTCGTCCGCGCTCAGCAATGGCTCGAACAGCCCCCCATTGGCGTCGAAACAGGCCGCAAAAAGTATGGCATCGTCCTTGCCCAGAAACTCGGCGAGCCGGTGTTCCAGCTTTCGGTGCTGATCCTGTGTTCCACAGATGAAACGCACGGATGCCATTCCGAATCCCTGATTTTCAAGGGCTGCACACGCAGCCTCGGTCAGGCGCGGATGATCTGCAAGACCCAGATAGTTGTTTGCGCAAAGGTTGATGACCCGCCGATGGCGTTGGCCGTCAAACAGAACATCGACGTGTCCGGCCTGAGGCGACGCAATCTTCCGCTCGCGCTTTAAAAGGCCCGCAGACTCGATTTCCGAGAGCGTGTCTGTAAGGTGATCAAGAAAGGATTCGGGCATGACAATTCTCCATCTGTCACGCCCATTATGCCGTTTTTACGGAAAGTATCAATATAGCAGATAATATTTCCTACATAACGGATCATCAGGAATTGTGGACGATCAACAACGCTCTGGCTGGTTGTTCGGTTGCCCGGATGGAATGATTGCAATCAGCCGCATATCGGATGGTGTCCCCTTCGCCCAGTTCCGCACTATCCTCACCGGCAACTACAGTTAATGCACCCTCAAGCACGGTCATGTGCTCGACACATCCCTGTCGGTGAGGCTCGCTGACCAGCGCACCATTCTTTTCAAACAGGATCTCATATACTTCGAGCCGGCCTGCCTGATCCGGGGGGCTGAGAATGCGAATCCGGCATCCCTCTCCCTGGCTGTCGATCGTTGGCGTCCGGTTGGCGCGCATGATTTCCCTTATGGTGCTGCCGCTGTTGCCGTCGTCCAGCAACCCCGCGAAATCAACCTGCAGGGCACGGGTCAGGCTCCACAGCGTGGCAACCGTGGGACTGCTCTCACCCCGCTCGATCTGTGAAAGCATGGAACGCGATACACCAGACAATTTGCTGGTGGCTTCAAGGCTTAATCCCTTGCTTTTTCGGGTCTCGCGCAGGCGCTTGGCCAAGCGTTCGGAAATACTGAAATTTTCCATCATCCCGCAAACTGCAAAATTCGGTAATACCTGTCAATACAGAGCCGCCCAGACAAATCTGAACAGTTGAGATAAGTGAATTATCAGCTCTCAAAACCCGGCCCTTCGCCCGCCAGACAGGATTGAAACCGCACTTCACACCCGCCCCAAGCCCGCAATCCAAAGGCTTGGCCAAGGTGCTCGCCCACACGTTCAATCGCGATTACGTCTGGGTCAACCCGCTGCCCGATGCCAAAACCGTCATCAAGTTGATCGGAGGCTGGGTCGAAGACTGTAACCAAAACCACCCGCACTCGGCCCTCAAAAGGCACTCGCCCCGCGAGTTCCGGGGGGGCCCAAGCCGAAACCGCTTAGCTGTCCGGTGAAACGGGGCAGGAGCACCTCTGCGAAAGAGTTTCTGATTGCTGGTATTTCTTACTCAAACCAACGCCGACCGGAGGTCATCGCAGCTCCGGGATTCAGGCTTCCACGGTGATGTGTTGCCCTTTATGACATTCGTGATATCCGGCGCGGCCATGGCGCGCATCAATGCGCTGTAGTTCATCTGAAGCCTCAACTCACCACCGACGCGAGTGTGAGAACGGACCGTCCCCACGACCATATGATCACTGGTTGCACCCAGGAAGGTGACGCCTTTGGGCAAGGTGAGGCCGGATATATCTATGTCCTGCTTTCCAACAGCAATGATCAAACGCACCGATCGCACATTTTCCGGTCCGAGCTGCAAGGCCGCCAGGGCGGGATCGGTGAAAGACGCCGAGGATGGCGCCGTCTTGACCTTTGCTTCAATGACCTCGGCAATGAGGGTGAATGCATCCGTACAAAGCCCATCGATATGGCTTCCAGAGACTGGCTCCACCCCCAGCAGGATCGCCTCACCCAACCGCAGGTTGTTGATGCAACCCTTGGGGTGATGTCCAAGCGCCCAAGGCAAGTTGGCAGAGTTCCCGCCGGAAACCGTTTCCATGCTGGATCCAGAGGCCCCCTTGATCTCACGCGCGATTGTCGAAAAGGCTGCCATTTTTGCAGCATCCGGGACGGCACCGCCAAGACAGGCATAGTTTGCACCAATGCCTTTGAGGGCGACACCCGGTATGGCATTGACCTGCGCGGCAACTGCTTCGATGTTTTCGGGCATGATCCCGTCGCGCATATCGCCCATTTCAACCATCAATATGATACCATGGACGGATTTTTTTCTGAGAGCCGCATCCCCAAGGCGGGTGATCACCGCGATCTCGGTGTTGTAGCTGGTGTCGCAGCACTGCACGACCTGATCGACCTGACTCAACATCGGGGTGCGGATCAGGGCGATCGGGGCGGTGATGCCCGCCTTGCGCAACCTTTCCACGTTGCGCATCCGCGACTCCCCAAGTTCGATAGCGCCGCCGTCGAGCATGGCCTGCGCGATCTCGGGGTGCCCACACACGGCCTTGGTCACGGCGGTGACGCTAATCCCCTGTGACTTCAGGTGATCAACGAGGAATCGCGTGTTGTGGCGTATCTTGCCCAGATCCACCTCGATGCGTGGTGTGATCATGACGCCGCCGCAACCGGCCCCTGTCGCAATCCCGGATAGGCGGAAACAACCATATTGAGGAGCTGCGCCACCGGGCGGGTCAAGGCATCGGTAACAGGCAGTCCCAGCGTGTGGGACTGGGCAACGATACTTGCACTGACCTCGCCATCGGACATGAATTCATGGTTGATGGTGACACCAATGACCTTGGTGTCGGCAAAGGTCTCGATCAGAGCAATCTCATCCATCGGGTCGGGCATGGGCATGTTCGGAAAGTCGCAGCGATGCGCGCGCTTGGGCGCATGTTGCAGGATCACGGCATCAGGCTGACTGCCCCGCAAGATAAAGGCCGAAGTGCAAAAGGCGGGATGGCTCAACGCGCCTTGGCCTTCGATCAGGATGACATCCGGTTGCTCTGCATCGGAGGCGGCAACAATGGCGCCCTCCAACTCTCCACAACAGAATTGCGGTGGCACTGCATCCATCGCCACACCGTATTTCGCCCCCTGCATCAGCCCGGTCTGCCCCGTGCCGACAAGCACGGTCTTGATGCCAACGGCGTTCAAGGCGCGGGCCAGTACAGTTGCCGTCGTTCGCTTGCCGATTGCGCAATCGGTTCCAAGCACCGCAATACGCAGGGCTTTCACATCCGCAATACTGCCGTCAAACAGGCGCATATCCTTGCTGGGTTTGGGCTTGCGGATGTCCCTGATCGTCACGCCTTTTGTCGATGCGAAGGCTGCAATTTCGGGATCGTCGCCGAGATATTCATGCAGCCCGCTGACAATGTTCATGCCAATCGCAATCGCCTCCAGGATGACGCCACGATCCTGTGTCGAGAGCTTTCCCGTTGACGGTGCCATCCCGTAGATCAAAGTTGCCGGAACCGCAGCCTCGTGGTCCACGGCCGCCGCCAGATCGCCAAAGATCGGAATGTGATTGGTCACATCGTCCAGAACCTGCCCGCTGTCTTGTCCATGACAATCGCTGTCTATGACAGAGACGATGCGATACGCCTGAGAATGCCGGATAAGGCCATTGGCGGTTTTGCCATCGACCTTTGCAAAGTTTCCCTCGCAATACACGATTGCAGTCGGAGGGGGGCACGCCTGTAGCGTCGACTTTGTTTCCGGCACGGGTGACGTTTGCACGCCTCGTACGTTGCGCTGGGCAACGTTGGCGGTTTCGATTTCGATTTTCATGTTTCGTCCTTTGGGTGACATGAGCGCATGACAGGCCGGTCATGGCGGAGAGCACTGAATTTCGGTGGCTCATTCCCAAGTCATTGATCGCATTGTCACCCAACACAAAACGGATAGCGACGCATTACAAATACTGTGGCCATTGCGATGACCCCGGTCGCGTTCGCGGTTCCAGATCCCTGGAGAACCGAGCACTGTTGCCGATTTTTATGATGGAGGGGTGCAATTCGCTTCGGCAGGCGATGAGCCTGTACAGCGGAAAACAACAGTCCTTGGTTCTGTTTGTATAGCCAAGCAACCCGATAATAGCAACCGGCGATGTCCCATTTGCCTCGGCAGAGCAGTCATTCGTCGAGTTGCCGTACACAAGTTGCGCTTTCCTGCGAACAGAAACTGACCGCTTCTCGGCCGCCCACCCGGCACCGGCGGGCCCTGGGCTCAAGATGCTCCTGGCAGGATTCTGCCAGGTGGACAGGCGTCAAAGGTCAGACAGGTGGCAAAAAAAGAAACCTCGTCCATGATCAACCTCGTAAGACACAGCTACCCGAACCGCAACGTGAACCAGAAACCTTGACGATTCGCCTGAACCACAAGAAGGTAGCCCTGACTTTTCGATAATGAGGTAAACATGAATACCCGATATTTTTTTGGAATTGCAGCGAT
>WFQE01000165.1 GCA_015487165.1 Paracoccaceae bacterium | reverse complement strand
GATCGGCAGGAGGGGCGACGGGCAGTCGGGATCAAGCGCCTCCACCAGGCGGTCGGCGCCTGGAAACAGGCTGGCGGTGTGCATGTCCTCGCCCATGCCCAGCACGCAGACATCCAGCGGCAGGGCCACAGTAACCCCGCTGGCAAGGTCGTCAATCGCGTCCTCGGGGGCAGCGGCAGGCGCAGCAAGCGGGATCAGGGTTGCGGCCGCCGCCGGGCCTTGCAGCAATGTCTCGCGCAGCAGGCGCGCGTTGGAGCGTGGGGAATCGGCGGCGACCCAGCGTTCGTCGGTGGGCATCACGCGGATATGCGCCCAGTCGAGATCGGCCCCGGACAGCGCCCGCAGGAATGGCGCGGGCGTGGTGCCCCCCGGCACGGCAAGGGATGCTTGGCCGCGCGCCTCGATCGCCGCGCGCAGGGTGGCGGCCACCAAAGCCGCAAGGCCCGTGGCCTGAAGCGCCGGGTCGCGGTAGGAAATCAGTTCCACGCTCATGAGCCGATCTCGCGCCAGCGCCGCCCATCGCGATGCATCAGCATCAAGGCATCCTCGGGCCCCGAGCTGCCGGGGTCATAGGGGGCAGGGCGGTCGCCGCTTTCCTGCCAGCGGGCGATGATCGGGTCGATCCATTCCCAGGCGGCCTCGACCTCGTCGCCGCGCATGAACAGGGTCTGGTCGCCCCGGATCACATCCATGACAAGGCGTTCATAGGCGTCAGGGATTTCGACATCGGCGCCAAGGGCCTCGGCAAAGGTCATGTCCAGCGGCACCTCGGTCAGGCGCATGCCGCCGGGGCCCGGTTCCTTGATGGTCATGCGCAACGTCACGCCCTCGTCCGGTTGCAGGCGGATGATCAGCGCGTTGCCGCGGCGGTGATCCATGCGCGGAAAGATCGAATGCGGCGGGTCGCGGAAGATGATGACGATTTCCGAAAGGCGTTCGCGCAACCGTTTGCCGGTGCGCAGATAGAACGGCGTGCCCCCCCAGCGCCAGTTCGAGACATGCAGCTTCATGGCGATAAAGCTTTCGGTGGTGCTGTCGGGGTTTCCCGCCTCCTGAACATAGCTTTTGCTGTGGGCGCTGGCGCGATACTGGCCGCGCACGATATCCTGTGGAGGGACCGGGTCCAGCGCGCGGATGACCTTGAGCTTTTCATCCCGCACGGCATTTGCCTCGAACCGGGAAGGGGGTTCCATCGCGGTCAGGCACAAGAGTTGCATCAGGTGGTTCTGCAGCATGTCGCGCGCAGCGCCTGCACGGTCGTAATAGTCGCCGCGCCCCTCGATGCCCAGCTTTTCGGCAACCGTGATCTGCACATGGTCGATGTGCTGGCAGTTCCACAGCGGCTCAAACAGGGCATTGGCGAAACGCAGGGCCATCACGTTCTGCACGGTTTCCTTGCCCAGATAATGATCGATACGATAGATCTGATCCTCGGCAAAACAGTTGCGCAATTCACGGTTCAGCTCGCGTGCCGAGGCCAGATCATGGCCAAAGGGTTTTTCCACCACGATGCGGCTGTTGGGGGTGGCCATGCCGTGCTGGTCAAGCCGCGCGGCAATGGGGGCGAACAGGCTGGGGCCGACCGAAAGGTAAAAGGCCCGCACTACATCGGCGCGCAGCCGTTCCGCCAGTTCTTTCCAGCCGCGTTCACCGGTCGCGTCCACGCTGACATAGTCGAGCAGCGACAGAAATTTGTCGAGGTCGGCATCCTTGCCCCGTGTTTCGTGGCGCAGCGATTCGGCCACGCTTGCCCTGAAGGCATCGGCATCCATTTCCGAGCGCGCGCAACCGATGATGCGCGAGCCCTCGGGGATCTGCCCCACGGCAAGACGATGGAACAGTCCGGGCAGGATCTTGCGATGGGCAAGATCCCCGGTCGCGCCGAAAAGGACCAGGTCAAAAGGCTCGACGGGGATGACTCGGGATGCCATGCGTGTTCTCCGGTTGTGTTAGCGCTAACGGCTTCATAATTGCACCCATACAGGATTGAAACAGGTTATTGCATGAAATGCGAAACTTGTTGACGCAAATGTGCATGTTGCGGCATCTGGCCTGAAAAACCACAGGATCGAATGTGTTACCCTTTCTTGTCTTGCAGCTGCGCCCAGAAACCGAGGCCAGCGACGATGAATATGCCGCCTTTCTTGAAAAGGGCGGGCTTTGTGCGGATCAGACCCACCGGATCAGGCTGGATCAGGTTGCGATCCCGCCCGATCTGTCGCTGGACGACTATTCCGGTGTGATCGTCGGGGGCGGGCCCGGATGCGTTTCCGACCCCTGGGAAAGCAAGCCTGCGGTAGAGCGGCGGATCGAGCAGGCGATCATGGGCCTGATGCCCGAAATCTGCGCGCGCGACTTTCCCTTCATGGGGTGTTGCTATGGCATGGGCATTCTCACACATCACCTTGGCGCAAGGGTAAGCAAGGAGCGTTATGGCGAAGAGGTTGGCGTAGCCCGTTGCAGCCTGACCGACGACGGCAAGAAAGACCCGCTACTTGCCGATTTGCCCGAGCGGTTCGGTGCCTTTGTGGGCCACAAGGAGGCGGCGCAGGAATTGCCGCCCGGCTGCAGTCATCTGGTGACATCCCCCACATGCCCCTTTCAGATGATTCGTCACGGGCAGAACGTGTATGCCACCCAGTTCCACCCGGAGGCCGACGCAGCCGGCTTTGAATTGCGCATAAGAATTTACCGCAACCGCGGGTATTTCGCCCCCGAAGATGCCGATCGCCTGATTGCCATGTGTCGCGCCGAACAAGTGGATAGTCCGGCCCGTGTTTTGCGCAACTTTGTTAAACGATTTGCGCGTGACTGAGTTCGGGTATTCAAGTCGACCACATGTAACATCACCCCGAAAGAGTGCCCCTTGTGCAACGATCTTGCGCAGAGGTTGAATTTTGCCCTCTTGTCGCGTGGTAAAAAAACTTTACCACGTGAAAGGCGGTTGCAATTTACCTGACCCGTAATGCAAGATGCCGCCAGCGGAGGGAGCCCGTCGCAAGGGAGAGAGCGAAAAGTTACCACCGCCCAGGATAACAAAATATGAGAAACACGGAGGACTCATAATCAATGGAACGTCGTAAATTTCTGAAGGGTGCCGCGCTTGCTGGTGCCGGAACCGTAGCCCTCGCTGCCCCTGCTGTGGCACAGGGCACCAGGGAAATGAACATCGTGTCGACCTGGCCGCGGGATTTCCCGGGTCTCGGCACCTCGGCCCAGCGTCTTGCTGCCAATATCGAAAAGCTGTCGCAGGGCGCCATCAAGGTGAACTATTTCGCTGCCGGCGAACGCGTCAAGGCATTCGACTCGTTCGACGAAGTCGCCTCGGGCAACAGCCAGGCCTATATCGCGGCCGACTACTACTGGGTTGGTAAAGACCCGGCATTTGCCTATTTCACCGCCGTGCCCTTTGGCATGACCGTTGATGAATGGAACGCCTGGATCAAGTTCGGTGGCGGTCAGGAGCTGTGGGACAAGGTTTCCGGCAGCTTTGGCCTGAAGGCCCTGCCTTGCGGCGCAACCGGCACCCAGGCCGGCGGCTGGTTCAACAAGGAAATCAACAGCCCCGAAGACTTCAAGGGTCTGAAGATGCGTATTCCGGGCCTTGGCGGTACCGTGATGTCCAAGCTGGGCGTCTCCACCGTGTCGCTGCCCGGCGGCCAGATCTATCAGAACCTCGTTTCGGGCGCCATCGACGCGACCGAGTGGGTCGGCCCGTACAATGACTACTTCATGAAGTTCTATGAAGTGACCAAGTACTACTATCTGGCCGGCATGCACGAACCCAACGCGAACCTCGCCTTCGGCATGAACAAGGCTTGGTGGGAAAGCCTGAGCGATTGGGAAAAAGACGTGATCACCACGGCCTGTTATGCCGAGAACGCCAACCAGTTCGAGGAAACCCAGGCCAAGAACGGCGAGTATCTTCAAAAGCTGGTCACCGAGCATGGTGTTGTCGTCAAGCAGTACAATGACGACATCTGGGATGCGTTCGGCGAAGCTGCCAAAGAGGTGTTCGCTGAAACCCGCGCCAAGTCGTCGCTTGCAACCGAGGTTGACGATGCCTTCCAGAAGGCCATGCGTGAAATCGGCGGCATGATGGCGGAGATGCAGGGCACCTTTGTGCAGCAGCGTAACCGCGTTCTGGGAATTGGCGAAAGCAACAACTGATTGTAACGCCAGATGGAAACCGAGCGGGGCTTACGGGCCCCGTTCTTTTGGAATATGGGGGGGAGCATGTCTGATACAGGCACGGCCGACGAGATCGAGCGGTTTGGCAATCCGGCGCCTCTGGTGCGCGCATTCGGGTGGGCCATTCTTGGGGCCCTGGCGGCACTGTTGGTGAACAACATCCTGATTCTCGCATTCGGTCTGGAAGGGCCCACCGCATTGCTGGCCGGGCGGATGGATGGTCTGATCCCTGCCATCGTATATGTGCTGTTCATCGGTGGGGCGATTCTGTACCCCCTGCGCAGCCCGGATGTGGCGCTGAGGTGGGATGCGCGCCTGGTCCACGGTTTCAACATGTTCCTGTTGCGCGGGTTCTTCTTTGGAATCCTGTTCGTTGGCATTGCCGACATCACCATCGCGTTCATGCGGGTCGAAAAGATCTTTGTCATGTTCCTTGACCTGCCTACGGCGCGGCTTTTTCAAAGGCCGGATTATGTAGGTATTTATATTCATTTCCCGCTGCTGATCCTTGGATTTGTCCTTGCTGCCGTGAAACGCAAGGCGCTTGGATTTCAGTGGCTTGCGCTGATGATCATCATTGCCGAGCTGCTGATCGTGATCACGCGCTTCGTGTTTTCGTACCAGCAGGCATTCATGGATGACCTGGTGCGCTATTGGTATTCGGCGCTGTTCCTGCTGGCATCTGCCTACACGCTGTTCGAGGAAGGGCATGTGCGGGTGGATATCTTCTATACCAACTTCAGCTTGCGCAAGAAGGGCTGGTTCAACGCGTTCGGCACACTCTTTCTTGGAATTCCGACCGCGGCCGTGATCATGCTGGTTGGCCTTGAAGGCAAGGAATCGATCATGAACGGGCCGGTCATGAATTTCGAGGTGACGCAGACCGGTGGCCTGGGGTTGTATGTGAAATACCAGATGGCGGCATTTCTGGGCGTTTTCGCCATGACCATGCTTATCGAGTTCGTCTCATTCTTCTTCGAGGCAATCGCCGATACCCGCGGAGAGCCGGGGCATCGTGAGGTTTCCTCCGAAGCCGCTGCCTGACAAGGAACAGACCAATGGAAGTTTTCTTTCTCGTCACCCTGATGGTGCTCATGGCGCTGGCTCTCGGCTCCGGTTTCCCGGTTGCGTTCGCCTTGCCGGGCGCCTCGATCCTGACCATCCTTCTTGCCGGTGCTGCCGGTTATATCGCCACCGGCGATCCGGGCGCCTATTTCTTTACCGGAACGCCGTGGCAATGGTTGTCTGCCGGTGTGACAAACCTGCGAAGTGTCTATTGGGTTCCACAACGAGATACGTTGATCGCTGTTCCCCTGTTCATCTTCATGGGGATCATGCTGCAGAAGTCGCGCATTGCCGAGGACCTGCTGGTGACCATGGCGCAGCTGTTTGGCCCTGTTCCCGGTGGTCTGGGCATTTCGGTTGTGTTTGTGGGCGCCCTTCTGGCCGCGACGACCGGTATCGTGGGCGCAACAGTGGTGGCCATGGGACTGATCAGCCTGCCGGCGATGTTGCGCAACAATTATTCCCATTCACTGGCGACCGGGACCATCGCCGCATCGGGCACCTTGGGGCAGATCATTCCGCCATCCATCGTGCTGATCATTCTTGCCGACCAGCTGTCTTCGGCCACCGACCAGGCGGGCAATCTGCGGACCATCCTGTACAAACAGGCCACTGGCGAGCTGTCGATGCCGTCGATCTTCGAGGTGACCTCGACCAGCGCCGGCGAGATGTTCCTGGGCGCGCTGGTGCCGGGCCTGGTGCTGGTCGGGCTGTACATGGTGTATATCCTCGGTTTCGCGCTGATCCGGCCGAAATCGGCGCCTGCCGTGCATCGCGACGGCGGCTTTGACTTCGAGTTTGCCAAAAAGGTCGGGCTGGCGCTTATTCCGCCGCTGACGCTGATCTTTCTGGTGCTGGGCTCGATCATCCTGGGGGTCGCCACGGTGAACCAGGCCGGCGCGATCGGCTCGGCCGGGGCCATGGTCATGGCCGGTTACCGTCTGCCCGAAAGTGATCGCCGTCGGTACTGGCCGGCATTGCTTGCGCTTGCATCGGTCATCGTGCTGTATTTCACGCTGGCGAACTTTGAAATGAACGTCAAGCGCATCAACACGACGCGCGACATGATCGGCATCATGATCGGTGTTGTTGCATCGCTGACCCTGATCCTTTCCCTGATCTGGAGCGGCCTGCGCGCCATCCGTATCGACAACACCATGCATTCGGTCATGGTCGAGACGGCCAAGACGACATCGCTGGTCTTTGTCATCCTTATGGGTGCGGCGATCCTGACCGCCGGTTTCCGGGCCTTTGGCGGCGAGGAACTTGTGCGCAATTCGCTTGAAACCCTTCCGGGTGGCTTCTGGACCAAGTTCTGGGTCGTCATGGGGGTGATCTTCATCCTTGGCTTCTTTATCGACTTCATCGAGATCTCGGTGGTCGTGGTGCCGATCGTCGCCCCGATCCTGCTGGCCGACCCAAGCGCCAACGTTACCGCCGTGTGGTTGGGCGTGATGATCGGCCTGAACATGCAGACGTCGTTCCTGACGCCGCCATTCGGCTTTGCGCTGTTCTACCTGCGCGGCGTTGCACCTGCGATCGTCAAGACGATCTCGATGTACAAGGGGGTTATTCCCTTCATCATCCTGCAGCTGCTTGCACTGGCGATCGTGGCATTGAATCCGCCCTTGGTGAACTATCTTCCCAACAGGGTGAAATTCCTGTCCGAGACAGCACCACCCCCGCGCAATCCGCGGCTGCAATACTGTCTTGACCAATATGTTCTGGACCAGCTCAAGGTCGATAATGGCCAGACCAAGGCCGCTATCGAGGCCGCCCGCAAGATCGACCTGAGCAATCTGCCGCCCCGTCTGGCGAATGAACTCAAGGCCTCGTTTGACGCTGCATCTGGCTCGATCAAGGCATTGAATCATGCATTCGAGATGGAAAAGCAGGTCGAGCAGGTCGCCCCGGCCTACCGGTCGAGGCTGGTTGTCGTGCGCGAGCTTGAAAAGGAAATTCGCGTTGCCGAGGAACGGATCAAGGTCTTGAAGGATACGTTGGGCCGGACGCTGAACGTTGGCACCGATGCCCAGAATGCACTGGACACGACCGAGGTCAAAAGCCTTGAACTGAAGATCGAGAACCTGCGGGCGCAGATCCCGCCGGACTGGAAGCAGGTCTACGAGAAATTCCAGAAGATCAACGGTGGCGAACAGAAGGCACGCAGGGATTTCCGCAAGCTTGCCGACAAGGCCTATGCCGGCCCGGTAAAGGCGCTGGCCATTCTGGACGCAACGCCGGAATTCATGGCGCTTGAGGGTGATCTGCGCGCGGTGGGTGACATCATCCGCAACGGCGACCCCAAGGAGGCTGCCACCAAAATCCGGGCGCTTGAGCGGAAATTCACAAAGATCCCCGGATCGGACGCGGTAAGATCCTCGCTGAAAAAAGCGCGGCGCATTCTGAAGCGGCGCAAGCCCAAGATCGAGAAGGCTCTCAAGCTGTATGACAAGGCGCTGAAGGCCTATGAATCGCAAAAGGGCTGGCGTGTTTCTGCCGAGAAAACCCTGCGCCCGGGGCTTGAGACCTTCCTGAATGCCATCAAGCCAACGCTTGGGATCCGGTCACAGCCGCGCCTGACGCGCGAGCAGGCACTGTTCTTGGCGTGGTGTGGCTCGAACCACAGGGACATCTCGCTTAACTTCTGAGCGGGCCCTCGGGAATGGAAAATGTAAACAGCGCCCTTTGTCGGGCGCTGTTTGCGTTTTAGCGGCACAATCATGTTGCCAGAAGGTTAACCTCCTATGAGAGAAACACAGTGTTTCGTCACAACTTTAGCGAAATTTATGGTTGCATCTATAGGTTGCACTGTGTCATCAATGGCGGGCAAGCAGCAGTCAGGATTGTCGCCCGCAGACATACACCACCCCACCCCACCCCTCGCTCCCTTGTCTGTGGGCGGCAATCGCTGGAAAGCCCCTTGCACAGAACCCCCGAATTGCCCATAAACGGCCCATCATTGATCGAGGAGTCTGCACATGCTTGCGCGCATCTACCAACCCGCTCGAAATGCCATGCAGTCAGGACAAGCCAAGTCCAGAACCTGGATCCTTGAATTCGACCCGGCGCAGGCAAGAAAGATCGACCCGCTCATGGGCTGGACAAGCTCGTCCGATACCCAAAGCCAGGTAAAGCTGCGTTTCGACACGCGCGAAGCGGCCGAGAAATATGCGCAAGCACATGGAATCGAGTTCATCCTTCAGCCGCCGCACAAACGGCGACCGGTCATCCGCCGCAACGGCTATGGCGACAACTTTGCCACCAACCGCCGCACCGTCTGGACACATTGAGCCGGGGCAGTGCCGGCAATTCCTGTTGCCAAGATCGAAATTTTCCGACATTGACAGGCGTCAATGCCAACATGGCCTTCTGGCCCCTTAGCTCAACTGGATAGAGCGGCTGACTTCTAATCAGCAGGTTGAGGGTTCGAGTCCTTCAGGGGTCGCCAGTTCAGGGGGCGGGCTTTGTGGTGCCGACGGGCCCCGCGCGCAGTCACGCACCGGCGTCGTCTTCTAGATCCGCCGTGTTCGCCACGATATCCTGCAACACGGCGCTGTCGTCCTCGTCTTCAATGCGTCCAAGCAGATCGCGGCGCATGTGGTGGGTCAGGATGGCGACTGCCCTGGTCAGCCTGGTGCGGGTCGCCTCTTCGATCGTTTCGCCCCGCATGGCCTCGTCAAGAAGGTCGAGAACGTCGTTGAACTTGCGGATGACCGCAGCGCTGCCGATCATGGCCAGCTTGTGATTGAGAATGCGCAGCTCGCCCAGCTCGGCCGGGTCCATGCTGCCTTTTTCGACGATCTCGCCAATATGTTCGATCAGGGCGGTATAGGTCGCGCTTTTCTGATCCAGCAGCAGCACCTGGCCTTCCTTGCGCAGCTCGAGCTCGGTTTGCTGGTTGATCAGGATGGCGGTGATCAGCACGGTCGCCACGGCCCCGATGAACACCAGCAGGATTTCTTGCGAAAAGGGAAAGTCGCCGGAAATTCCGTAAAGATAGCGAAATGTCAGATAGCTGACTGCCGATGTCAGCAGGATCAGGAAAATCAGAACCGGCCGACTTTCAAAGAATTTTCGCATCTTGCCACCATTTGGCCGTTGTCGGATCAGCCCGCCGTCAGGGGCCTGCCGGAATAGTGCCGTGGCTTTTGGGAAAGGTCCATCAAAAACCAGCGGGACAATTGTGCCCCGCTGGTGGATGATCTGGGCCTTGGGTCAGGCGAGCATCGAAAGCGGGTCTTCGAGATAGCCCTTGAGGGCGGTCAGGAACTGCGCGCCCAGCGCGCCGTCGATGACCCGGTGATCGACGCTGAGGGTAACCGACATCACGGTGGCGACCTCGATTTCGCCGGCATCATTGACGATGGGCTTTTTCGTGCCTGCACCGACGGCCAGGATGCTGCCATGGGGCGGGTTGATCACCGCGTCGAAATTGGTGATGCCGAACATGCCCAGGTTGGAAATCGCAAAGCTGCCCCCCTGATATTCATTGGGGGCAAGCTTGCGGGTGCGGGCGCGCGCGGCGAGATCCTTCATTTCGGTCGAAAGCGTCGAAAGCGTCTTTTTGTCGGCATCGCGCAGGACCGGGGTGAACAGCCCGCCTTCGATGGCAACGGCCACCGCCACATCGGATGGTTTCAGTTTCAGGATCCGGTCGCCGGCCCAGACGGCGTTGCAATCGGGCACGTCCTGCAGCGCCAGCGCCGAGGCCTTGATGATATAGTCATTGACGCTGAGCTTGATGCCCCGCGATTCCAGCCCCTTGTTCATGCGCGCGCGCAGATCCAGAAGCGCGTCGAGGCGGATGTCGCGGCGCAGATAGAAATGCGGGATGGTCTGCTTGGCCTGCGTGAGGCGCGCGGCGATGGTGCGGCGCATGCCGTCGAGCGAGACCTCTTCGAATTCGCGGTCAGCATACAGGGCCTTGATCTGCTCGGCGCCGGGGGATGCCGGGGCGGGCGTGGCCGTGGCGGCCGCTGCGGGTGCAACTGCCGGTTTGGGGGCTGCGATTGCGGCCTCGACATCGGCCTTGACGATACGCCCATGTGGGCCGCTGCGCCCGCACCGGCCGCCACGGCCACGCCCGCCCCGGCATCCCCCGGCGCCGAGCAGATCAAGGCGCTCTATGCCGACCGCGCATTCGAAGAGGTCACGCTCGACGGCATGCGCCG
>WFQE01000164.1 GCA_015487165.1 Paracoccaceae bacterium | reverse complement strand
TGCTGGTCACGATATCGCGCATCACCCCGTGCGGGATGACGGCATAGCTTTCGGTGAACACCGCGCGGCCGGTCATCAGGCTTTCCTGCGCGGGCAGGCCGGCGGCGGGCGTGGCATAGGTCGGAATGGTCATGGGTCTATCCCTTGAAACAGCCAGCTCAGCTAAAGCGGGATCGGGTGTGCAGGTCAAGGGCCGACGGGGGGCTTGATGGCTGGGGGGATTGGGGGCGCTGCCCCCGTCGCGTGCCGCGACTCCCCCGGACGTATTTGGGCAAAGAAGAAGCCTATGTCGGCGTGTGATGTTTCTTCCAGTGGCGCGCGATGTTCAGACGGGTCGTGACCCAGGCGTCGGTGTAGCCATGCACATAATCAAGGAAACGCGCCAGCGCGGCGGCGCGGCCGGGGCGGCCGACAAGGCGGCAATGCAGCCCCACGGACATCATGCGCCCGCCTTCGGCGTAAAGCGTGTCGAAACTGTCCTTGAGATAGGCAAAGAACTGGTCGCCCGAATTGAACCCCTGGGGCGAGGCAAAGCGCATGTCGTTGGCGTCCAGCGTATAGGGCACCATCAGAAAGGGGCCATCGGGGCCCTGCACATAATAGGGCAGCTCGTCGGCATAGCTATCGGCCGAATATTCAAACCCCGCCTCCATGGTCAGCCGCAGGGTATTTTCGGATGTGCGGCCCTGATACATCCCCGCGGGGCGTTCTCCGGTGACCTGTTCGTGGATGCGCAGGGCCTCGGCAATATGGCGGCGCTCCTCGTCCTCGGGGACATTGCGGTAATCGATCCACTTGTAGCCATGGGTGGCGATTTCCCAGCCGGCATCCTTCATCGCGGCAACCGCCTGCGGGTTGCGTGCCAGCGCCAGCGCCACGCCAAACACGGTTACCGGCATGTGCCGTTCGGTGAACAGGCGGTGCAGGCGCCAGAACCCCACGCGCGAGCCGAACTCATAGATCGATTCCATGTTCATGTGGCGCTGGCCGGGCCAGGGATCTGCACCTATGATTTCCGACAGGAACGCCTCGGAGGCCTCGTCGCCATGCAGGATGTTGTTCTCGCCGCCCTCTTCATAGTTGACGACGAAATTGACGGCGATGCGCGCGCCATCCGGCCAGGCGGGATCGGGCGGGTTGGCGCCATAGCCGATCATGTCGCGGGGATAGTCGGTCATTCGCTTGCCTCTTTCAATGCTTCGGGCAATGCCTGTGCGAACAGATCCAGCAGCTCGGGCGTGCCCGCCGAAACCCGGATGCAGCGATCCTGCGGCGCCACAAGGGGCATGCGCACGAAAATGCCGCGGGCAACCAGCGCGTCAAGCACCTTTCGGGCAAATTCCCCGTCACGGCCGCAATCCACGGCCACGAAATTTGCCGCCGACGGCACCACCTCAAGCCCGTTATCGGCCGCGATCGCCTTGATGCGGTCGCGCGCCTGCGCCACGTTTTCCACCGTCTGTTTCAGGTAATCCTGATCGGCCAGCGCCGCCAGCGCGCCTGCCTGGCTGATCCGGCACATGCCGAAATGGTTGCGCACCTTGTCAAAGCTCTGGATCAGGTCGCGCGCGCCGATGGCATAACCCACCCGCGCACCCGCCATGCCATAGGCCTTGGAGAATGTGCGCATGCGGATGACGCGGGGATCCTCGACATCCAGCGGCGGCGCGGCATCTTCGGGGGCGAATTCGATATAGGCCTCGTCCAGCACCAGCAGGCTGCCATCTGGCACCGCCTCGATCATGGCGCTGATGACGGGCGCGGGGTGATATGTGCCCATGGGGTTGTCGGGATTGGCCAGATAGATCAGCTTGGGCTCGCATCCCAGCGCCGCCTCGATCAGGGCAACCGGATCTTCATGGTCGCCCCGGTAGGGCACCTTGACCAGCACCCCGCCATAGCCCGCGACATGATAGTTGAAGGTCGGATAGGCCCCTTCCGAAGTCACCACGCGGTCGCCCGGATCGACCATCATGCGCACCAGATAGCCCAGCAGCCCGTCGATCCCCTCGCCGACCACGATGTTTTCGGGCCCAATCCCGTGATGCGACGCAAGTGCCTGTTTCAAGGCGTAATTTTCAGGATCGCCATATTTCCAGACATCCGCCGCCGCCCGCTTCATCGCCAATATGGCGGCGGGTGAAGGGCCGAACACGTTTTCATTTGCCCCAAGCCGCGCAGCAAAGGGTTCGCCGCGCGCGCGTTCCTGGGTTTCGGGCCCCACAAAGGGCACGGTTGCGGGCAGAGAGGCAACAAGCGGGGTATATCTGGGACCGGTCATGGCGCGAGAAAACCGCATTTCCCGGCGGGGGGCAAGGGGTGAAACGGGGACGTGAACAATAACACACGGCGCACCCGATTGTTTGCAAACCACAAACAATCAGGCCGCGAAAATCCGCTTCTTCCTTGCCAAAATACGCATGCACCGCCCCTGCCGCAGGCGCGACGGCGCCGTTTCACCCCAGCGCCGCAATCCGTTCCTGTGCGGCACGCAGCGTGGCCATCTCTTCATCAAGCGCGCTCAGGCGTTCGCGCTGGGTCTCGACCACCTCTTGCGGCGCATTGGCGAGGAATTTTTCGTTGCCCAGCTTCTTGCGCAGACCCGAGGCCTCTTTCTCCAGCTTGGCCAGCGCCTTTTCCAGACGCGCACGCTCGGCCGCGACGTCGATCACATCGGCCAGCGGCAGGCAGAATGTGCCGCCCTCGACCGCGATCGTCACCGCCCCCTTGGGCGCGGCATCCGCCGTGGTGACATTCTCGATCCGCGCCAGCCGCTTGACCATCGCCATGTTGCGCGCAAGCGCCTGCGTGCCGGCATCGTCGAGCTCAAGCTGCACCATGTCGATCCAGGCCCCGGCCGGCACCCGCATGGACGCACGGACCGAGCGCACCTGTTCGATCAGGTTGATGACCCAGTTCATTTCACGGTCGGCGGCCGTATCCACCAGATCGGCCATGGAATATTCGGGCCAGTCGGCATGAACCAGCATCTTGGGCCGCTCGGCAATGTCGCCCCACAGCTGTTCGGTGATATAGGGCATGAAGGGGTGCAGCAGGATCAGGCACTGGTCGATGGCCCAGGCAAGGGTTGCACGGGTTTCGGCCTTGGCGGCCTCGTCCTCGCCCTGGAACAGCGGCTTGGCGAATTCCACATACCAGTCGCAGACCTTGCCCCAGACATGGGCATACAGCGCGTTGGCCGCATCGTTGAAACGATACTGCGCCAGCGCATCATCGACCGCCTCGCGCACACGGGCGGTTTCGCCGATGATCCACTTGTTCACGGTCTGGCTTGCCGATTTCGGGTCGAAATCCGCGCTGGGGCGGCATTCGTTCATCTCGGCAAAACGCGCGGCATTCCACAGCTTGGTGCCGAAATTGCGATAGCCCGCAATCCGCTGGGTGGACAGTTTCAGATCGCGCCCCATGGCGGCCATGGCCGTCAGCGTAAAGCGCACCGCGTCAGCCCCGTATTCGTCGATCAGCTCAAGCGGGTCCAGCACGTTGCCCAGCGACTTGGACATCTTCTTGCCCTTCTCGTCACGCACCAGCGCATGCACATAGACGGTATGAAAGGGCACCTGATCGACCACCGCCAGCTGCATCATCATCATCCGGGCCACCCAGAAAAAGATGATGTCGAAGCCGGTGATCAGCACGTCGGTGGGGAAATAGCGGCGCAATTCTTCGGTATCCTCGGGCCAGCCAAGCGTGCCGATCGGCCACAGGCCGGAACTGAACCAAGTGTCGAGCACATCGGGGTCGCGCCTCAGATCCTTGCCGCCTGCCATTTCGCGGGCTTCTTCCTCGGTCGCGGCGCAATAGGCCTTGCCCTCGTCATCATACCACACCGGAATCTGGTGCCCCCACCATAGCTGGCGGGAAATGCACCAGGGCTCGATATTTTCGAGCCAGTGGAAATAGACCTTGGCATCGCGCTCCGGCAAAATCCGCGTATAGCCGGCGTTTTCGTCGAATGTGCCCGCCTCTTGCGCCGCCATGCCCTTGCGCACGGCGTCAATCGCAGGTTCCACGATCTTTTTCGTGTCCACGAACCACTGGTCGGTCAGATAGGGCTCGATCGCCACCTTCGAGCGGTCGCCATGGGGCACCATGTGCCGGTCGGCGTCGATGCCGTCCAGCCAGCCCTCGTCCTGTGCGGTCTTGACGATCCAGTCGCGCGCCTCATAGCGGTCAACGCCATCCAGCGCCTCGATCACACGCGCCACCTCGTCGGCATCGGCCCCGGCAAGGAAATCGTCATTGCCCTTGAGGAACATGCCGGCGCGGGTGTTCATTACGTTGATCGCCGGCAGGCCGGTGCGCTTGCCCACCTCCATGTCGTTGAAATCATGGGCCGGCGTGATCTTGACCGCGCCGGTGCCCTTTTCCGGGTCGGCATGTTCGTCGCCAACGATGGGGATCGAACGGCCCACCAGCGGCAGGCGCACGGTCTTGCCGATCAGATGGCGATAGCGCGGATCCTCGGGATGCACGGCAACACCGGTGTCGCCCAGCATGGTTTCGGGGCGCGTGGTGGCCACGACCAGATAATCGCGGGTCTCGAATTCGGTCGCGTTGCCCTCGTCGTCAAAGGCGATGGGGTGCTGATAGGTCTCGCCATTTTCCAGCGGGTAGCGCAGGCGCCACATATGGCCATCGACCTCGACCTGCTCGACCTCGAGATCCGAAATCGCGGTCTCGAAATGCGGATCCCAGTTGACCAGCCGCTTGCCGCGATAGATCAGGCCCTTGTTGTACATGTCCACAAAGACCTTGATCACCGCCTCGGGGAAATTGCCCGACATGGTAAAGGCATTGCGCGACCAGTCGCAGCTGGCGCCCAGGCGTTTCAGCTGGTTGATGATGGTGTCGCCGGATTGTTCCTTCCATTCCCAGACCTTTTCGAGGAACTTCTCGCGCCCCATCTCGCGCCGGTCGAGCCCCTGTTTCGCCAGCTCGCGTTCCACCACCATTTGCGTCGCGATACCGGCATGGTCCTGCCCCGGCTGCCACAGCACGTCGAAACCGCGCATCCGGTGCCAGCGCACCAGAATATCCTGCAGCGTGTTGTTGAAGGCGTGGCCCATATGCAGGCTGCCGGTCACGTTGGGCGGCGGGATCATGATGCAGAAACTCTCGGCCCCCTCGCGCGCATTGGCACCGGCCCTGAAGGCCCCTGCGCTTTCCCATTTTTCATAGATCGCGGCCTCGGCGGCGGCGGCATCGAATTTCTTTTCCATCGGCATCGGGATCAATCCATGTCAGGTTCACGCTTTGCCGCGCTCTTTACCGCGCGCCAAGGCCAAGGGAAAGGGGGCGCGGGGCTTCTTCTTTGCGCAAATACGCCCGCCGGAGGCTAACCCGGCGCGCCACGTTCAACCCCGGTCGACCTTGGTCGCCAGGTGGATCAGGCTTTCGGAAGAGCGCAGCCCCGGAACCTCGGCGATGCGATCCAGCGTTGCATCAAGTTCCGCGGTCGAGGCCGCCACCACCTGCGCCAGCAGATCGAACCGCCCGGATGTGGTGTGGACCTTTTCCACGCCGCTCAGCACCCGCAGCCGGTCAACCACCGCGGGGCCTGCGCGCGGCTCGACCGAAATCAGCACCGTGGCCCGCAGCGCCGGTTGCAGCGCCGCGCCACGCCGGATGGTATAGCCCGCAATCGCCCCGCTGCGTTCAAGCCGTTCCATACGGGCCTGAACCGTGGTGCGCGCCAGTCCCAGCCGGCGGGCCAGTTCGGAAATCGGCATGCGGGCATTTTCACCCAGCAGGGCCAGCAACATCCGGTCTTTTTCGTCAATCTGCATCATATAACCGTCATTATGTATGTCATTGTGCTACATACTATACATTCAAACGCGTGAAATCGAGTGTTCCTTGCCTGATAATGAACAAACCCCGCAGGCAAGGAGGCCCCATGACCCAGCAGCCCCGCAGCTGGCCACAAATCTGGCCGGACCCGACAACCCATCTGACCAGCACCCGCCCCGACCACCCGGTGCTTTATCTTTCGCCTCTGCGCCTGCAGGAAACCGCGCGCCGGTTTCGCCGGGGCTTTCCGGGGCTGGTCAGCTATGCGGTCAAGGCCAATGACCGGCGCGAGGTGCTGGAAACGCTGGTCGCTGCCGGGATCAGGCATTTCGACGTTGCCTCACCGGCCGAAATGCGCCTTGTGCACGACATCGATCGGGGCGCCGTGCTGCATTACAACAACCCGGTGCGTTCCACCGCCGAGGTCGAGGCCGGCATCAAGGCCGGTGTTTCCAGCTGGTCGGTGGATCACCCTGCCGGGCTGGCGCAGCTGGCCGGCGTGCCGCGACGCTGCGAAATCTCGGTGCGCTTCAAGCTGCCGGTCAGGGGGGCTGCCTATGATTTCGGCGACAAGTTCGGCGCAACCCCGCCCCAGGCCATCGCACTGCTGCAACAGGTTGCGCGCGGGGGCTGGAGCCCGGCGCTGTGTTTCCACCCCGGCACCCAATGCGCCGACCCTGCCGCCTGGGAAAGCTATATCCATGCCGCCGCCGAGATTGCACGGCGGGCAGGCGTTCGTCTGGCGCGGCTGAATGTCGGCGGCGGGTTTCCCGCCAGTCGCGGCACGGGACTGCCCGCACTTGAAGAATTCCTGACCCGCATCAGTGACGCCACGGCCAGGGCTTTTGGCAAGGACGCCCCACAGCTTGTCTGCGAGCCGGGCCGCGCCATGGTGGCCGAGGCCGGTGTTCTGGCAACACGGGTCAAGCAGCTGCGCGATGGCGGCGCCACGGTGTATCTGAACGACGGCATCTATGGCGGGCTGGCCGAGCTGCGCGATATCGGTCTGACGAGCAGACTGCATGTGATGGCCCCGGACGGCACCCCGCGCCTTGGGAAGCCCCGGCCGCGCACCATGTTCGGGCCGACCTGCGACAGCCTTGACCGGCTGCCGGATGGGATGTTCCTGCCGGACGACATGGAAGCGGGCGACTATCTGCTGTTTGGCGGGATGGGGGCGTATTCGGTGGTGACCTCGACCGGCTTCAACGGCTATGGCCTGCGCGACATGGTGAGGGTCGAGCGGGTGTTGGATGGTTGATCCGTTTCAGCGGCCAGTAAAGGGGCTTTGGTTCACAGGCTGAAAGCCCCCTCAGAACCGCTCCAGCAGACGTTTCAGATAGTCGCGCTCGTAACGCGGGCGGCGGGTTTCGCCCGAACGGCGGCGGATCTCGCGCATCAGTTCCTGCGA
>WFQE01000163.1 GCA_015487165.1 Paracoccaceae bacterium | reverse complement strand
CCGCCGCGTTCGTGGAGGTCGGCCACGGCGGCAAGGTGGCGTATCGGGGCTGGCTATACCGGGACTTCCCGGAGCTGTTCGGCCCTGATCTGGCGGGTTGGAAACTGTGGTTGAAGTCCGTTAGCATTGCCGCCCCGCCGGATGCCGATGCTCCGGAGGAGACCCAACGCACCCGTAGCTCAGCTGGATAGAGCATCAGACTACGAATCTGAGGGTCGGGCGTTCGAATCGCTCCGGGTGCGCCAGATAAAGCCAAGAAAAACAAGGGGTTGCGAGAAGTCGCAGCCCCTTTCTTTTTGCCCGATTTGCCGCCGTGCAACCAGCGTGCAACCAGAGAATCAGCGCATGGAGTCCAGCGCCGCGTCGATCAGCTCCGCCGGCGTCAGGCCGAACCGCTCGCAGTCCGCGCGCTCCAGCGTCACTTCCGCCTCGATGCGAAACGCTGAGATCAACTCGGCCCGCAGGTCGTCATCACTCAGGAAATCGAAGGCGAAGGCCGGCAGACCGACAAGCACGCCGGCGGGATTTTTGGGCATGGGCGATGGTCTGCCAGTGATGGCACTGACGCGCTCGTGAACCGAGCGAATCAGGCCATCGAGCATGACCGTGGACATGCTGGACATGGACAAAATCAATGATCTGTAATCAATGACCAGCCTGCAAAACTCGGCCCACGGCTGGGCGGCGAGGAAATGATCAAACTGGGAGAGTCGCGCGAGGTCTAATACCTCCATCAGATGTTCGGTTTCCTCCGCAGTCTGGCCCGCCAGCCGGATTACCTGTTCGATTGCCTCCATGTCCATGTCGGCCTGATGCTGGTCGCTGTCGGCCTGCACGAACGCGCTGGGCACGGGTGTGCTGGGCCGGACATCGCGCAGGAGGTCAGGCAGGGAATCGGTTAGGTCAACGTGATCAAAGTTCGGATCGGCCAGCATCGACCAGAGCGGCACGCCGTGTGGGCCGATCTCATAGACCTGCCGGGCGCGTGGGGATAACCACAAGTAGGACGTTGGGGAAAGCGCGCCCCGGCGAATCTTGTACAGGTTCGAGCGATCAAGGGTGTGCGCGGCGGCGATGGCCGAGAGCGATTTTCCGGCATCACGCTCAAGTTCTCGCGCCCACGCCTTTGCCCGGAGCCTGTCGATCCGTTTCCGTTTTGGCCTGCCGCCTTGCTTGCCCATGTCGTTTTCCTCTGTGTGGTAAAAAACTAGGGCTAATCTATACCCTAGATTACCACATGTCCAGCTTCGATAATTCCGGCTGAGCACAGCCGAAAACGTCCGAGCACGGCTGAACTCACAAGAAACCATGTGATGAGAGGTGAAAGATGGAACAGCAGGAATGGCTGACCCTCCGCCAGCTTGCCGAGCGGTGGCAAGTCTCGAAAGACACGATCTACAACATGATCAACCGTGGCGATCCGGCGCTGCCTCGATTTATGCGGCTAGGCGGGCGGCTGCGGTTCGCGCTGGCCGACGTAGTGGAGCGCGAGCAGGCCGCCGTGCAGGAAGCTATGGCGGGAGGTCGGCGATGAAAGCAATCATGACGGTAAATGTGATCGTGCAGATTTACGGAGCGAGCACGATCTGGCCTGTGACGGTGCGGCGGCGCGCGGGCGGAGGATACATCGCCACCGTCTCCAACCTGCCCGAATGTTTCAGCTACGGGGACACGGTGCAAGAAGCACTATGTGATGTGCCGATAGCCATACAGTTTCACCTTACCAAGTGGGCTGAGGAGGAATGGCAATGATTGAAAACGATAAGGTAATCGCCTTCCGCCGCGAACTGGTTGATTTACCGACGGGGGACGGAAAGCCCATCGGGGCATTGGCGGCGCTGATGCTCAGCCAGGCGCTTTATTGGATGGAGAGATCACCGCGCGGCGAGTTCTGGAAATCGGAACGGGAGTGGCAGCAGGAACTCGGGCTGTCGAGGCGCGAGCAGGAAACGGCACGAAAGCGGCTGCGGGCTGCGGGGTTTTGGTCGGAAGTCCGAAAGGGCGTGCCCGCCCGGATGTTTTACCGGGTGGACACGAAGGCGCTGAAATCCGCCTTGGAAGCCCTAAAAACCCAAGAAAATCACCAGTTTGGCGGATTGCGCCATTCTAGTTTGGCGGATTGCGCCGAACAAGTCCGCGCAGATGCGCCAAACAAGAATGAACAGACCGTGCAAACAAGTCTGCACGAATCGTGCAATCAAGTCTGCACGGATGCGCCGGACTTGAATGGCGCAAACGTGCAAACTAATACATATAGTACTACAGAGATTACCCCAAGGATTACGCAGGGGATTACCTCTGATATTGATCGCCGCGCCTACGGCGGCGGCTCTCAGCAGGAGCAGGACCGCGCGGACGCCGAGGCAGGCCATCAGCCGACACTCGCCTTCGCCAACGGGGAAGCAGCGACTTCTCCCGAATCTTCCTCCGAGGCAGATTCTTCTCCTTCCTCCGAATCCACCCGTGGAAAGTCCGGCGGCGGCCGCGGAAAGACCACACGCGGAACAAGGCTTCCCGAGGACTGGTGGCCCAGCGACAGGGACATCCAGTTCTGCCAAGAGAAGCGTCCCGATCTGGACTGGCGCGAGTTGGCCTGCGAGTTCCGGGACTACTGGCATTCAGTCCCGGGCCAGCGCGGCGTGAAGGTGGACTGGTCGGCCACGTGGCGGAACTGGGTGCGGCGCGCGGGCCAGTACGGCCCGGCCCCGGCGCGCATGATGCGGCCGGGGCCGGGCGGGAAGAGCGCGGCGGAGATCGCCCTTGAAAACTACAAGCGGCGGCGCGGCGGGAAGAGCGCGGCGGAGATCGCCCTTGAGATTTACGACCGGGAGCACGCGCTGGAGGCGGAGGTGACGCGATGAAACAGTTCCTCGTCGTCTTGGTGCTGGCCTTCGCCTTGTGCGCCGCCACGCCCGCCCATGCGCAGGGCATCGAGGCGCGCTCCGTCGTCATCCCCTTGGCCCCGCAGGAAGCGGCTGACCTCCTCGAACGCCTCGATCTGGTGGACAACTACAGGCGCGCGATCCACGAGCCGGGCAGTTCGATCTCCATCCAGACCGCCGCGAGCGAAAATCTCGGCCTTGGCTTCGGGGATTGGCTTGCGCAGAAAATCGTCTCGGCGATGCAGGGCGCGGCGGGTTCGGCGGGCGGCTGGTTCAACCCGAACCCGATGCGTCAGGCGCGGTGGATCGGCGATGTGCTTACCAATCTGCCGTTTGTCGTCGCGGCTGCGGAGTTTGGATGGCAGGCCGGAAGGTATCGTGATGCCACGCTGGAAAGGGTGCTTGCAGCGGCGCGCGGGCCAGAAATGAACGAGCCTGACGCGGTGGATGCGCTGGCCGGCTGGGCCGGTGGCGTGGTGCTGGCGGGTGGTTTCCTTGGCCTGTTCGTGGTGGGCGTCGGACTGGCCTTCATCGTCCCAGCAATCCCCTATATCTATTGGGTCTTAGGGTTGCTGGGCTTCTTGATTTCCGTGGCCGAGGCGCTCGTCGCCGTGCCCGTGTGGATTTCGTCCTTCGCGCACCCGGAGGGCGATGGCCTGCGGTCGAAATACTCTTCGCAGGGCTGGTTTTTGTTGGCAAAGCTGGCGCTGCAACCGATCCTGATGCTAACCGGATTGGTGGTTGCGATGGTGCTGGTGGGCACGCTGGGTGCGTGGATCAATGTCGCCCTTCTCCATACGCTTGACAGCAGCACCGGCTGGAATCTGGTGTCGGTCATCGCGTTCGTTGTGGTCTATTTCGTCGTCATGCTGGCCGTTGTCCATCACAGCTTCGAGCTAGTTGCACGCCTGCCCGGCTGGGTGTTCGAGTGGATCGGGTTCTCGACCGACCGAGGCGAGCAGCGCGCGCGGCAGCGGGTCATGGGCGTGGCGTCGAGCGGCAAGCAGGCGCTTGGCAGTGCAGGAAATCGCGGGTTGCGCGCGGGGAAGCGCGCGAGGAAAACCGGTCAGACGGTGGCCGGGGAAATCACGAAAGGAGGTAGCAATGATGGATGATTATGAGATGGTTTGCCCGCCGGCGCAGGGCTGGTGGGCCTCGCGGATCGAGCATTTCTGGTGGGTCGCCCGGCAGGTCTTGGCGTTGCTGGTAGGCGTGGCAGCGGCGCTGGTGGTGCTGGTAGTGTTCCTCGTCGCGCGCGAGTTCTTCGGCGTGTTGGTGGCCGTAGCGGCGGCGCTGGTGATCCTGTATTCGGTCAGGGATCGCGTGGGCCGGCTTCTCGGCATCGAGGCGGTCTAGTCCGGAAATCCGACCGAGAATCGCAGCGGGTCGGCCAGATGGTCGGCCCGCTTTCTTGTGCCAAGAACTAAGATGTAAATTTGTATATTCGTCACTTCGGTTCCCTCGCGCTAGGCTCGATTGTCGGACGCTCGCAGGCCCACCAGTGACACTGGTTGTCGGGCGCGCGGAGAGCATCTCTCCGCCCTCCAGTCATCCTAATCCCTTGCCCGACAACGAGAATCTCCGCACCGGCCAATGACACGCCGGAGCATCTCCATTGTCTGTCATCCTTAGAGGTTCACACCCCACTCACTGCGAGTGGGCTGTTGCGTCACACGTGTTGCCGCAGAAAGCCTTGAAAAGCATTGCTTTCTCCGTGTTATCACTTGTGACACGTATCACAGTAAAGTTTTCCGACAATGACACAATGAATGACACGAAGCGTGTCATGCGCGCAACACGCCGGAACCATTGGCATTACTGGCTTTCCGTGCGGCTTGTGCCATGCCTATGTCAAACTTTGTGTTGTGGCTGGTGACACGCCTTGCGCTTGTTTGGTTTCCATGCCACGGCGTGATAAAATCATTGTGACACCTTCGGGTGAAAGCATAAAGGAGGACGAAATGAAACATGTGACGTTGAGACTCTCGGATGAGGATGTGGCCTTTGTGACACGGCTTGGCGGCGGTGATCGGTCGGCCGGAATCCGTCAAGCGATTGCGGCCGCGCGTGATCAGGACGCCGTGGTCGCCCGCCTCGAAGCCCAGCTTGCACAGGTGGACAACAAGGTCACGCGCATCGGCAAGATGCTCATCGCAGGCGCGCAGAGCGGAGGCCAGCAATGAGCGCACCGAGCGTTGACGATCTTGGCACGCGCGGCTCGGCGGCGGCTGTTCAGCTTGCGCTCGTGGCCGGTGCGCTGGTGTTCGTGGTCGGCGTGCTGCTGGTCGGTATTGGCTGGTCTGGATGGGCGTGGTGGCATGTCCCCGGCGCGAACTGGCCGAGCTTCAAGGCTTGGATTGGCCCGGCAAGCTGGGCCTATTTTTGGCACGTTTTGCCGCACGGCATGACGCATTTTTTGACCAGTCATCTCATCCCGGTCAGCAAATTCACCCGGCAATTTTATCTCTGGTTCGGTGGTCATCCGACATGGCTTTGGGTCAGTTTCGCCGTCCATGCCTTGCTGGTAGTCGGGGCCGGTGTCGGTGTCTATCGGTCGTTCCGTGCCGGGCAGAAACGCCATGAAATCCAGATCGTGGGCGAGCCGGTGATCCGTGACCCGCAGGCCGCCATCAAGGCTTTCGCGGCGGCGCTCAAGGGCGCGGATGGCGTGAGGATTCACCCGCAAATCCGCATTCGCAAGGCCGACGAGGCCGAGCACATCCTGATTGCCGGCGCGACGGGATCGGGCAAAACGCAAAGCATGAGTTGGATGATCAGTGATGCGATTCAGCGTGGGGATTGCATGGTTCTCCAAGATGTAAAAGGTGACGCGGCGGCTCGGTTTTGTGCTGGCAAAACGCCGCAAGAGACGTGGAAAAACGGGTCGATTTTGTTGGCACCTTGGGATGCCCGGTCGGCCAGATGGCACATCAGCGCCGATATTCAGTCGCGCGCGGACGCCGAGCTTGTCGCCTCGATTTTCGTTCCCCGCCCGAAAAGTGGCCAGCAATTTTTCGCCGATGAAAGCCGGGCGATTCTCGCCACGGTGATGCTCAAGCTGCGCGAACGGAACGGCGAGAAATGGGGCTGGGTGGACTTGTGGCGGGTGATTGAAAATCCGCGCACGCTGGTGAAGTTTCTGGCCGGAACCTCAGAGGCAAGCTCGATCCAGCTTGACCCTGAAAGCGGCGCGTTGAGCAGACAATCGCATGCGGTTTACCGGACATTGCTCAGCACCCTTCAGCCTGTCCGCCAGTTGGCCGAAGCATGGCCAAACAATCGCCCCGGAGTGGCTGTGCAGTGGCTGATGCGCTGGCAGGCAAACCGTGCGTGGCGCGTGATCTTAGGCTGGCGTTCGGACTGGTCGCCTGTGGCCGGCCCGGTCGCGTCGGCCTTCTACAGCCTGTTCATCTCGCGCTTTCTGAGTGCCGGCGAGGGACACTTCAAGCGCCCGCTCTGGCTTGCGATGGATGAGTTCGCCGCGTTGCCGCGCATCGAAGCCATCCCGGATTTCCTTCGCTTGGCGCGCAGCTTTGGCGGACGGCTGGTGCTGGGGGTTCAGGACGTGTCGTCGGT
>WFQE01000162.1 GCA_015487165.1 Paracoccaceae bacterium | reverse complement strand
TGTGGGAGCTGGAACGTGTAACCCATGCGCTGACCGCCTTTGCCGACCACGCGGTTCAGGCCGCGCTGCGGGCGCTGCTGGACGCCGAGATAAAGCGCGGCCGTCTGCCGGGATGTGCGCCGGGCGATGATTGTGGGCTGGTGGTGCTGGCCATGGGCAAGATGGGCGCGCATGAGCTGAACTATTCATCCGATATCGACCTGATCGTGCTGTTCGATGAAACCCGCCACGCGCCCGAGGAATTCGAGACCATCCGCGCGGGCCTTGTGCGTGTCACGCGCCGCCTTGCGCGCCTGTTGTCCGATGTCACCGACGAGGGCTATGTCTTTCGCACCGATCTGCGCCTGCGGCCCGACCCGTCGGTGACGCCGGTCTGCCTGTCGATGGCCGCGGCCGAGCGCTATTACGAAAGCATGGGGCGTACATGGGAACGGGCGGCATTCATCAAGGCGCGGCCCTGTGCGGGCGGTATTCAGGCGGGGCAGGCGTTTCTTGAAACCCTGCGGCCCTTTATCTGGCGCCGGCATCTGGATTTTGCCGCCATCGAGGATGCCCATGACATGCGGCTGCGCATCCGCAGCCACAAGGGGCTGGGCGGGGTGGTCTGTCTGGCCGGACATAACCTGAAACTGGGGCGCGGCGGCATCCGCGAGATCGAATTCTTTGCCCAGACCCATCAGATCATCGCCGGTGGGCGCGACCCCGATCTGCGCCTTCGGGGCACGGTTCCGGCGCTGCGCATGCTGGCGCGCAAGGGCTGGATCCCGTCCGAGACGGCCGAAACCCTGATCAAGGCCTATCGCAGCCACCGCGAGATCGAGCATCGCCTCCAGATGCTGAATGATGCGCAGACCCACAGCCTGCCCACGGCGCCCGAGCAGATGGCGCGCCTTGCCGCGTTTTGCGGCGAGGGCGATGTCGCGCAATTTGAAAACGCCCTCATTGCCCGCCTTGACCGGGTGCATGCCCTGATCGAGGAATTTTTTGCCCGTGAAGGTGCCGTTGCGCCCGAGGCAGATGGAATGTCCCCCGAGCTGCGCGAGCGTGTCGATTCCTGGCATCGTCTGGCGGCGCTGCGGAGCTCGCGCGCGCGGGCCATTTTTCGTCGCATCCTGCCGCAGATCATTTCGCGTATCGACCGCACTGCAAATCCGACCGAGACACTTGAGCGTTTTGGCGAATTTCTGGCTGGCCTGCCGGCGGGGGTACAGCTGTTTTCCCTGTTCGAGGCCAATCCGCAGCTGTTGGATCTGCTGGTGGAAATCTGCGGCACCGCCCCCGCGCTTGCCCGTTATCTTTCGCGCAACGCGCAGGTGTTCGAGGGGGTGATTTCGGGCGCGTTTTTCGAACCCCTCCCCGATGTCGAGGCGTTGGCACAGAGGGCGGCGGGGGTCATGGCGGAAGCCACGGATTACGAAGATCAGCTCAACGCCCTGCGTCGCTGGATGAAGGAACAGCATTTCAGGATCGGGGTGCATCAGCTGCGCCGCCTGATCGATGGCGAAACAGCCGCCGGGCATTATTCCGACCTGGCCGAGGCCTGCCTGCGCGCGCTGATCGACCCGGTGGCGCACGAATTCGCGCGCCGGCACGGCCCGATGCCGGGGCGCGGGGCGATGGTGCTGGGCATGGGCTCGCTGGGCGCGCGCAGCCTGGGGCCACGTTCCGATCTGGATCTGATCGTGATCTATGACGGCGGTGACGCCGAGATATCCGAAGGGCGCCGTCCCCTGCCAGTCACCACATATTACGCACGGTTTACCCAGGCGCTGGTGACCGCGCTGACCTCGCCCATGACCGAGGGCCGTCTTTACGAGGTTGACATGCGCCTGCGCCCTTCGGGCCGGAAAGGGCCGGTTGCAACGCCCCTGAGCGGGTTCATCGAATATCAGCGCAACAAGGCCTGGACATGGGAACATCTGGCCCTGACCCGCGCGCGCCCGGTTGCGGGCTGTCCCGAGCTGTGTGACGAGGTCGAGGCATTTCGGGCCGAACTGATCGCCGCCCCGCGCGACGAGGGGGCCATTCGCCATGATGTTGCGGAAATGCGCGCCCGTATCGCCGCAGCTGCCTCGCGCGATCAGGAAAACGACCCGTGGGAATGCAAGTTGGGCAGGGGAAGGATGCTGGATATCGAGCTGCTGGGCCAGTGCATGGCGCTGCTGGCAGGCCAGGTCGTGCGGGCAACTGACAGGCAACTGGAATGCGGCCTGACGCTGGGCTGGCTTTCGGGCGATGATCTGGCCCATCTGCAACGCGCCTATCGTCGCCTGCGGCGCGCGCGCCAGGTTGCGCGGCTGCTGGTGTCAGGGCGGTTCGATGCGCAGGCCCTTGGCCCCGACGGGCGCGACCTGCTGCTGAGGGAAACCGAGACCGACAGTATCGATGCCCTGCGCGAGGTTCTCGCCCAGGAACGGGACCGGAGCCGCGCATTGATCGACCGGATTATCGGGGCCGTATGACTGGACATTCGGCACATGCGTAACAATATGGGGCCCACAGGGAAGAAAACAGCAGAGCGCATTCATGAACGATTTGGCCAGCCAGATGGACCCGCGCGGGCTGATCCGCGAATCCTATCGGATGCAGGGGGTCAGCGCGGCCGAATGCCGTTCGATCTTTCTTGATTGGGTGCTGGGGTTTGAGCAGGATTTCGACCTCGCGGCGGCGATGACTGCCCTGTTGGGCGAATACGGGGCCGAACATCCCGATCATCCGATGACGCAGCTGTTGCGCGAAGGGGTTTCCTCGCCCAGCCCCGGCACGCGCGGCCGCCAGCGCGGGGGGCGCCGGCGTATGTCGTGAAAGCGGGGCATGCGACATGCCGGCCGACCCTGCCCAGGGCAGTGGCCTGAAACTCTCTTGTCACTATAGAGGGCTGCAACGTGCCCCGATTGCCAACCGCCGGGGCGCTTGCGGCCCGGCATGCGCCCGCCCGCCCCCTTGGCGGGCGCATCCTGCGCCCACCCGGGCGGCCGCATGCCTCGCTCGCATCCAGATTCGCCTCTTCATGCGACATGCCGGCCGACCCTGCCGGTTTGCCTTGACCAGGTGGCCTTGATCGGGGCAAACCCGCGGTCATGGTTGCAATGGAAAAACTCAGGCAGATTACCGAGCGGTTCGAGTTTCTCGAAGCAAGGATGGCGCAAGGCGATTCGGGCAGCGACATCGCCACGCTTGCGCGCGAATATTCCGAACTGAAACCCGTGGTCGAACAGATCCGCGCCTATCAGCAGATGCTTGACGACATCAATGCGGCCGAAGAGATGCTGTCTGATCCCGAAATGAAGGATCTGGCCGAGGAAGAGCTGGCCGAACTGCGCGCCGCCCTGCCGGATGCCGAACACGCCATCCGCCTTGCCCTGTTGCCACGGGACGCGGCCGACAACCGCTCTGCCATTCTTGAAATCCGCGCGGGCACCGGCGGCGACGAGGCGGCGCTGTTTGCTGCCGATCTGTTGCGCATGTATCAGCGCTATGGCGAGCGCCGCGGCTGGAAATTCGAAATCGTCTCGGCCACCCCGACCGAACTGGGCGGCTTTCGCGAGGTGGTTGCCCATGTGCGCGGCGAGGGGGTGTTCGCGCGCCTCAAATTCGAAAGCGGCGTGCATCGTGTGCAGCGCGTGCCCGAAACCGAATCGGGCGGGCGCATCCATACATCGGCTGCCACCGTCGCCGTGCTGCCCGAGGCCGAAGAGGTGGATATCGACATCCCCGCATCCGATATCCGCATCGACACCATGCGCGCCAGCGGCGCCGGCGGGCAGCATGTGAACACCACCGATTCGGCCGTGCGCATCACCCATATTCCCACCGGCATCATGGTGGTCAGCGCCGAGAAATCGCAGCACCGCAACCGCGAGATCGCCATGCAGGTGCTGCGCTCGCGCCTGTATGACCTGAAACGCCAGCAGGCCGATGCCGAACGCGCCGCCACCCGCAAGGGGCAGGTCGGCAGCGGTGACCGTTCCGAACGGATCCGCACCTACAACTTTCCGCAAGGCAGGCTGACCGATCACCGCATCAACCTGACGCTCTACAAGCTGGATCAGGTGATGCAGGGCGATCTTGACGAAATCATCGACGCGCTGATCGCCCATGATCAGGCCGCGCGTCTGTCGGAGCTTGAAACATGAGTGAAACCACCCTTGACGCTGCCCTGCGCGCCGCCGCGATCGAGATGGAGCAAGCCGGCATCGAAGGCGCCGAAACGGATGCGCGCCGCCTGATGGCGCATGTTCTGGGCACGGACGCCGCCGGCCTGATCCTGCGCCTGAAAGAGCCCCTGACGCCCGACCTTCTGGCCGATTTCGACAGGGTTCTGAAGGAGCGCCTCGAACGCAAGCCGGTTTCGCATATCACCGGGCAGCGCGAATTCTGGAACCGCAGCTTTGCCGTCGGCCCCGCGGTGCTGGACCCGCGGCCCGAAACCGAAATACTGGTCGAAAAGGCGCTGGAACAGCCGTTCAGCCGGGTGCTTGACCTTGGCACCGGATCCGGCTGCATCCTGTTGACCCTGCTGGCCGAGCGCGAGGGCACAACCGGCATGGGTGTCGATATCAGCCCCGAGGCGCTGGATTACGCGGTGCGCAACCGCGCCGCGATGGGGCTGGAAAAACGCGCGATATTTGCGCAATCCGACTGGTTCGAGCGCGTTGTCGGCAAGTTCGACCTGGTGGTTTCCAACCCGCCCTATATCTCGCTTTCGGAAATGCCGACGCTCGCCCCCGAGGTGCTGCGCTGGGAGCCTATGCACGCGCTCACGCCGGGGCCGACGGGTCTTGAGGCCTATCAGATCATCGCCGCCGGTCTGGCGCCGTTTCTTGAAGC
>WFQE01000161.1 GCA_015487165.1 Paracoccaceae bacterium | reverse complement strand
AGGGCCACACCATCTGCGCCCTTGGCGATGCCGCCGCCTGGCCGATCCAGGGGCTTGTGCGCCATTTCCGCGACGAAATCGAAGACCGCATCCGCGCCCGCAAGGCGGGCCGCGCAATGGCTGCGGAATAGGGGGCGACATGAGATCCGGAATCGTGACAGCAGCAAGGGCAGACAGGGCGCGCATGGCGTTGCTGACGGTCGTGCTTGTCGTTGTCGCGGCGCTGTCGGTGGTTTCGGCAAGCCCGGTTCTGGCCAAGGAAGGGCTGGCCAAGGAAAAGGACATATTCGACCGTCTGGTTCTGGGCGCAGTCGTGTCCGAGATCTATACGAAATGCGACCGCATCGCACCGCGCAAGCTGCGGGCCTTCTTTTTCGTGATGGGAACGCTCAACATGGCGCGCAACCGCGGCTATTCGAAACAGGATATCGACCGTTTCCGCAGCGATCCCGCCCAGCAGAAGCGCCTGCGCCGCGAGGCCGAGGCAGTGCTGAAAAAACATGGTGTGAAATTCGACGATCCCGAAAGCTATTGCACGGCGGGGTTTGCCGAAATCGAAAAGAAAAGCGACATCGGTTACTACCTGCAACCGGAATGAACAGGAACAAGGCCGGGCGCAAGCGCGCCGACGACAAGGACATGATGGAATGACTGACTTGAGAAAAATCATCATCGACGGGGCCGAGATCGAGGTCGATCCCGCCATGACCATCCTGCAGGCCTGCGAGGTTGCCGAAATCGAGGTGCCGCGTTTCTGCTATCACGAACGTCTGTCCATTGCCGGCAACTGCCGCATGTGTCTGGTCGAGGTCGTCGGTGGCCCACCCAAGCCCACCGCCAGCTGCGCCATGCAGGTGCGCGACCTGCGCCCCGGCCCGAATGGCGAGCCGCCCGAGATCAAGACCAAATCCCCCATGGTGCGCAAGGCGCGCGAAGGGGTGATGGAATTCCTGCTGATCAACCACCCGCTTGATTGCCCGATCTGCGACCAGGGCGGCGAATGCGATCTGCAGGACCAGGCCATCGCCTATGGTGTCGATTTCAGCCGCTACCGCGAACCCAAGCGCGCGGTGGACAATCTGGATCTTGGCCCGCTTGTGGCCACGCAGATGACGCGCTGCATTTCCTGCACCCGCTGCGTGCGCTTCACGACCGAGGTCGCGGGCATGACGCTGATGGGCCAGACCGGCCGCGGCGAAGACGCCGAGATCACCACCTATCTTGGCCAGACGCTTGACAGTGAATTGCAGGGCAACATCATCGATCTGTGCCCGGTGGGTGCGCTGACCAGCAAGCCCTATGCCTTTACCGCCCGCCCATGGGAACTGCGCAAGACCGAAACCATCGACGTGATGGATGCGCTCGGCAGCAATATCCGCGTCGATTGCAAGGGGCGCGAGGTCAAACGTATCGTGCCGCGCAACCATGACGGCGTGAACGAGGAATGGATTTCCGACAAGACCCGCTTTATCTGGGACGGCCTGCGTCGCCAGCGTCTTGACCAGCCCTATATCCGCGTTGACGGCAAGCTGCGCCCGGCCACCTGGCCCGAGGCCCTGTCCGCCGCCGCCAAGGCACTGAGCGGCGCGAAAAAGGCGGTCGGTCTGGTCGGCGACCTGGCCCCGGCCGAGGCGGCTTTCTCGTTGAAACAGCTTGTTCAGGGGCTGGGCGGCGCTGTGGAATGTCGCGTCGATCGTGCGAAACTGCCCGCCGGTAACCGCGCCGGCTATGTCGGCACCGCCCGTATCGAGGATATCGACAACGCGCAGATGATTCAGCTGATCGGCACCAACCCGCGCGTCGAGGCGCCGGTGCTGAACGCCCGCATCCGCAAGGCCTGGCTGAACGGCGCCGATGTGGGCCTTGTCGGCGAGGCGGCCGATCTGACCTATGATTACGCCCATCTCGGAACCGACCGCGCGGCCCTTGAAAGCCTGCTGGACAAGGATTTCGGCAAGGTTCTGGAGGTGCCCTCGATCGTCATCATCGGCCAGGGCGCGTTGATGGAAGATGACGGCGAGGCGGTTCTGGCGGCGGCGATGAAGCTGGCCGAAAAGACCGGCTCGAAATTCATGGTGCTGCACACGGCAGCTGCCCGTGTCGGTGCGATGGATGTTGGCGCCACGACCGAGGGTGGGCTGGACGCTGCCCTTGAAGGGGCCGATGTCGTCTATGCGCTGGGGGTCGATGAAACCGACATCCCCGAGGGGCCCTTCGTGATCTATCAGGGCAGCCATGGCGACCGTGGTGCGCACCGCGCCGATGTGATCCTGCCCGGCGCTGCCTATACCGAGGAAGATGGCCTGTTCGTCAACACCGAGGGGCGGCCGCAGCTGGCGTTGCGCGCTGCGTTCCCGCCGGGCGAGGCCAAGGAAAACTGGGCCATCCTGCGCGCGATTTCTGGCGAGATGGGCGCGGCACTGCCCTGGAACACCATGAACGAGCTGCGCACCGCGCTGTTCAAGGAAGTGCCGCATCTGCGCGAAATCGACATGGTTGCCGAAAATGACTGGTCGATCCCGGATGCGGGCAAGATGGCCAAGGGCCGTTTCGTGCAGGCGGTGCAGGATTTCTATCTGACCAACCCGATTGCGCGCGCGTCCGAAATCATGGCTGAACTTTCGGCTGGCGCGGCCGCGCGCCGTCAGAACATGGCTGCGGAGTAGAAAACATGATGCATCAGGCCGCCATCAGGACCGGATTTTCCCTTGCCCTTCTGGGCGGGGTGTCGGCCTGTGTCGGTACTGACGGGCAAGGGCTGGACCGCAAGGATTTCCATCCCGAATATCTGGGGATCGAAACGATCCTGCTGGACGGCGATCTTGTGAATTTCAAGGTCGAGATGCGGGGCGCACGTTCGGTCGCCGATGTGGCCGATTACGCGAAATGTGCGGCTGCGCAATATGCCCTGATCAGGGGTTACGGTTTCGCGCGCCATGTGCGCACGAATGTCGATGAAAAGGATGGTCTTTGGCGTGGAGATGCGGTTTATACCGTTTCGAAAAACCTGCCTCGCGGCAGGCTGACTCTCGACGCCGAGGTGGTCGTGGATAACTGCAAGGCCGACGGGATTCCGACGGTTTGAGGATGTGAAAGCAGATGGCGGATTTTTTCTATAACACCAATCTCGGGATTTTCCTGCTGGTGACGGGCGAGGCCCTGCTGGTGATCGTGCTGCTTCTGGTGGCGCTGGCCTTTCTGATGTATGCCGACCGCAAGATCTGGGCGGCCGTGCAGATGCGCAAGGGCCCGAACATCGTGGGCGTTTTCGGGCTGCTGCAAAGCTTTGCCGACTTCATCAAATATATCGTCAAGGAAATCATCGTGCCCGCCGGTGCGGACAAGCCGGTCTATTTCCTGGCGCCAATGATCACGCTGGTCTTTCCGCTGATCGTCTGGGCGGTGATCCCGTTCAACGAGGGCTGGGTCGTTTCCGACATGAATGTCGGCATCCTGTACATCATGGCGGCCAGTTCGCTGGTGGTTTACGGCGTGATCATGGGGGGCTGGGCGTCCAACTCGAAATACGCGTTCCTGGGCGCGCTGCGTTCCGCCGCACAGATGATTTCCTACGAGGTGTCGATCGGCCTCATCATCATCGGCGTGATCCTGTCAACGGGCAGCCTGAACCTGTCGGACATCGTGCATGCGCAGGATGGCAAATACGGCTTTTTCAGCTGGTACTGGCTGCCGCAGCTGCCCATGGTGGTGTTGTTCTTTGTCTCGGCACTGGCCGAAACCAACCGCCCGCCCTTTGACCTGCCCGAGGCCGAATCCGAACTGGTGGCCGGCTATCAGGTCGAATATTCCTCGACCCCGTTCCTGCTGTTCATGATTGGCGAGTTGACCGAGGTCGTGTTCATGTGTGCGCTGATCTCGGTGCTGTTCTTTGGCGGCTGGCTGTCGCCCATTCCGGGGCTGCCCGACGGGATCCTGTGGATGATTGCCAAGATGGCGTTCTTCTTCTTCCTGTTCTCGATGGTCAAGGCGATCACGCCGCGTTACCGCTATGACCAGCTGATGCGGCTGGGCTGGAAGGTGTTTCTGCCCTTCAGCCTGGGCTGGGTCGTTTTCGTCGCCTTTGCGGCACAATTCGGATGGTTCGGTGGCGCCTATGCCCGCTGGGCCGTGGGGGGCTGATCGATGGCACAGATCGACTGGACACGCGCAACCAAGTATTTCCTGCTGTGGGATTTCATGGTCGGCTTCAAGCTGGGGCTCAAATATTTCTTCCGGCCCAAGGCGACGCTGAACTACCCGCATGAAAAGGGCTATCTGTCGCCCCGTTTCCGCGGCGAACATGCGTTGCGGCGCTATCCCAATGGCGAGGAACGCTGCATCGCCTGCAAGCTGTGCGAGGCGATCTGCCCCGCGCAGGCGATCACCATCGACGCCGAGCCCCGCGAAGACGGCTCGCGCCGGACCACGCGCTATGACATCGACATGACCAAATGCATCTATTGCGGTTTCTGCCAGGAGGCCTGCCCGGTGGATGCGATCGTCGAGGGCCCGAATTTCGAATTCGCGACCGAGACCCGCGAAGAGCTTTTCTATGACAAGGAAAAGCTGCTGGAAAACGGCGCCATCTGGGAAGCCGAGATCGCGCGCAACCTTGAAATGGACGCGCCCTACCGTTGAGGCGCGCCCGAAGGGCAACAAATGACAGCCCCCGCCAGACAGGGGGCGCAACGCAAGAGACCCCGGCGGCGCCGGGGCAGAAGGGGACAAGAGCTATGGGCATTGCAGCCTTTGCATTCTACCTGTTCGCGCTGGTCGCGGTGGTTTCCGCCTTCCTGGTGGTGATATCGCGCAACCCGGTCCACTCGGTCCTGTGGCTGATCCTGACATTCTTTTCGGCTGCCGGGCTGTTCGTGCTGCTGGGGGCCGAATTCGTCGCGATGCTGCTGGTGATCGTCTATATGGGCGCGGTGGCCGTGCTGTTCCTGTTCGTCGTGATGATGCTGGATGTCGATTTTGCCGAACTGCGCGGGCAGCTGGCGCAATATCTGCCCCTGGGGCTGCTGATCGGCGTGATCCTGCTGATGGAGCTGGGCATGGCCTTTGGTGCCTGGGAATTCTCGGCCGGCCACGAGGCTGCGCGCGCTGCGGTGACGCCGCCGATCGACCAGGTGCAGAACACCGCCGCGCTGGGGCAGATCGTCTATACGCAATACATCTATCCGTTCCAGGCGGCAGGGCTGATCCTGCTGGTGGCCATGATCGGGGCGATCGTGCTGACGCTGCGCCATCGACCGAATGTCAAGCGGCAGGACGTGCTTGAACAGATTTACCGCGATCCGGCCAAGAGCATGGATCTGAAGGATATCAAACCGGGGCAGGGGCTTTGAGATGGAAATCGGACTGACAAATTACCTTACCGTGGCCGCCTTTCTGTTCGTGATCGGCATCTTCGGCATCTTCCTGAACCGCAAGAACGTCATCGTCATCCTGATGTCGATCGAACTGATGCTGCTGGCGGTGAATATCAACTTTGTGGCCTTCTCCGCCTATCTCGGCGATCTGGTCGGGCAGGTCTTTACCCTGTTCGTCCTGACCGTCGCAGCCGCCGAGGCGGCCATCGGGCTGGCCATTCTGGTCTGTTTCTTCCGCACCCGCGGCTCGATCGCCGTGGATGATGTGAATGTGATGAAGGGTTAAGACATCATGGAAACCATCATCCTTTTCGCGCCGCTGCTTGGCGCCATCATCTCGGGCTTTGGCTACAAGCTGGTTGGCGAGCGGCTGGCCATCACCACGGCGACGGCGCTGCTGTTTCTGGCGGCATTGCTCAGCTGGGTCGTATTCCTTGGCTTTGACGGCACGACGCAGCAGATCCCGATCATGCGCTGGATCGAGTCGGGGTCGCTTTCCACCGACTGGGCGATCCGGCTGGATCGGCTGACCACCATCATGCTGGTGGTCGTCACTACGGTTTCAAGCCTCGTGCACCTGTATTCCTTTGGCTACATGAAGGATGACCCGCAATTCGGCGAGGGCGAAAGCTATATGCCCCGCTTCTTTGCCTATCTCAGCTTTTTCACATTCGCGATGCTGATGCTGGTGACCAGCGACAACCTGTTGCAGATGTATTTCGGCTGGGAAGGGGTTGGCGTTGCGTCCTATCTGCTGATCGGCTTCTACTATCGCAAGCCAAGCGCCGGGGCCGCAGCCATGAAGGCCTTTATCGTCAACCGTGTCGGTGACTTCGGTTTCGCGCTGGGGATCTTTGCGACCTATTACATGGTGGACAGCATCAATTTTTCGGATGTGTTTGCCGCCGGGCCCAAACTGGCCGAAAGCTCGATCCACTTTCTGTGGATGGATCTGAATGCGGCCGAGGCGATTGCCTTCCTGCTGTTCATCGGCGCGATGGGCAAGTCGGCACAGCTGTTCCTGCACACATGGTTGCCCGACGCGATGGAGGGCCCGACCCCGGTTTCAGCCCTGATCCACGCGGCGACCATGGTGACCGCGGGCGTGTTCCTGGTCAGCCGCATGTCGCCGCTGTTCGAATACGCGCCGGGCACGCTGGCCTTCGTTACCGTGATCGGCGCCGTGACCGCCTTTGTGGCGGCCTCGATCGGGCTGGTGCAGAACGACATCAAGCGCGTTATTGCCTATTCGACGATGAGCCAGCTCGGCTATATGTTCGCGGCTGCCGGTGTTGGCGTCTATCAGGCGGCGATGTTCCACCTGTTCACCCACGCGTTCTTCAAGGCGATGCTGTTTCTTGGGGCGGGTTCGGTCATCACCGCCATGCACCATGAACAGGACATGCGCAACTATGGCGCCCTGCGCCGCAAGATCCCCGTGACCTTCTGGGCCATGATCATCGGCACATTGGCGATTACCGGCGTCGGTATCCCCGCATCGCTGATCAAGCTGGGCGACACGCCGATCGGCTTTGCCGGGTTCGTGTCGAAGGATTCGATCATCGAAAGCACCTTTGCCGCGGGTGCAGGGGTTGGCCATTTCGCCTTTGTGCTGCTGGTTCTGGCGGCGGCGATGACGGCCTTCTATTCGTGGCGCCTGATCTTCATGACCTTTTATGGCACGCCCAGGGGCGACAAGCATGCCCATGAGCACGCCCATGAAAGCCCGATGGTCATGCTGATCCCGCTGATCGTTCTGGCCATTGGTTCGGTTTTCGCCGGCATGATCTGGTTTGGTGATTTCGTGGGCGAGAAGGCGCATGAATTCTTTGGCAGCGCCATCTTTACCGGCCCCGAAAACGAGGTGCTTCACCTGTCGCACAGCATTCCCGAATGGGCAGCGGTATCGCCCTTTGTGGCGATGGTCGTGGGCTTCCTGCTGGCCTGGCAGTTCTATATCCGCAAGCCTCAGGCGCCCGCCATACTGGCCCGCCACCTGGCGCCGCTGTATCAGCTGCTGCTGAACAAGTACTATTTCGACGAGATCTATGACTTTGTCTTTGTCCGCACGGCGAAATGGCTTGGCCGTTTCCTGTGGAAAAAGGGCGACGGCGCGGTCATTGACGGCACCATCAACGGTGTGGCCCTGGGGCTGGTTCCAAAGGTCACGCGTTTTGTCCAGAGGATTCAATCCGGCTATGTCTATCACTATGCGCTGGCCACGGTTGTCGGGGTTGTCGCCCTGGTCACCTGGGTCTCGATCAGCGGAGGAACCCACTGATGGATAACCTTCTGTCTATCGTCACCTTCATCCCGCTGATCGCGGCCGTCATCCTGGCGCTTTTCCTGCGCGGCGAGGACGAAGCGGCGCAGCTGGCCGCCAAGCGCGTGGCGCTGGCGACCACGGTTGCGACCTTCCTGATCTCGATCGTCATATATGTTCAGTTCGATCCATCCAATCCGGGCTTCCAGATGGTGGAAGAGCATAAATGGATCGGCGGCTTCAACTACAAGCTGGGCGTTGACGGGATCTCGATCCTGTTCGTGTTGCTGACGACCTTCCTGATGCCGCTGGTCATCGGCGCCAGCTGGAACGTGAATACCCGCGTCAAGGAATACATGATCGCGTTCCTGGTGCTTGAAACCCTGATGATCGCGGTCTTCAGTGCGCTTGATCTGGTGCTGTTCTATGTGGTGTT
>WFQE01000160.1 GCA_015487165.1 Paracoccaceae bacterium | reverse complement strand
CTCCCAGAGAGCTGCTCAAAGCGATCGATGTCCATGTGGTTGGCAACGCATCCGAAGATCCGGAAGACGAGGTGCTCGTACTCTGCGACAAGCGGGATACGCCGGAACTGATCGTCTGTGCTGTCCCCTATCTGCGGGACCGGGATATCCGCGTGGCGGAAGCCGGTGAGAGTATAGAGGACAAGGAGCACAAGCTGATTGAGGGCATCCGCAGTCATTACGCCGCCGTTGCCGCCATTGCTGAACAGAAGCGCACTGAGATTGGAGCGGATATCCCTATTGTTGCCATGGGACACCTTTTCACAGCTGGCGGACAAACTGTCAACGGCGACGGTGTACGTGAGCTTTACGTCGGCTCGCTAGCCCATGTGACTGCCGGTATTTTCCCAAAGTGTTTTGACTACCTGGCGCTTGGGCACCTCCACGTACCGCAAAAGGTGAACAGCTCCAAAACCATACGGTACAGCGGCTCTCCATTACCCATGGGGTTCGGAGAGGCGAAACAGCAGAAGAGTGTTTGCCAGGTTGAATTCCACAGCACAGCTGCATCTGTACAACTGGTCGACGTGCCGGTGTTTCAGAAACTTGAGCGCGTCAAGGGAGATTGGGACGGGATCTCAAGCAGGATTCTCGAACTCTCGGCCACCGACTCCCAAGCGTGGCTCGAGGTTGTTTACGAAGGCGACGAGGTTATTGGCGACCTGCGTGAACGCTTGGAGGCGGCGGTCTCCGGCACTCAAATGGAAATTCTCCGGATAAAGAACAACCGCATCATCGACCGCGTGCTGGGACAAATCCATGAAGAGGAAACACTCGACGATCTGAATGTGAACGACGTGTTCGAACGATGCCTCGCCGTTCATGACGTGCCTGAAGACCAGCGGTCGGAACTGCGTCAAACCTACCAGGAAACGGTCTCGTCTCTCTATGAAGACGATATGCAGGCGGAATAGAGAGACTGTCGATGAGAATACTGCAGGTACGCTTCAAGAATCTGAACTCACTGGTCGGCGAATGGCAAATCGACCTGACGCACCCGGCCTTCGCGTCTGATGGTATCTTCGCCATCACCGGACCTACCGGTGCGGGGAAGACCACGATCCTCGATGCTATTTGCCTCGCCCTTTATGGGCGGACGCCTCGCCTGAACAAGGTCACCAAGAGCGGAAACGAAATCATGTCCCGCCAGACCGGCGAATGCTTTGCCGAGGTGACCTTCGAAACCCAGACTGGGCGTTACCGCTGTCATTGGAGCCAACACCGGGCACGCAAGAAGCCGGATGGCGAACTCCAGGCCCCGAAACACGAAATTGCCAATGCCGATTCCGGCGAGATTTTCGAATCTAGGATCAGAGGGGTAGCCGACCAGATTGAGTCGGCCACCGGTATGGACTTTGAACGTTTTACTCGTTCCATGTTGCTGGCCCAGGGTGGCTTCGCCGCCTTCCTTCAGGCGGCACCGGATGATCGGGCTCCGATCCTGGAGCAGATAACGGGCACAGAGATCTACAGCCAGATATCCATCCGTGTCCATGAACGCCGGCGTGAAGAACGGGATAAGCTGAACCTGCTCCAGGCCGAAACGGCAGGGATCATGGTTTTGGAACCGGAGCAGGAAAAAGAGATTCAGCAGCTGCTCGAGACGAAGCAGAAAGAAGAAACAGACCTTGCCGCCAAGTTCGCTGACACAGAGAAGGCCATTTCATGGTTGACCATCATAGAAGGCCTAAAGAAGGAAATCGCGAGCTTGGCCAATGAAGCGAGTGAGCTGCAGAGCGATATCGATGCTTTTAAACCAAAGCGCGACAAACTTAGCCGGGCTTTGAGTGCAGCCTCATTGGACGGTACATACGCAACGCTCATCGCAAGCCGCAAACAACAGGCGGATGACAGAGCAGCACTGAAAACTGAGGAAGAGGCCCTGCTTGAGCTGGAATCTTCTGCTAGGGAACAGGCCAAGTCGCTGAAATTGGCAGAAGATCAGACCGCTAAAGTTAAAAAGGAATTGAAGGCCGCTGCTTTGCTCATTAAGAAGGTTCGCTTCCTCGATCAGAGGCTCGCCGACCAGAAAAAGGCTGTCCTGGAAAGTAAAAAAAGCTGTCAAAAAGAGGAAGCAAGGATTGAGGCTGACAAGCAGGCCAAAATCAAAGAACAGGAAAATCGCTCCAAGGCCCACAAGAATCTGGAGCTAATTGATGCCTATCTCAAGGAACATGCACAGGATGAATTGCTGGTCGGTGGCCTGGCCGGTGTTGAAGAACAGTTGGGCGGCCTACTCTCAAG
>WFQE01000159.1 GCA_015487165.1 Paracoccaceae bacterium | reverse complement strand
GCCCTTGATATTGATGCCGAGATAGGGTTCGGGCTGATAGCGTTCGGGAACCAGAGGCAGAACCCAGCTGTCGATCAGGCCGACAAACCACCAGATCAGATAGGCCGTCAGAAAGACCGGCGCGACGACAATGAGGCCGGTCAGGAAATTCGCGCGCAGCTTCGACAGAAAGCTGGCCCTGCGGACACGGCGTCTGCGCTTGCGTTCACTTTTTCGACTTTTTGCCATGACACCCCTGAAAAGAAATAAACCTGAGTCTCGTTTTATGGTGCGCCGCAGGTCAGCACAATGGTTTTGGCGCTTATGTGCTACCTGATCCGGCCAGTTCAATCGCGATCTTAGCAGCCAACCGTGCGTTGTTTCTGACAAGTGCGATATTGGTTGTCAGCGAGCGCCCCCCGGTCAACCCCAGGATATGCGACAGCAGAAAGGGCGTAACCAGTTTTTGCCCGATATTGCGGGCCTCTGCCTCGGCAAGGGCCTGATCAATGAGGGGCGCGATTTGTTCCAGGGGAATTTCCGCATCCCTTGGCACCGGATTGCCGACCAGCTGTCCGCCCGGCAGGCCAAGTGCGGCCCGCATCCGATGGGCCTGCGCAATCTCGGCGGGCGAATCCATGCGCAGCGGTGCCTGCAGCCCCGATTTGCGTGACCAGAAGGCGGGCAGCTCATTCTGCCCATAGGCAATGACGGGCACGCCCAGGGTTTCGAGAACCTCCAATGTCTTGGGGATGTCCAGAATCGCCTTTGGCCCGGCAGAAACCACCGTCACCGGTGTCTGGGCCAGTTCATGCAGATCGGCAGAGATGTCGAAACTGGTTTCGGCCCCGCGATGCACCCCGCCAATGCCGCCGGTTGCAAAAACCGGAATGCGGGCGGTATTGGCGCAGATCATCGTTGCGGCAACCGTGGTCGCGCCGGTTCCCCCACGGGCGATGCAGGCGGCGATGTCGGCACGGCTGAGCTTGGCTGCATCCTTGCCCTGCGCCAGTTTTTCAAGCTGATCCGGGTCGAGACCGATATGAATCACGCCGTCCAGAACGGCGATGGTGGCTGGTACCGCGCCGGATGCACGCACCTCGTCCTCGACCGCGCGAGCAGTTGTCAGATTGTCGGGCCAGGGCATGCCGTGGGTGATGATGGTGCTTTCCAGCGCCACCAGGGGGGCGCCGGTCTGGCGGGCTTCGGACACTTCCCGCGAAAAGCGCAGGGGCAGGGGGATGCTCATTGGGAATCCTTGTCGAAAAGAGGGGTCGAGATATGTTCGGCGGCCGCAGACAGCGCCTTGTTCAAGGCTGCCGCGCTGGTCTCGCCGCGAAGTTCAGCCGCCATATGCGCGGCCATGAAGGTATCGCCCGCGCCGGTGATCTTGTGAACCGTGACACGCGGGGGCTCGGCGCAGATCACGCCCTGACGGCCGGCCAATGCCGCGGTTTTGGCGCCGTTTGTCACCAGCACCCGCCCGACGCCTGTTTCAAGCACGGCGCGTGCCGCATCTGCGGCGTGCCGGTGCGGCGTGCCGGTCAGGATACAGGCCTCTTCAAGGTTCAGATAAAGCGTGGCGCGCTGATGCCCCAGAAAGACGGCAAGGCGTTCGGCCTTGCCGGGCGAGGCAGGCGCAAGGCGCAGATCGGCCTGTGCAAAGGCCGGGCTTTCCGAAATTTCGCGCAGCAGGTCGGTGGTCAGATTGCCGTCAAGCGCCACCATCCCGCGCCAGGCAGCATCAGGCGCCGCCAGCCGCCCGTCGGTGAGGGGGGCCAGTATCCGTGCACCCGCAGATTCAAGCGAATGGGCGTCCGCAATGGCGGCAATCAGGCCGTTTTCGCCCTCGACGGCCATGTAGCGGTCGGTCGGCAACTCGCTGCGAAAGACATGATCGACATGCAGCCCCATATTGCGGGCAAGCGCCAGCAGCTCGTCGCCCTCGGGGTTGTTTCCCAGCGCCGTCAGCAGGCCCGTGCGCACCCCCTGGCGGACAAGGGCAAGCGCGATGTTCATGGCAACACCGCCGGGCCTGCGCGTGATGCGCCCCGCGACGTCATTGCCACGTTCCATGACTTGCGGTGCGCGACCGATCACGTCCCAAAGGACGCTGCCTATACAGATGATTTCGGGTGTGGACTGCATGCGACCCTTGTGCCCAAGCGCGCCCCGCATGGCAAGGGGCGCGCGATCCGCAAATATGCGCGATTTGACTTGCAAAGCGGATTGAAAACCCGTAATGGCCGCTCATCAATCCACAGGCGGGGCTTGCGGGTGTTGGGGGAGAAATCCCTGATACTCCACCGGTTGGGCAACAGCTCTTCCCCCGCCAAGGTCAAAACCGGAAAGGAAAACGACGATGGCTCTTCCCGAGTTCACGCTTCGTCAGCTGCTGGAAGCTGGCGTTCACTTTGGTCACCAGACACACCGCTGGAATCCGCGCATGGGCCCCTATATCTATGGCGCGCGCAACGGCATCCATATCCTCGATCTGACGCAGACGGTGCCGTTGCTCGACCAGGCCCTGCGCGCCGTGCGCGACACGGTTGCCAAGGGCGGCCGGATCCTGTTTGTCGCCACCAAGCGCCAGGCGCAGCAGGCAGTTGCCGACGCCGCCGAGCGCAGCGCGCAATACTATATGAACCACCGCTGGCTGGGTGGCACGCTGACCAACTGGAACACCGTGTCGAAATCGATCCAGCGCCTCAAGGACATCGACGAAAAGCTTGCCGAAGGCGCCGAAGGCCTGACCAAGAAGGAACGCCTTGGTCTTGAGCGCGAACAGGCCAAGCTTCAGGCCAGCCTTGGCGGCATCCGCGAAATGGGCGGGATTCCCGATCTGCTGTTTGTGATCGACACCAACAAGGAAGCCCTTGCCGTGGCCGAGGCCAACAAGCTGGGCATTCCGGTTGTTGCCATCCTCGACAGCAACTCGAACCCCGAGGGCATCGACTATCCGGTTCCAGGCAATGACGACGCTGCACGCG
>WFQE01000158.1 GCA_015487165.1 Paracoccaceae bacterium | reverse complement strand
GCCGCAAGGCCTTCGCGATAGCTGGGATAGATCAGCTTGACCCCCAATTCGTTCTTGATCCTGTCATTGCGCACCCGTTTTGATTCCGCATAGAAACTACGCGCCATGGGCGACATTTCGGCGGTTTCGAAATCTTCGGCCGGCGGAACCGGCAGGCCCAGCAGGTCGGCGGCATGTCCTATCACATCCTGTGGCGGGGCAGCCTCGTCATCGCAGACATTGTAAATCGCACCGGGGTCCGGCCGTGCGATGGACGCCAGAAGAACCTGCGCGATGTCTTCGACATGGATCCTGCTGAAAACCTGGTTCTTCTTGATGATCCTGCGCGCCGTGCCCGCACGGATCTTGGCAAAGGGCCCCCTGCCCGGCCCATATATCCCCGCCAGCCGAAAGATGTGCAGCGGCAACCCGTTGGAGGCGGCCAGATCCTGCCACGCACCCTCGGCCGCCACCCGCCACTCCCCGCGACGCGTGGCCGGGTCAGGGGGGGTTGTTTCATCCACCCAGCCGCCCTGGTGGTCGCCATAAACCGCGGTCGTGGACAGGTAGCCCAGCCATTGCAACCCTTCACCCCGCTCGGCGATCAGCCCCCCCAATTGCCGCAGCACAGGGTCGCCCTGCTCGTTTGGGGCGATGGACTGCAGGATATGCGTCGCCTCGAAAATGTCCGGGGCAACATCCGTTCCTGGCCAGATCCTGCCCTTGACCCCCAGATCGCGCATCTCGGCCAGCCTGCTTTCGTCACGCGTGGTTCCGATCACACGCCAGCCGCGTGCCAACAACTGTCGCGACAAGACCGCGGCGGTATAGCCGTGGCCGAAGATCAGCATCACCTTGCGTTCTGTCATGTCAGTCTGTCCTTTCCCTGTCCCTCAACCGCTCGACAGCCCAGCGCGCCGCATCGGCGACCGCCTTGTCCGCGTCATCCGTCAGGCTTGCGGCCACGTCTGCCAGCGCCCGATTGCCCGAATTTCCAATGGCATACAGGACATTCCTGACAAACCGGTTGCGCCCGCTACGCTTGATCGGAGACCCCGAAAACAGTTTGCGAAATGCAGCGTCATCAAGCATTGCCAAATCGGCCAGACGGGGCGCCTGCAATTCTGGCCGGGCATGGTAACGCACCTCCTGGGCCATTTGCGCAAACTTGTTCCAGGGGCAGGCTGCAAGGCAGTCATCGCACCCATATATGTGATTTCCCAACAGCGGGCGCAGCTCTTCATCTACGGGGCCGGCAAGTTCGATGGTCAGATATGAAATGCAGCGCCGCGCATCAAGTTGATAGGGCGCAGGAAACGCACCCGTCGGACAGACATCAAGGCAGGCGCGGCAGCTGCCGCAATGATCGGCTTCGGCGGTGTCGCGTGGCAGATCCAGCGTGGTGAATATGCTGCCCAGAAAGAACCAGCTGCCAAGCTCGCGGCTGACCAGATTGGTGTGCTTGCCCTGCCATCCAAGCCCGGCCGCCTGGCCCAGCGGCTTTTCCATCACCGGGGCAGTATCGACAAAAACCTTGATTTCCGTTCCCTCCGCCTGTTCGATCAGCCAGCGACCAACGCGTTTGAGCCGCTTTTTCACGATGTCATGGTAGTCGCGGTTGCGCGCATAAATCGAAATCGTTCCCCGATCCGGCATCTTCAGGGTTTCTGTCGGGTCACTGTCTGCGCCATAATTTTCGGCCAACATGATGACCGAGCGCGCCTGCGGCCACAACGCGGTGGGGTCACCCCGCCAGTGCATCCGCTCTTCCATCCAGCGCATCTGCCCGTGCCGGCCCCTGGCGACAAAATCCTTCAGCCGCGCTGCCGCATGGGGAATATCGCCGGGCCCGCAAATCCGCATCGATGCAAAGCCCTCTTCCAGGGCTTTCCGTTCCAGCGCCTCGCGCAGCGCCTTCAAAAATCGAGATCCGCATATTGCGGCGGTTGCGGAAAGCCGGGCACATGATCGGCCAGCAGAGAACGGAACGCCGGGCGCGACTTGATCGTTGCGTACCAGTCCTTGACGGCGCGGCTGCGGTTCCAGTCCACATCGCTGATGTAATCGAGGCTGGAAAGGTGGGCCGCCGCTGCAAAATCGGCAAGCGTCATGCGATCGCCCGCCAGCCAGCGCCGTCGTTCAAGCAGCCAGCCCATGTAATCAAGGTGATACTTGATGTTGCGGGCACCATTCTTGACATTCTTGCTGTCGGGATAGCCCTGCTGGGTAATCTTCTTGTTCACCCGCTCATACAGAAGATTTGCCGTCACTTCGCGGTGAAACTTGTCATCGAACCAGAAAACCAGACGCCGCACCTCGGCGCGTTCGGCCGGGGTTTTCGGCATCAAGGGCGGTTCAGGGTGGGTTTCCTCGACATATTCGCAGATCGCACTGCTTTCCGCCAGGATCAGCCCGTTGGCCTTGAGCACCGGCACCTGACCGGCGGGGTTCATCAACAGAAAATCCTTGCGCTTTTCCCAATAGCGTTCTTCGACCAGCTCGACCTCGATTTTCTTTTCGGCAAGAACCAGCCTGACCTTTCGGCAGAACGGTGACAGGGGGGCGTGGTAAAGGCGGTGCATGTTATATCTGCTCGGTTAAAGGATGCCTTGGTCCTGTTTGCCGCGTTGCTAGTTGTTTTTCAACACCCGAAAGCACAGATCACGCCCGTCGGCAGCAATGGTTCGCGCACCATCCATGACCGCGGCAGCGCGCTTGCGCAACCCTGCCGAGGGGCGCGCGGCAGATCGCCTCTTGGGGTCAGGCAGAACAACGGCCAGCCGCGCCGCCTGAGCCAGGGACAGGTCAGCCGCATCAATTCCGAAATACCATTTCGATGCTGCTTGCACGCCGAAAACCCCTTTGTCGAATTCGACAATGTTCAGATAGACCTCGAGAATGCGCTTCTTTGTCCAGAATGCCTCGATCAACAGGGTTGTCTCGGCCTCAAGCGCCTTACGCAACCAGCTGCGGCCGGGCCACAGAAACAGATTCTTGGCAAGCTGCTGGCTGATCGTGGATGCCCCGCGCAGCCGCCTGCCCCCCTGATCTATCACCTTGCGGATAGCGCCCATGTCAAAGCCCCAGTGCCGACAGAAATTCGCATCCTCTGCCGCCACGACGGCGCGCGCCATATGGGGCGAAATCCGCTCGATGGGCACCCATTCCTGACGGATGCTGCCCAGCCGGTTGGCTTCGGTCAGCATGTAATAGTCGGTCGGGGGATCAACGATGCTGAACAGGGCAACCAGACCGATCTGGATGACAAACAACACGCCCAGCGCCTTCAGAAACCATCTGGACAGGCTGCGAAGCCGCTCGGCCAGGGAAGGCTTGCGCATTTTCGACCTTTTGGCCCCCGAAGTTTTTCGTTTTCTCGCCACATGTCAGCTATACGGCCAGACATGCCCCGAGAAAAGGCTACAGATGCACCGGATAGATGACATGCGCGATGCGCATCAGGTTTTCCCGGTCCATCTCGCCGGCGAGAACGAAATTCAGCTCGGGCGAACGCCAGGCAAGTGCGCCAACCTTTCCCTTGCGTGAAAAGACGAACGCGCTCTCGCTACCGCGACCGCGTTCCAGATACAGCGTGACACGCGATCCATCTGCGGCCTGATACATCAGCTGGCCTGCTGGCCCATCCGTGCCCGGCAACAGGCGACCACCGACCAGTTCAAGGCCCTCGGATGTCAGGTCGGGAATCGAAATCGGGCTGCCGATGCGTTTTCCAAGCCAGACACCAAGATGGTCGCGCGCATCTGCCGAAACCTCGACAGGGTGGAGCTTTTCCGGCACATAAACCCTGTATGCCGCCAGCGCCTGATCAATCTCTGTCGGGGCGCCCGTGGGGACCGTTGCATTGCCTCGCAGGAACCACCCCCCCGCGCCGCCAATGGCGATCAGCGCGACAACCGCCGCCATGCGGCGCAAACCAAACAGGTTTTCGCGGCGCAGCGACGCCCTGACGTTATCGACACGAAAACGGTCTGGCAGGGGAACATCGGCAAGGGGTGCAAGGGCATCCTGCAAGGTATTGCGAATCTCGATATCGTGTTGAACCCGGCGTTTTGCATCCGGATGGTCTTCCAGCCATTTTTCAACCAGTGCGCGGCGATCCTCGGCCAGTTCACCATCGACATAGGCGGTCAGGTCATCTTCGCCAACGGGTCTTGTCTTTTGCATCACTTGACCCTCCTCAACCGTTGCGCGGGCGGGGTCTCGACCAGTTCGCGCAGTTTCTTTCGTGCCCGGTTAAGACGCGACATCAGCGTTCCAACGGGTATCTCCATGATCATGGATGCCTCTGCATAGGAAAACCCCTCGACCGAAACCAGCAATATCGCCATGCGCTGGTCGTCGGGCAAGGCCGACAGCATTTGCAGCACCTGTTTCAGTTCCATCCTGCCTTCGGCGGCTGCGTCACTGCTGTGCAGATGGTCCACATCGACACCGTGATCGGTAACCATCCTGACGGCCTTGCGGTGGCCGCTGATATGGATGTTGCGCAGAATCGCAAACAGCCACGGCCGCAGCGGCAGGCCGGGTTTGCGCAAGGTCCAGCGGGACAAGGCCCGCTCGACGGTATCCTGCACAAGATCATCGGCATGATCCGCGTTCCGCGTCAACGCCATCGCAAACCGGCGAAGATGCAGGATGCAGGCCTCGATTTCGTGGTCGCTTTTCATGGTCCGCCTTTTCATCTGTCTGTTCACTATACGCGTTCGCGCGAAAAAAATTCCCGCAAGAGGGAATAAAACTTGCCGTCAGGCGTAACTGTTCCGTGCAACACGCGCTTTACACAACAATTCCGCAAAGGGAACTCACATGAAACTCATGATCATTCTGACCGCCGCCACCGTCGCTTTTGCCGGGGCCGCCCATGCCGCCGAAATCAAGACTTCGCCTCAGCCGGCCGGCAATACGGTAACTGTCGACTCGGTCACCATTGAGGGTGATGGCTGGCTGGTCATTCACGCGATCAAGAACGGCAAGCCGGTGGTTCCGGCCTCCATCGGTCATGTTGCGATCAAGTCAGGCACCACCGAAAATGTGGTCGTCAAGCTGACCCGCGCGACCAAACCGGGTGAAAAGCTGCTGCCGATGCTTCATGTCGATCAGGGATATATGGGCGAATACGAATTCCCCGGCGCCGATCATCCGGTGATGAAAGACGGCAAGCCGGTGGTCAAACCCCTGCCGATCAAGTAAAAAAACTCTCCCCGGCCGGACGAGGTAAGGATCCGGCCGGGAATTTGCCCATCAGGCAGACAGGCTTGCCCCTTCATCCGCAAGCGGATGTTCGAGATGTGCAAGCATCTCTTTGGGGCAGACCTGGAGGAAATTCATCTTTTCTTCGTCCCAGTGCATCAATATCTGCTGTGCCCGCGCACTGCGGGTTTCGCGCAGATGTTCTTCGATCAGGTTGCGCAGTTCTTCTTCCCAGTGATGCGATGCCAGACGGTTGACGACCAGCGACTCCATGTTGATGTGGTCCTGCGCCTTGCCGTCAGGGTCATAGATATAGGCCATGCCGCCTGTCATCCCTGCGCCAAAGTTCAGCCCGATCGAGCCAAGGATCACGGCCACCCCGCCGGTCATGTATTCGCAACCGTTCGAGCCGCAACCCTCGACCACCACCTTTGCGCCCGAATTGCGCACGGCAAAGCGCTCGCCGGCGCGGCCATTGGCAAACAGCTTGCCGGCGGTTGCGCCATAAAGAACCGTGTTGCCGATGATGGTGTTTTCCTCGGCCACCAGCGGCGACACCAGTGGCGGGCGCACGACGATGATGCCACCCGACAGGCCCTTGCCGACATAGTCATTGGCGTCCCCCGAAACCTCGATCTTGAGGCCGGGCGCGGCAAACGCCCCCAGGGATTGACCGGCCGAGCCAGACAGCTTGATCGTCAGGTGATCGGGCTGCAGGTTGTTGCGCATGCCAAAGCGGCGCACGATATGGCTGGAGGCGCGGGTGCCAATGGTGCGGTCGGTGTTGCGCACCGCATATGACAGTTGCATCTTTTCGCCTTCGTTAAAGAACCTCTCGGCGTCCTTGACGATTTCGGCGTCCAGCGTATCAGGCACCTCTTGCCGCGGCGTCTTGCGGTCATAGGTGATGTTGTGGCCCTCATCGACCGACAGCAGCATCGGGTTGAGGTCAAGGTCATCCAGATGGGCCGAGCCACGGCT
>WFQE01000157.1 GCA_015487165.1 Paracoccaceae bacterium | reverse complement strand
GTTTTCGACCGCGATGATCGACTTGTCATAGACGTTCAGCAACAGGTCATAGGGCAGACCCGCATCGCGGGCGACCTCTTCGGCCAACGCAAGATAGCGCGAGCCCGCGATGTCGCGGAAGAAATCCGACTTGCGCCTGGCGCCCGGCGCATACATTTCGGGGGCCTCGGCCCGCAGGCGGCGAAACACCTCTTCCAGCGCCTGCCTGACGCCAGCGGCATTCTTTTCGAACCGCTCGCCCTTGACCTGCGAAAGGCAGGTTTCTTCGAGATCGTCCAGCTGTTCAAGGAATTGTTCCAGCCGGAAGGCGCGCTCCAGCCCCGAAAGAAAGGCTTCGACCTCTTCATCGGTGCCGTCGGCGGCGCCGAATTCGCGCCGGAACAGGGTAAAGCGCGCATCCACCGCGGCCTCTTGCTGGGCCACGCGGCAGGCGGTTTCGTAGTTCGAGCGCGAATTGGTGATCCCGCGCCCGAGGATCTGTTCGTTTTCGTCCAGCAGCACCGCCTTGGTGGTGGTCGAGCCGAGGTCGATGCCGACGAATGTCTTCATGCTGCTCATGCTGCCGCTCCTTTCCCGCTGCGTTTCTGTTCGACCATCTGGAAATAGCTTTCCAGGCGGTTCTTGATATTGGCGGCCGAGAAATAACGCGGATCCACCAGATCGCTTTCGATGAAGGCGGCCGGCTTGCCGGTGCGTTTTTCGACCTCGCGCATGATCAGCAGCTGGCCGGCCGAGAAACTGTTGCACGACTTGATCGAGTTGATCAGCAGGCCGTCGGCCTCGTATTCGTTGATGTAGTTCACCAGCATGTCGATGCGCATGGGCAGGCTGCGGTTGGTGTAGACGCCCAAGCAATATTCGGCCAGCGTTTCCAGCGGCCTGTCGGGGTCGTGACGGAAGCCGAAATCATAGGTGCCGCCCACCTTGGTATAGCTCGAGGCCACAACGGTCGCGCCTTCGTCGTAGAACATTTTCCAGAACTGGCGGAAATTGGTGTAGTTGGGCGGGCCTTCGACGACGAGGCGGTATTTTTCCTCTTTCATGGTGCCGTCGGGTGTGACGGGGCCAAGGCCCTTTCGCATGCGTTCCTCGACTTCCTCGCGCAGGAAACGGTAATAGTCGATCGCGTCATCAGTGCCGCGGAAGGCGCCAAAGATCGGGCCGATGTAATAGATGCCGCCGAAATAGGCGTCGATCGGGCTGGGCTTGTTCTTGGCACTTTGCAGCACGGCAACAAGATCGTCCTCGGCCTTGGCCGATTTCCTGAGATATTCGCGCAGGCGGTCGATGTCGAACTTGACGCCGCTGACCTCTTCCAGCTTGGGGATCACGTCCTCTTTCAGCTGCTTGACCATGTACTGGATCATGTTGGGCGTGACCTTGCCATCGGCCATATAGGGCGTCTGCAAGAAGATGGTCGGGCATTTGTACTGCTCGCGCAGCAGCTCGAACCACTTCATGAAGGTAAAGCAGCCCGTATAGGACAGCAGCAGCACATCTGGATTGGGCAGTTTCTTGCCGTTGGGGCCGATATTGCCCTTGGCCATCATGCCGATGTCGGATTTCACATAGGTGCAGACATCTTCGGAATGGCCCGAACGCTCGGCCTCCATGATATAGGCGCCAGATTGCCGGCGCAGACCCGACTGGATGGCGTTGACCTCGGGCAGGTTGTTGACCAGGTCAAAGCACATGACCAGCTCGTTCAGATTGCCGGGCACGAAGGTCGAGGCCACCTTTTCACCATTCTCATGCGCATTGGCGAGGCGGTCGTAGTGACGCGCCATCATCTCTTTCTGCTTGAGCATGGAGGCGTCCTTGATAACCTCCTTGGGCGGGGTTTTCACGGCGGTCGGTCTCATGCTGCACTCCATAGCTTGATTGAATCGACGAAGGTTCCGGCCTGTTCGCGAATCGGCTGCATCTGGCCCGAGTTTTCTGCGTATTTGAACGCGATGAACGGGATACCGGCCTGTTTCAGCACGTTTTGCAGCATCGGCCGGTCAAGCAGCGCAGGGTCGCAGAAGCTGGGGGCGGCAAAGATCACGCCTTCGGCCCCGGTGCGGCGCACCGAGCGCACCAGGAACTGGCCCTTTTCCTTGAGATCGGGTTCGTATTTGGCGGCGGTGCTTTCCGAATGATGCAGGAAGGCCTGCGCCAGATTGTGGATCGGGTCGCCTTCCAGCGGCACATCCCCGATCAGCCAGCGGCTGACCAGCATGAAATCGTCATCGACCACATAGCAGCCCGACAGCTCCAGCGACTTGATCAGATTCAGCGGCGGCTGTTCGCAGAACATGCCGGTGACCACGACCTTGGCATTATCCTTGATGGGGCGTTTTTCGGCCCTTGCCGCGGCGATATAGTCGCGCAGCATCTGGCTGTGTTCCTCGACCGGCAGGACCAGACCCGCGCGGATGATCAGATAGGCCTCGGATGCCGGGGCCTGCCAGGGAACTTCGGCCCGCAACGCATAAAGTTCGCGCACCAGGCGCCTGTTTTCGTTATAGACCTCGATAGAGTTGCGCAAATCGTCATCGGTGACCTTGCGCCCGCCGATCTGTTCGAGATCGTGCAGGAATTCCTTCATCTCGCCTTCATAGAAGGTGCCGCCGACCTCGTCTTCATAGGTCTGGGGGACGTCGAAATACTTGGCATAGACATCCGGGAACAGCATCTTCCACATGCCCGACAGGTTGCGGATCACGTCGCAGATCGACGGGAAGATCATGCCATCGACGAAATCCAGCCGCCCGGAAATGCCCAGCTCGATGGTGGAACGCGGGATCCGGCAGATATATGACTGGTAATAGGCATCGCCGTGGATGACCTCGAGATTGTCGCCGCCCCCCATGATGCCAAGGGGCAGCATGCCGGCGGCGTGGATCAGTTCGCGCGGGATATAGACCGGCATGTATCCGATCACCTTGCGGCCCTCGCCGGCCTCTTTCCATTTCCGCGCGGCGGTGAAATGCAGGTCTTCATACAGATCCTGCGCACGCGCGACGATTTCCTGGGTGGTTTGATGTGTCATCGGTTCTCCCATTCGGCAGGGCGCTTGGCGATAAAGGCCTCGAGGCCCTCGACCGCGTCGCGCGTTGACATCAGTTCGTTCAGATACAGCGCCTCGACCTCGGCCAGCTTGGCAATGACGCGCCCGGCGTAACCGATCCGCGCCGCCCTGACGGCCATGCGCAGGGAAGAGGCGCTCTTGGGCGCGAGATTGGCATCGAACCAGTCAAGCGCGGCCTGTTCAGGGTCGTCGGCCAGATGATCGACCAGGCCGATTTCCAGAGCGCGTTCACCCCTGACCGAGGCACCCGAAAACAGCAGCTCTTCGGCGCGGCTCTGCCCGATACGTTCGGGCAACAGGCAGCTGGCGGCAGGCGCGAATACGCCCAGCTGCATTTCGGGCTGGCCGAGATTGGCGTCGGGGGTGGCAAACAGCATCGAGCCGGCGCAGGCGAGTTCAAGCCCGCCGCCCAGACACTGGCCGCGAATGGCCACCAGGATCGGCACGGGCGCCTCGATCATGCGCCGGATCAGGGCGTGCAGGCCCCCGAGCATCTCGGCGCAGCTTTCGGGCAGATGTTCCTCGACGCTGGCGCCAAAGCTGAAATGGGGGCCCTCGGCAGCCAGCAGCACCGCCTTGAGGTCGCGCGCGCCAAGATGTTCGGCAAGTGCTGCGTCAAGGGCGGCGATCATCTCGGCATCGATGATGTTCGCCTTGGGCCGCGCCAGCGTCAGACGCAGCAATGCACCGTTGCGATCAACCGTTATGCCGAGCGGCTGGCTCATTTTGCGGCCTCCTTGCCGGCACCGGGCATCAGGCTGTCGATGAATTCCGGGCCCCATTTCTCGCCCGCGGCCAGGCGCTGGCGCAGCGAAATGAAATCGACCTCGCGGCCGACCTCGCGATTGCCCTCGTTGAAGGCGCGGAAACCGGCATTGGCCTCGGTCATCATGTTCAGGGCCAGCCAGGCGCGGCTGTTTTCCTTGTTTGCGTTCCACGCATTCAGCTTGGGCTTGCGCAACTCCTCGATCGTCTTGGTGGTGCAGTCGGGGAAGGTCAGCAGCAGCTTGGTGCACAGCGCCTCGACGGCCTCGTCCAGCGCGCCGAGGTCGATTTCGCCGCGCTTCATCAGCGCCTTGCCCTCGGCCAGCGCCTCGCCGGTCTTGGGCTCGCCATGCAGGATGCGCCCGAAGGCATCGGTCTTCATCTCGGTTTCGACCAGCGGGTTGGGCACATATTCGCCGTCAACCTTGAGCGCCGGCACGATATCGGTCAGCAGGCCCAGACGCTGCGCCTTGTGGGCGCTGAAACTTTCGCACAGCACGCCCGACACCATAGCCATTTCGGCGCCGATCATCACCGGCAGAAAATCGGTCGAGCCCCCGACCGGCGCGCTGCCATGCTTGGGCCCGGCCTGGCCAAAGCGGGCCATGTCCTGGCTGATGGAAAAGTCGCAGGCCATGCCGATTTCCTGCCCGCCGCCGATCCGCATGCCGTTGACGCGGCAGATCACCGGCTTGTCGCAGCCCAGGATGGCGCTGACCATATCGTTGAAAAGGCGCATGTATTGCCGGTATTCTTGCGGCCGGCCAGCATAATATTCGGCATATTCCTTTGTATTTCCGCCGGTGCAGAATGCCTTGTCGCCAGCGCCGGTAAAGACCACCGCGTTGACATCGCGCATGTTGGACGCCGCGCGGAAGCACAGGATCACCTTTTTCACCATCGCGGTGGTGTATGAATTGTATTGCGACGGGTTGTTCAGCGTGATCCATGCGTTGTAGAGGCCCGAAACCTCGTTTCCCTGGTCGTCGCGGGCGGGGCGTTTCTCGAACAAAACCTGGTCGGTCAGCCCGTCGATCACGTCCTCGGGCACAAGGTCATGGGGCAGAAATTCGAAATCGTCGCTCATTGGGTTCCTCCGTTCGGCACCATGATGGCGCGGCGCGTCAGTTTGCCGTGATGCACGGCGTCGAAAACGTCATTGATATCGTCCAGCGGATGTTGCTCGACAAAGGGTTTGAGCTGCACCTTGCCGTCGAGCACGAGGTCAAGCGCGCCGGGGTAGAGTTCGGGCGGACAGCCCCAGTTGCCCAGGGCACGCGCGTGAAAGGCCATCAGATTCGAAAGGCGCACCGTCACCTTGTCCATGGTAAAGCCCACGACACACAGCGTGGCGCCGTGGTTGAGCAGGCTGTAGGCGGTGGTCTGCCCGGCTGCGGTGCCGGAACATTCCATGATGATCCACTCGGTCTGGCGCAGGCCGTTCTGTTTGGCGAAATCGCGAATGGCCCCTTTCAGGGCGCGCGGGTCGTGTTCGCGGGCGTTCAGCGTCAGGCTGGCGCCATATTGCGCCACCGCCGCCAGCTTTTCGGGCACGACATCTATCGCCACCACGGTCGCGCCCAGGGCGGCGGCGACCTGCACCGCATAGCCGCCAACCCCACCGGTGCCGTTGACGATCACAAGATCGCCCTCGCCGACCCCCGCCTGAACGGCGGCCTGATAGGGTGTGGTCAGCGCGTCGGCCACGACCGAGACATCGGCAAGTTCCAGCCCCGCCGCGGCAAGGCGGCCCTCATCCACGGGGCAAAGCCCACGGGCCGGCACCGTGATATGGGTGGCAAAACCGCCCTCGATATCATTGCCCGGCATTTTCTGCGCCCGGCAGATCGTGCCCTTGCCACGCTTGCAAAGATCGCATTCACCGCAGGGCATCACCGCCGGAATGATGACGGCCTTGCCAATCCACTCTTCCGCCCCCTCGCCCGCACGGGTGACGATCCCGCTGATTTCGTGTCCCAGCGTCAGGGGCAGCGGCTGGTTCGTGCGCACGCCGTCATAATAATAGCCAAGATCGGTATGGCAGACGCCGCAGCCGGCAATTTCAACGACAACTTCGCCCGCCTGCGGGGCTGCGGGTTCGAAGGTCTGCCTTTCCAGCGGCTGATCCGGCGCAGTCATCACCCAGCGATGTGGCATTGCGTGGTTCCTCTTTTCTTGGGTGTCGGGCTTTGCATGCCCCGTGTTGACACCACTGCAAATCCTTATTAGGTATTTTGGTATTCGAATGCGTGTTTACGGTCAACAGAAAAAATCAACCTCGACAGCACAGCAGATCGGGGTTGATGCAGACAGGACGGCGACAAGATGGCGGAAACCGAAGCAAACAGCGTATCATTGGCAATATTGGGCAGTGGCGGCGCCGGCGCGCTGACTGCGGGCGGCATATTGCTGGAAGCGGCAGGAAAAGCCGGGCTTTACGGAATGCTGACCCGTTCCGTCGGCCCCCAGATTCGCGGGGGCGAGGCCGCGGCGCTGGTGCGGCTGGCCAGAGACCCCGTCGAATGCGCGGCCGAGCGCTATGACCTGATGATCGGGATCGACTGGAAAAACGCCGACCGCCTGGCGGCCGAGATCCCGCTTTCGCCCGAGGGGCTGATCATTGCCGACCCCGAATCAGGCCCGGTGCCCGAAGAAATCACCGCCAGCGGTGCGCCGGTGGTCGAATTTCCCCTCAAGGAAACTGCCAAGGCCATTGCGGGGGGGCGCGAAAACATGGTCGCGGCGGGCCTGGCGGCGGCGCTGACCGGCATGGATATCGAGGCAGTCAGGCAGGTGATCCGCACCAAGCTTGCCCGCAAGGGCGATGATGCCGTCAACTCCGGCCTCGCCTGCCTCGATGCCGGCATCAAGGGGGCCGAGAAAATGCCCCGAAGCTACAGGTTGAAGGCGACGCAACAGGCCGATCAGGAACGCTGGCTCATTACCGGAAACGAGGCCGTGGGCCTTGGCGCGGTGCGCGGCGGTATCCGCTTTGCGGCCGCCTATCCGATCACACCGGCAACCGAGGTTCTGGAATGGCTGGCGCCCGCATTGGCGCGCGTCGGCGGGGCGCTGGTGCAGGCCGAGGACGAGCTGTCCTCGATCAACATGGCGATCGGCGCATCCTTTGGCGGGCGCGCCTCGATGACCGCCACCTCGGGCCCCGGCCTTGCCCTGATGATGGAGGCGCTGGGCCTGTCAGCGGCATCAGAAACCCCGGTTGTCGTGGTCGATGTAATGCGTGGGGGGCCTTCCACCGGCATCCCGACAAAATCGGAACAATCGGATCTGAACATCGCCGTCTATGGCTTTCACGGCGACGCCCCGCATGTGGTGGTGGGCCCGCTGGGTGTTGCCGACTGCCTGTTCACCGCACAATGGGCCGTGCATCTGGCCGAGGCCATGCAGGTGCCCGCGATCGTGCTGTCGGACCAGGCCATCGGGCAGGCCCGCGCCGTGATCGACCGGCCTGCCGATCTGTCATTCTTTGCCAACCGGCGTGTCTGGCAGGGCGGCGCCGATCAGGAATATGCGCGCTATGCGCTGACGGCCGACGGCATTTCGCCCATGGCGCTGCCGGGCACACCGGGCGGGCAATACACGGCCGACGGGCTGACCCACAGCGTCACCGGCACACCATCAAGCCGCATGAGCGACCAGAAGGCGCAGATGGACAAGCGCCGCGACAAGGTCGAGCAGTTCGACTATGGCACCCATTGGGCCGAGATCGAGGGCGACGGCGACACCGTTATCCTGACCTGGGGCTCCACCACCGGCGCCGCACGCGAGGCGGCAAAGCGCCTGCGCGCCCGGGGCATTGACGTCAAGCTGGTCGCGCTGCGCCTGATCTCGCCCTTTCCGGCCGAACAGCTGTTGCAGGCAGTTGGTGATGCAAGCCGCATCCTTGTTGTCGAGCAAACCCATTCGGGGCAATTCGCCCGCCATGTTCGCGCCCATTGCGAGCTGCCGGGCAAGGTTCACCCCTTTCACCGCGAAGGTCCGCGCCTGATCGGGCCTGCCGAAATCGTCACCGAAATCACCGATTGGATCAAGTCATGAACGCGCCAACCTGCCCTTCGTTCAAAGCCGGCGACTTCAAATCCGGCATCACCCCGATCTGGTGCCCCGGCTGCGGCGACTACCATGTGCTGTTGTCGATCACCAAGGCACTGGCCGCGCTTGGCCGCCCGCCCGAAGATGTGGCCGTGGTGTCGGGCATCGGCTGCTCGTCCCGCATCCCTGCCTATACCAACTGCTATGGTTTCCACGGCGTGCATGGGCGTTCTCTGGCGCTGGCGGCGGGGTTGAAGGTTGCGCGCCCCGACCTGACCGTCATGGTCATGAGCGGCGATGGCGACGGGTTTTCCATTGGCGGCAACCATTTCCTGCATGCCTGCCGACGCAATATCGACATGACCTATATCGTCATGGACAACCGCGTCTACGGCATGACCAAGGGCCAGCCCTCGCCCACGACCGAACCCGACTGGGATTCGGCCCTGTCGCCGGGCGGCACCGGGCTTTCGCCCTTTCACCCGCTGGTGATCGCGCTGGCCTCGGGCGCCAATTTCGTGGCGCGCGAATTTTCCGGCGACATCAAGGCCTGCACCAACACGATACTCGAGGCCATCCGCCACCCCGGCTTTTCCTTTGTGGAAATCCTCAGCCCCTGCGTAACCTTCCGCCCGGACGAAAAGGAATGGAAGCAAACCGTTCACAAGGCCATTGTCGAACCCACCGATGACCCGGCCCGCGCGGCGCGGCGCATCATGACCGATGACGGCATGAACACGGGCATCCTTTATCGCGGCAATCGCAAGCCCTATGCCGCCCATGTGTCCGACGAGGTGGGCGACATCAAGGCGCTGGAAGAGGCGTTCGCGTTATGACCAGCTCACCCGCCGACAATGTGGCCACCCTGCTTGCCTGGGCCCACCAGATGGAGCTGGACGCGCAGGAACGCTATTCCATGCTCGCCGACCAGATGGAGGCCCACAACAACACCGAACTGGCCCAGATATTTCGCAACCTCGCCCGTGTCGAAGGGCTGCACGCGGCCGAAATCCGCCAGCAGATGCAGCAGATCGGCGCGCCAATCCTTGACGAACACGAAATTGACTGGGGCGATGGCGAGGCCCCGGAAACGGTGGATCTGGGCGATGTCGATTATCTGATGACCCCGCATGAGGCGCTGCAACTGGCGCTGAAGGCCGAACAACGCGCCAAGGCGTTTTTCGACGACCTGCTGGCGCGCGCAAGCGACGACGAGGTGCGCAGATTCGCCCGCGAATTTGCAACCGAAGAACAGGAACATGTGGCGCTGGTTCTCGAGGAACTGGCGAAATACCCTGCCACGCCACGCCCGGACGACCCGGACCCGCCCCACAGCCCTGCATAAGGGCCGGCCTTTCGGCAATATCTCGGTGATAAGAACGCGTTCCCCTGCCCCCTTCCCCCTCGCCCGCCTTGCGGGTAACAAGGGGAAGGGCGACTTGGCTGAAACAGCGACCGATTACAGGGGCCGACCACGGGGCAGAGCGATGATTTACGAAAATGCGCAACAATGGCAGCAGGCCAGACGCAAGCATGTCCTGCTGTTCGGCATGTCCGGCCTGGGCAAGACCCATGTTTCCAACATCCTGCGCGAAAGCGGCGGGTGGTTTCACTATTCCGTCGATTACCGTATCGGCACGCGCTATATGGGCGAACATATCGTCGACAATTTCAAGCGCGAGGCCATGCGCAACCCGTTTCTGGCCCATCTGCTGCGCAGCGATTCCATTTATATCGCCTCGAACATCACCTTCGATAACCTCGCGCCGCTGTCCACCTATCTGGGCAAGCCGGGCGACCCGGCCCGCGGCGGCATCCCTTTTGCCGAATATCGCAAGCGGCAGGACCAGCACCGCACGGCCGAGATCAGCGCCCTGCTGGACACGCCCCATTTCATCGAGCGCGCGCGTGATCTGTATGAATACGACAATTTCGTTTGCGATTCAGGCGGCTCGATCTGCGAGGTGGTTGATCCCGACAATCCCGATGATCCGGTTCTGAAAAAGCTTTCGGAAAACCTGCTGATGGTGTGGATCAAGGGTGGCCCCGAGCATGTGGACAAGCTGGTCGCGCGTTTCGAGAGTGCCCCAAAGCCCATGTATTTCAACCCCGATTTTCTGGAACAGACCTGGGCGGATTATTGCGCCCGCAAGGGCGTGGCCGAGGATCAGGTGGATCCCGACGATTTCATGCGGTTTGCCTATCGCGCCTGTCTGGATCACCGCCAGCCGCTGTATCGGGCGATGGCCGAAAACTGGGGCGTCACGGTGGAGGCAGCCGATATTGCACAGGTGCGCACTGCCGGGGATTTCGACGCATTGATCGCCCGCGCCCTTGATGCCCGCGCCTCGCAGGGTTAACTGAAGTTTCCTCAACCGTCGCGAGACCGCCATGCCGATCAAGATACCTGAAAACCTGCCCGCCTATGACATCCTCAAGCGCGAGGGTGTCATGGTCATGTCGGCCGAGGAAGCCGCACGTCAGGACATCCGCCCGCTTCAGATCGGGCTGTTGAACCTGATGCCGAAAAAGATCCAGACGGAAACCCAGTTCGCCCGCCTGATCGGGGCGACCCCGCTGCAGATCGAGTTCACCCTCATCCGCATGACGGAACACAAGCCGCGCAATGTTTCGCCCGCGCATATGGAGGCGTTCTATCATTCCTTCCAGTCGATCAAGCACCGCAAGCTGGATGGCCTCATCATTACCGGCGCGCCGATCGAGCATCTTCCCTTTGAACAGGTCACATATTGGGACGAGATGCAGGAGGTCATGGACTGGACCCAGACCAATGTGCATTCCACATTCGGCGTCTGCTGGGGCGGCATGGCCATGATCAACCATTTCCACGGGGTCGAGAAACACATGCTCGACCACAAGGCATTCGGCTGTTTCCGCCACCGCAACCTTGCGCCCGCCTCGCCCTATCTGCGGGGGTTTTCCGATGATTTCGTGATCCCCGTCAGCCGCTGGACGGAAATGCGCCAGGACGAGATCGACGCGGTCGAGGGCCTCGACACCCTGCTGGGCAGCGACGAGGTCGGCCCCTGTCTGGTCGAGGACAAGGCGCATCGCGCGCTCTATATCTTCAACCATTTCGAATATGACACCGACACGCTGAAACAGGAATATGACCGCGATGTCGCCAATGACACCCCGATCAACGTGCCGGTCAACTATTATCGCAATGACGACCCTACGCAGCCGCCGGAAAACCGCTGGCGCTCTCATGCGCATCTGCTGTACGGCAACTGGATCAACCAGATCTATCAGACGACGCCGTTTGACCTGAACCTGATCGGGACCGGCACCGAAAGGACGGGCGCGACATGAAGATCGCGCTGATCCTGCTGCTGATCCTGGCCTTTGGCACGGGCTTTATGCTGTGGCGCGCCGCCCGCAACGAGGCCGAAACCGCGCGCCTGTATCCGCCGGACGGCAAGATCGTCAAGGCCAATGGCCATGACGTGCATGTCAAGATCATGGGTAACGGGCCGCCCATCGTGCTGCTGCACGGGGCAAGCGGCAATCTGCGCGACATGACCTGGCGCATTGCCCCCGCACTGGCCGAAAATTTCACCGTTATCGCGATGGACAGGCCCGGCTTTGGCTATACCCCGCCCCTGGGGCGCGACGGGGCGACGCTGGCCCAGCAGGCAGAGGTTCTGCGCGCCGCGTTGAACGCGCTGGGCTATCGCAAGGCCTATGTCATGGGGCAAAGCTATGGCGGTTCGGTCGCGCTGCGCTGGGCGCTGGATTATCCTGACAGCGTTGCGGGGTTGCTGCTGGTTTCGGCGCCCTCGAATGTGTGGCCGACGGGGCTTGGCACCTTGTATCGCATCAACGCGAACCCCATCACCGGCCCGCTGCTGCGCCTGTGGGTGGCGGCTTTCCCGCCAAGGGGGTTGGTGCGCGCGTCGCTGGCCTCGGTCTATGAACCGCAGCCGGTTCCGGCGGGCTATGGCGACCACCTTGGCATCGGGCTGGTCCTGATGCGCAGCACGCAGCGCGAAAACGCGTTGCAGGTTGCAGCACTCAAGGAACAGGTGCGCGCGATGGTGCCGCGCTATGGTGAAATAGACCTGCCCGTCGAGGCGGTGCATGGCACGGCCGACACCGTTGTGCCCTCGCATATTCATACCGAAAAGCTGGCCCAGCAGATCAGGGGCATTAACGTCACCTTCCTGCAGGGTGTCGGCCACATGCCCCACAACACCAATACCGACAAGGTGGTTGCTGCGGCTCTGCGCCTGCTGAAACGGGGATCGCTGAAATGACCGCGGGCCGGCCTGTGGGCCCGCGGCTTTGCCAAACAGCGGCTGCGGGGGCATAGTGGCGCCATGACCGGAACCAGCCAGCCCCCCCTGCCCTTTGGCGGCGAAATCAGCCGCTTTTATCGTGAAGACGCCCCCGAATGGATGCGCGAGGCGATCGCGTCCGCCGGCAAGAACGATATCCTTGACCCCGGCTACCCCTACCGGAAACGCTGGGACCGCAAGGAATATGAACGCGACCTCCACGCCCTTCAGATCGAACTGGCCCGCCTTCAGGCCTGGGCGCAGGAAACGGGCGAACGCATCGTGGTGGTGTTCGAGGGGCGCGATGCCGCGGGCAAGGGCGGCACGATCAAGCGGTTTCGGGAAAACATGAACCCGCGGGTCGCCCGTGTTGTCGCCCTGTCGACACCGACCGAGCGCGAGCGCGGGCAGTGGTATTTTCAGCGCTATGCCAGCCAGATGCCTTCAAGCGGCGAAATCGTGTTTTTCGACCGTTCCTGGTATAATCGCGGGGTGATCGAGCATGTATTCGGCTTTTGCACCCCCGACCAGCGCGCCAGGTTTTTCGAGCATGTCACCCCGTTCGAGGAAATGTTGCAATCCGAAGGCATCCGCCTGTTCAAGATCTGGCTGAATGTGGGGCGGGCCGAACAGCTGCGCCGTTTTCTGGCCCGCGAGCGCGACCCTCTCAAGCAATGGAAGCTGTCGCGCATCGATGTCGAGGGTCTGTCGAAATGGGATGACTACACCCGTGCCATTGGCGAAACCTTCGTCGCCAGCCACGCGCCTTCGTCGCCCTGGCAGGTGATCCGCGCCGATGACAAGCGCCGCGCCAGGGTTGCGGCCATCCGGGCCGTGCTGGACGAGCTGGACTATGCGCACAAGGACGCCAGTGTTGCGCATGCGCCCGACCCGCTGATCTGTGCTGCGCCCGAACTCTGGACGACCGATGAGTAAGAAGGGCTATCACCACGGCAATCTGCGCCGCGCGCTGCTGGATACCACCTTGCGGCTGCTCGAAGAGAAGGGGCCGCAGGGCTTTACCATGTCCGAAGCGGCCAAGGCGGCGGGGGTTTCGCCGGCTGCGCCCTACCGGCATTTTTCCGGCAAGGACGCAATGATCGCCGAAGCCGCCCGCGAGGGGTTCGAGATCTTTGCCGATCTGCTGGAATATGCCTATCAACAGGGCAAGCCATCGGCTATCGCCGCCTTCGAGGCCACCGGCCAGGCCTATCTGGCATTCGCGCGCAAGCATCCGGGTCACTATATCGCCATGTTCGAAAGCGGTCTGCGGATGCAGGACAGCCCCGAACTTGCCCGCGCGGCCATCCGCGCCCGAGAGATCATGGAAAGGGCCGCCGAGCGGCTGCTTGACCAGGTGCCGGCCCCACAGCGCCCCCCCGCATCCATGGTGCAAAAACATGTCTGGGCCATGAGCCACGGCATTGTCGAGCTGTTCGCCCGCGGCGCGCCCGGCGCCAATGCCCCCTTTTCCCCCGAAGATCTGCTGGAAAGCGGCATAGGCATTTACCTGCGGGGGCTGGGCGTTCTGCCGGTCGACTCGGGTCAGGTGAACTGACCTTCGGGGCCGGCACCAGGCCAATGTAAATATTTTTTACATTATGTCTTGATTTTGAGGTTCCAGCGACCCACATTGCTTGATGTAAACAGGATTTACATTAACCCGAGCAATAGGAGCACCCCGAAATGAGTTCTGTCGCAACCTGGCCGTCCAAGGCGGAAAACTGGCTTGACGCGCGTGGCCGCGGCGCCTGGATCGCCGCAATGGTCCTGGGTTTCATCTTTTTCTGGCCTGCCGGCCTCGCCCTTATGTTCTACATGATCTGGAGTAATCGCATGCGCACACCGTTTTCCTGCCACTCTCATTCCCGCCACCGCAGCCACCGGCTGAACTGGGAGCCGACGGGCAACACCGCCTTTGACAGCTACCGCGAGGAAACGATCAGGCGCCTTGAAGACGAACAAGAAGCGTTTCAGGCCTTTCTGGACCGGCTGCGTGCCGCCAAGGACAAGACCGAGTTCGACCAGTTCCTTGAGGAACGTGCAAGAAAGGCGAAATCGGCCAACGAGAATCCCGCCGAGGCCTGACCCCCGGCCAGTATGACGAGTTTCGCCGCCTCCGGCCACGCCGGGGGCGTCTTGCGTTCACCATGCATGCGGCAAAACGGTTGTTGATTGCCGGCCCTGTTGCTAGCATTGTGCCAAGTCAGGCTTTGTCGGTTTTTCTTTCATGCGTCACTCGATCCCCGTTGTGCCCCAATTCTATGTGACGGCGCCTCAGCCCTGCCCCTATCTGGACGGCAGGACCGAGCGCAAGCTGTTCACCGCCCTGCAGGGCGAAGGGGCGCAGCAGCTCAATGATGCGCTGTCAAAACAGGGGTTCCGCCGCTCGCAAAACGTGCTGTATCGGCCCAGCTGTGCAGAATGCGCCTGCTGCTATTCGGCGCGCATCAAGGTCGCCGATTTCCGCCCCACCCGCACGCAGCGCCGCGTCATGCGCCGAAATGCCCATCTGACGCGCCATGCGGCGGCCCCCTGGGCGACCGAAAGCCAATACCAGCTGTTTCGCGCCTATCTGCAGGCCCGTCACGCCGATGGCGGCATGGCGGACATGGATGTCTATGAATTCGCCGCGATGGTCGAGGAAACCCCCGTGCAATCGCGTGTCATCGAATATTATCGCACCGGCGAAACCGGCCGCGAGATCCTTTCCGCCGTTTGCCTGACCGATATTCTGGATGACGGGCTTTCAATGGTCTATTCGTTCTTTGAACCCGAAACCCAGCGCAATTCGCCGGGCACCTTCATCATCCTCGACCATATCGAAATCGCGCGCGAGGCCGGCTTGCCCTATGTCTATCTCGGCTATTGGGTGCCGGGCAGTGCCAAGATGAAATACAAGGCGGGCTTTTCGGCCGTGGAAATCTACAAGGATGGCGTCTGGCAGCCGCTTGTAGACCCTGACAGCTTTGACACCACGCCGCATCCTCTGGCCAATGAACCGATTTCCGACCAGCTGGCGCGCATCACCCTTCCCAACATCGTGGCGTCGGGCAAGGTGACCCCCTGAAACCCCCTGAAATTTCGGGTAGTTTTTTGACGCAGCGACAAATCGTAACAATGTTGCGTGATTTTTCGCCGCAAGGTTATTTTGTTCAGCATATCCGCTTGACCTGCCCTTTCAGCACACATAATGTCGGGGCCACGAATATGATCGGACGGACCGGACATGAAAAACGTGGGTGTGATTTTGAGCCAAGGCATGGGGCGATAGCGAACACAATCGCTGGCACCATGCTCTCCGCCTTGCAGGCGGTTTTTTTATGTTCTCGCCCGCCCGTCTAACAGGTGCGTTTTCCCGCCATGTCGGGGAACTGTAGATGAGGAACAAGACATGACCCGTCAGATGAACGGCGCGCAGATGGTTGTCCAGGCTCTCAAGGATCAGGGGGTCGATACGGTATTCGGTTATCCGGGCGGCGCGGTGCTGCCCATTTATGACGAGCTTTTCCAGCAGAGCGACATCCGCCACATCCTTGTGCGTCACGAACAGGGCGCGGCGCATGCGGCCGAGGGGTATGCGCGTTCGACCGGCAAGCCGGGGGTCGTGATCGTGACATCGGGGCCAGGCGCGACCAATGCCGTCACGGGCATCACCGATGCGCTGATGGATTCGATCCCGATCATCGTGCTGTCGGGCCAGGTTCCCACCTTCATGATCGGCACCGACGGGTTTCAAGAGGCCGACACCGTTGGCATCACGCGGCCCTGCACGAAACACAACTGGCTGGTCAAGGATACCGACAAGCTGGCCGAAACCATCCACCAGGCCTTTCATGTCGCCACCACCGGGCGGCCGGGGCCGGTGCTGATCGACATTCCCAAGGATGTGCAGTTCGCAACCGGCACCTATATCCCGCCGAAAAAGGCGAAAACGGATCACTATGCCCCCCGCATCAAGGGCGACACGCAGATGATCACCGAGCTGGTCGAGGCGCTCGAGCAGGCCGAGCGCCCGATCTTCTATACCGGCGGCGGGGTCATCAATTCGGGCGCACATGCCTGCCAATTGCTGCGCGAGCTGGTCGATGCGACGGGCTTTCCCATCACCTCTACCCTGATGGGGCTTGGCGCCTATCCGGCCTCGGGTGACAACTGGCTGGGAATGTTGGGCATGCACGGCACCTATGAGGCCAACATGGCCATGCATGACTGCGACCTGATGATCGCCATCGGCGCGCGCTTTGACGACCGCATCACCGGGCGGATCGACGATTTCGCGCCGGGCTCGAAAAAGGCGCATATCGATATCGACGCCAGCTCCATCAACAAGGTGGTTCATGCCGATTTTCCCATCCTTGGCGATGTGGGGCATGTGCTGGAAGACCTTCTCAAGATCTGGAAGGCGCGCGGCCGCAAGACGAAATCGGCAGCCGTCGGGAAATGGTGGAAACAGATCGAGGAATGGAAGGCAATCAACTGTCTTGCCTACAAGAATTCCGACAAGCTGATCAAACCGCAATACGCGGTGCAGCGCCTCGAGGCCCTGACACAGGGCACCGACCGCTATATCACCACCGAGGTCGGCCAGCACCAGATGTGGGCGGCACAGTTCCTTGGCTTTGACGAACCGCACCGTTTCATGACATCGGGCGGCCTTGGCACGATGGGCTATGGCCTGCCCGCCAGCATCGGCGTGCAGGTGGCACATCCCAAGGCGCTGGTCATCAATGTTGCGGGCGATGCCAGCTTTCTGATGAACATGCAGGAAATGGGCACCGCCGTGCAGTTCAACCTGCCGGTCAAGCAGTTCATCCTGAACAACGAACGCCTTGGCATGGTGCGCCAGTGGCAGCAGCTGCTGCATGGCGAGCGCTATTCCCATTCATGGTCTGAATCCCTGCCCGATTTCGTCAAGCTGGCCGAGGCGTTCGGCGCCAAGGGGATTCGTTGCGAAGACCCGGCCGATCTGGACGACGCAATCAAGGAAATGATCGCCCATGACGGGCCGGTAATCTTTGACTGCCTTGTCGAAAAGCACGAAAACTGTTTCCCCATGATCCCCAGCGGCAAGCCGCATAACGAAATGCTGCTCGGTGACGCCTCGACCGAGGGCGCGATCAAGTCCGACGGCGCGGTTCTGGTGTAAGGAGAGCGAGCATGAGGACGCTTGACCACAGAAAACGCCCATTTCAGGGTTTCCTTCACCGCAAGCCAGCCTTCACGTTTCTGGTGGTTAGTCTGGCGCTGTTAGCTTCTTGCAAGGATACGACTGAACCCGGCAGTATTGTGACCCTCCCACCGACGACTTCCGCGGGAACGTATCTGGAAATACAATCGGTTGCCGGCTTGAAAGCATATCTTTCAGGCAATACCCACTGGATTTATGATGTCTTCCACGGCACTCAGGTCGAATACAACGCCCCGGATGGGCGTACTTTCCTCTGGTACCCAGGCAACACCCGAATATTGCCAGGCCGCTGGGAGGTGCGAAAGGGATTCATCGTTCCTGAGCTGTGCTTCCTCTACGGCACCAACACCTATAATCCGGTGACCGGCTTGCGCGGCGGAAAATGGGAATGCGATACCGTCAAGCGCCTCGGTTATATCATGCGAGGAGATCCCTTTGGTCTGTCTCGGGGATTGCCCGTACGGATTCCCGATGGCCGCCTCTATCTGCCCGCCGATCTCATGCGAATGGCCGGAAAGAACCCGGCTGTACTGGAATATGTCACCAGCATCAGGAGCCGCTAGATGCCACCTCTGAACATCAAAAAGGGCTCGTCGAGGCATTCCGCCTATGACCTGCGCAACCCCCTTTCCAACCATATCGAAACCCATACTCTGGCGGTGATCGTGGATAACGAGCCGGGCGTTCTGGCGCGTGTGATCGGGCTGTTTTCCGGACGCGGCTACAATATCGAAAGCCTGACGGTCGCCGAGGTCGATCACACCGGGCACCAATCGCGCATCACCATTGTCACCACCGGCACCCCGCAGGTGATCGAGCAGATCAAGGCCCAACTCAACCGCATGGTGCCGGTGCATGAGGTCCACGACCTGACCGTCGAGGGCCCCAGCGTCGAACGCGAGCTGGCGTTGATCAAGGTCGCGGGCACCGGCGACAAACGGGTCGAGGCTCTGCGGCTTGCCGATATCTTTCGGGCTTCTGTCATGGACACGACGCTTGAAAGTTTCGTGTTCGAAATCACCGGCCCGCCAGAAAAGATCGACGCCTTCGTTGACCTGATGCGTCCGCTGGGCCTGGTCGAGCTGGCCCGCACCGGGGTCGCTGCAATGCTGCGTGGCAACTGAGGCAC
>WFQE01000156.1 GCA_015487165.1 Paracoccaceae bacterium | reverse complement strand
CGTGGCTCGGGCTTCAAGATCTTTGCGTCGCTTCTGGAACAGGACGGCAACGAGGTGCGCGCCATTCCCGCCCCCGGTGGCGGCAGCCGCAAGTTCTGCGACCGGATGAACAGCTTTGCCCAGAAAGAGGGCTTGCCGGGGATGGGGTATATCTTTTGGCGAGATCAGGGCGACGGTATCGAGGCCGCCGGCCCGCTGGCCAAGAATATCGGCCCCGAGCGCACCGAGGCCATTCGTCAGCAACTGGGCCTTGGCGTCGGCGATGCGGCGTTCTTCCTCGGCGGCAAGCCCGCCAGCTTTCTGCCCTTTGCGGCCAAGGCGCGCGACGAGATCTGGGCCCAGACCCAGCCCAATGACGACTGGAAGAACGAATACCGTTTCTGCTGGATTGTCGATTTCCCGATGTATGAACTGGACGAGGAAACCGGCAAGCTGGATTTCAGCCACAACCCGTTTTCCATGCCGCAGGGTGGGCTCGAGGCGCTTGAGACGCAGGATCCGCTGGATATCCTCGGCTATCAATACGACATCGTCTGCAACGGGGTCGAGCTGTCCTCGGGCGCGGTGCGGAACCACAGCCCGGAAATCATGTACAAGGCGTTTGAAATCGTTGGCCATGACCGCGCTTTTGTGGATGCGCATTTCGGCGGCATGCTGAACGCGTTCAAATATGGTGCCCCGCCGCATGCCGGCATTGCGCCGGGTGTTGACCGCATGGTGATGCTGTTGGCAGACGCCGAAAACATCCGCGAGGTCATCATGTTCCCCATGAATCAGCGTGCCGAAGACCTGATGATGCAGGCCCCCAGCGAGCCCACGAACGAACAGCTGCGCGAGCTGGGCCTCAGGATCATCCCGGTCGAGTGATTTTTCGGGCGCCCTGCCAAGGGGCGCCCAATTCATGCCGCGTTTCAGGATTATACTGACCCGGATTCAGCGCCCGGGTTTGCATGCGCAGGAAAACTGCGACGGAAAACCCGTGTCGCCACGTGTAACCGTCATGGAACAGTTTTCGGAGACGCATGAATGACCAATCAGTTTCAGGCAATGGCGGCCATCCGATACGGATTCGGGCTGTCCCCCCTGGATGAACCGCCTACCTCGGTTCAGGAAATGCTGAGCCGGCTGTCGGGCCCGGACAAGGCCGCGCAGCACTGGCCCATCGCCGGGTTCGAGCAACGCGCAAGAGAAACCTTCGAGCTGCTGGATCTGCGCAGACGCGAGCGCAAGAAAGGCAAGACCGACCTCACCGAGGTGAAAAAGCTGAATCGTGCCCTTGTACGCGGGCTGATGAAGGATCTTGGCGCCTCGGTCCAGCGGGCCATCGGGGGCCATGATGCCTTTCGCGAACGTCTGGTGCGTTTCTGGGCCGACCATTTCACGGTTGTCGCCAAGGGCAAGGGGCTGCGTTTCGTCACCACCGCCTATGTCGAAGAGGCGATCCGCCCCCATGTCACCGGCCGGTTTTCCGATCTTCTGAGATCGGCCGACACCCACCCGGCCATGCTGGTCTATCTGGATCAGGTCCTGTCCATTGGCCCCCATTCCCCGATCGGAAAGCGTCGCGGCCGGGGGCTTAACGAAAACCTCGCCCGCGAGATCATGGAGCTGCACACGCTGGGGGTCGGCGGATCCTATACGCAGAAGGATGTCCGCCAGTTCGCCGAACTTCTGACCGGGTTGTTCTACAATTACCGCACCGGCAGCAAGTTTCGCCCCGCCGCTGCCGAGCCGGGGGCGGAAACCGTGCTGGGCAGGTCATATGGCGGCGGGAAGGCCTCGATCGCCGATATCCATGCGGCGCTGGACGATCTTGCCCGCCATCCCGACACCGCCCGCCACATCGCGTGGAAGCTGGCCGTGCATTTCGTTTCAGACAGTCCCGATCAGGGGCTGGTCGATCATGTGGCCGCGGCATTCAGGAACAGCGACGGCGATCTGATGGCCGTCTATACCGCGCTGCTGGAACACCCATCGGCCTGGGCCAACCCCGGAGAAAAGGCGAAGCAGCCTTTCGATTATATGGTCTCCGCATTGCGTGCGCTGGCTGTGCCGCCCGCATATATCGGCCGTCTCAAGCCCGTTGATATCCGTCGCTGGCTGTTTGCTCCCATGGCGGTGATGGGGCAGCCCTGGTTGCAACCCAACGGTCCCGATGGCTGGCCCGAGGAAGCCGATTACTGGATCACGCCGTCGGGCATGGCGGCCCGTATCGAATGGGCCCTGATGGTCGCCGACAAGCTGGGCCG
>WFQE01000155.1 GCA_015487165.1 Paracoccaceae bacterium | reverse complement strand
CGCTGGCGGCCGAACAGGGGCGCGAAGTCATGGCCGTGCCGGGGCATCCGCTTGACCCGCGGGCCGGCGGCTGCAACCAGTTGATCCGCGACGGGGCGACCCTTGTGCGCGGGCCAAAGGATGTTGTTGCCGCGCTGGGGCTGACAAAAGGCCGCCCGACACACAAAACCCGGAACGGTGCCGACAGGACAAAGCCGACTGCCCCCCCAAGCCCGACGCCCTCACACAAAGGGGGCTCGCCCGCGCTGGATCTTTCGCGCAGAATCCTGTCGCTACTTGGCCCCTCCCCCGTGGCCGAAGATCAGCTGATCCGCGAACTTGCCCTTCCCGCGGGGCAGGTCTTGCCGCAGCTGGTTGCGCTTGAACTTGACGGAAAGGTGCAGCGGCAAAGCGGCGGTTTCCTCAGCCGCGTTCAATAACGCGGATCACCGCAAATTGTTCTTGCATAGCGACCGCCAGATCGCTGGCTGCGGCCTTTGTTTCATAACCCCATTGACAAGCCCATGATGCAGGCACCATGTTCCGCGCCCACGGATACCCCCTTTGTTGCAACAGGATTCTCCATGCCCGTCGTCGTCGTCGAATCGCCCGCCAAGGCCAAAACCATCAACAAGTATCTGGGCGACGACTATACCGTTCTTGCCTCATACGGCCATGTGCGCGACCTGCCGGCCAAGGATGGATCGGTCGATCCCGAACATGATTTCGAAATGAAATGGGAGGTCGATCCCAAGGCGCAGAAACATATCCGCGCCATTGCCGACGCACTCAAGCAGGACAACGCCTTGATCCTCGCAACCGACCCCGACCGCGAGGGCGAGGCGATCAGCTGGCATCTGGAAGAGACCCTGCGCAAGCGCCGCGCCATCAAAAAGGATACGCCGGTCGAACGCGTGGTGTTCAATGCCATCACGAAATCCGCCGTGACCGAGGCGATGAAAAACCCCCGCGATGTCGATATGGAGCTGGTGCACGCCTATCTGGCGCGCCGGGCACTGGATTATCTGGTCGGCTTCAACCTGTCGCCGGTGCTGTGGCGCAAGCTGCCGGGCGCGAAATCGGCAGGGCGTGTGCAGTCGGTCTGCCTGCGCCTGATCGTCGAGCGCGAGATGGAAATCGAATCCTTCAAGGCGCGCGAATACTGGACGGTCAAGGCCATCCTCGAAACCCCGCGCGGCCAGGAATTCGAGGCCCGCCTCACCGTGCTGGCCGGCAACAAGCTGGACAAGTTCGACATCAACACCAGCGAGGCCGCCGAAATCGCAGTCGCCGCCGTGCAGTCGCGCGATCTGCATGTGGAAAATGTCGAGGCCAAGCCCGCCAGCCGCAACCCCTATGCGCCCTTCATGACCTCGACCCTGCAACAGGAGGCCAGCCGCAAGTTCGGTTTTGGCGCGCGCCAGACCATGAGCGCCGCCCAGCGCCTGTATGAAGCCGGCTATATCACCTACATGCGGACCGACGGCATCGACATGGCGCCCGAGGCCGTGATGGCCGCGCGCGACACCATCAAGGCGCGCTGGGGCGAAAAATACCTGCCCAAAAGCCCGCGCATGTACAAGAACAAGGCCAAGAACGCGCAAGAGGCCCATGAATGCATTCGCCCCACCGACATGTCGCGCGACCCGTCAAAGCTGGCGAAACTCGAACCCGACCAGCGCAAGCTGTACGACCTGATCTGGAAACGCACCATCGCCAGCCAGATGGAGGCCGCGCGGCTGCAGCGCACCACCGTCGATATTGCCTCGGATGATGGGCAGGTGGTGCTGCGCGCCAATGGCCAGGTGATGTTGTTTGACGGCTTCATGAAGGTCTATCAGGAAGGCCGCGACGACCCCCGCAATGGCGACAGCGATGACGAACGCAGCCTGCCGCAAATGGCCGAGGGCGAAAAGATTGCGCGCAAATCCGTCTTGCCGGAACAGCATTTCACCCAGCCGCCACCCCGCTATACCGAGGCAACGCTGGTCAAGCGCATGGAGGAACTCGGCATCGGCCGCCCCTCGACCTATGCCTCGATCGTGACCACCATTCAGGATCGCGGTTACGTGCGCAAGGAAAAGGGCCGCCTGATCCCCGAAGACAAGGGCCGCCTTGTCACCGCGTTTTTGCAGAATTTCTTTCGCAAATATGTAGGATACAACTTTACCGCCCAACTGGAAGAGGAACTCGACGAAATCACCGTCGGGAAAGAGGATTACAAGGCCGTCCTCAACCGTTTCTGGCGCGATTTTTCCGCCGCCATTGCCGAAACCAGCGAGCTGCGCATCACCGAGGTTCTGGAAAAGATCAACGAATTCCTCGAACCGCACCTGTTCCCGCCGCGCGAGGATGGATCCGACCCGCGCCTGTGCCGGGCCTGCGGCAAGGGCCGGCTGAGCTTGCGCACCTCACGCGCGGGTGGCGCATTCATCGGTTGCTCGAACTACCCCGAATGCCGCTACACCCGCCCGCTGTCGGGCGAGGTCGAAGAAGGCGATATCGCCAGCCCCGACGGCAAGCTGCTGGGCCATGACCCCGACGGCCAGCCCGTTACCCTGCGCTCGGGCCGCTTTGGGCCCTATGTGCAGCTGGGCGACGCGACCGAGGACAACCCCAAGCCCAAGCGCGCCTCGATCCCCAAGGGTATGGCGGTCGAGGACGTCGATCTGCAAAAGGCGCTTGACCTGCTCAGCCTGCCGCGCCTGATCGGCGAACATCCCGAAGGCGGCCCGGTCGAGGCGGCCATCGGGCGCTATGGCCCCTATGTGATGCACACGACCACGGGCGAGGATGGCAAGCCGAAAAAGCTGTATGCCAACCTCAAGGACCCGGCCGAGGTGCTGACCATCGGCATGAACCGCGCGGTCGAGCTGCTGGCACAAAAGGCCGCGCGTGGCAATGGCCGTGGCGCGGCCGCCAAGCCGCTCAAGGAACTCGGCGAACACCCGACCGAGGGCGGCCCAGTCAATGTGATGGCCGGCCGCTATGGCCCCTATGTCAAATGGGGCAAGATCAACGCCACCCTGCCCAAGGACGTCGAACCCGAAAGCGTGACCATGGACATGGCGGTTGACCTGATCACCGCCAAGGCCGCCACCAAGGGCAAGAAACGCAAGACGCCGGCAAAGAAAAAGACCGCAGCCAAGAAGAAGACAACCACGAAAAAGGCCTCATAGCCCCGACCGAAGGAGACCCAGATGATCGGCAAGCTCAACCACGTCGCCATCGCCGTGCCCGATCTCGACGCCGCCGCCGCAACCTATCGCGACACGCTTGGCGCCAATGTGGGCGCACCGCAGGACGAGCCCGATCACGGCGTCACGGTCGTTTTCATCGAACTGCCCAACACCAAGATCGAGCTGCTTCACCCGCTGGGCGAGGATTCCCCCATCAACGGCTTTCTGGCAAAAAACCCGTCAGGCGGCATTCACCACATGTGTTTCGAGGTTGACGACATCATCGCCGCACGCGACCATCTTGTTGCCAGCGGCGCGCGGGTTCTGGGCGACGGAAACCCGAAAACCGGCGCCCATGGCAAGCCGGTGCTGTTCCTGCACCCCAAGGATTTCAACGGCACGCTTATCGAACTGGAAGAGGTCTGACCCAATGAACATCGCATCGGCCATCGTGCTGTTTCTCGTCTTCTGGTTCATGACGCTGTTCGTCATCCTGCCCCTGCGCCTGCGCAGCCAGGGCGATGTGGGCGAAATCGTGCCCGGCACCCCCGCCTCGGCCCCTGCCACGCTGAACCTCAAGCGCAAATTCATGGTCGTCACGGTTGTCGCGGCGATCCTGTGGGCAATCGTGTTCACCATCATCGTGACCGGCTTTATCACGGTCGCCGATATCGACATGCTGGGCATCTACGGCCCCGGCCATTATTGAACCGGACGCTTGCCCCTCAGCCGATGGAACTGATGCGCGAATGTCGCGACACCAAGGATCGGCACGAACAGGCTGAGTAACGGCACTGACAGCGGGATCGCCATCAGCGTGCCCGCCATCCATATCCGAAAGAAATACCGCCGTCGCATGCGGTCTGCCTCTTTGCGGGGCATGCGGCGCATGGCGACCAGCTGAAAATATTCACGCCCCAGCAACAGCCCGTTGACCGCCCAGAAGATCACCGGCGCCAGCAGGGTCGAGGCAAAATAGATCACCAACGCCAGCAGGTTGACCACCACAACGACCATCATGAACCGCAGGCTGTCCACCAACAGCTCCCACAGGGGCTGCTTGCGGGCCGGGCCGAGATCTGGATAGTGGCGCGCCTCGACCGCATCCACCACCTCGTCAAGAAAGAACCCGATGAACAGCGAGGCAACCGGCACCATCACGAAAGACGACAGGAACAACAGCACGACCAGCCCCAACCCGGATGCAAGGTTGTCGAAAAACGTCACCTGCCCGATGAACGGCAAGGTCACGCTGTCGGGAACGACCCACTGGACAAAGGCTGAAAAGCCGAACACGAACGGCCCGAAGATCGCCAATGTCAGCAAAACCGACCGGATCAGAACCCGCCGAAAGGCCGGGTCGGTGAACTGGCGCAGGGCACGCAGGAAATCGTTGAAGATCATTCGCTTACCCATTGTGTTTTCGCGGCAACATCGGGGCGGGGGCGTTCGGGCGGGGCGATGGTTTCAGTGCCGACATGAATGAAACCGGCAACGAATTCATGCGACTCCAGCCCCAGCCCACGCTGCAGAAATTCGCGGTCAAGCGCCATCCAGCCGGTCAGCCAGTTCGCCCCCCAGCCCGAGGCCAGCGCCCCGTTCAACAGCGCCAGACACACCGCCCCGGCCGAAAGTATCTGTTCGACCTCGGGCACCTTTTCCGAGGGCACGGGGCTGGCAACAACGGCAATCGCAAGATCGGCGTCGGAAAATTGCCGGCGGGCCTTTTCCAGCTTTTCCTCGGGCAGATCCTTGCCCGCACCCAGCTCGACAACCAGTGCGGCCAGCCGCGTGAGCGCCGCCTTTTCCAGCACGATAAACCGCCAGGGCTCCAGCTTGCCGTGATCGGGGCTGCGCGCCGCGATCTCCAGCAGATTTTCGACCTCGGCGCGCGCCGGCACCGGCGTGGTCAGCGTCTTGGCCGGGCGCGAACGCCGGGTCCGCAGGAATTCAAGCACCTCGGGGCGCGTTTCGGGCATGGTCTTTCTCCGATCAGGGCTTCGCGCCTATTTCGGCACTCGCACCCGGCCTGTCAACTGCCCGGCGGCACTTCTTCTTTGCTCAAATACTCATTTCCCGACCGCTTCCGCGCAGTACCCGTCACGCGATGATCCCCGGATCATCGCCCATATCCAGCCCCGGAAACACCACGCGTTCCAGCACCCCGCGTTCCAGCCCGAACAAGCCCCGCATGGCATATGCCGCATAGGCCCGCACGTCACTGGTCGGCAGCAGGTCGCGATTCTGATACAGATCGCTTTCCCCAAGACCCGGCCAGCGACCGTAAACCTTGCCGCCTCGCAAGGCACCGCCTGCCATCAGCATGACGCCAGCGGTGCCGTGATCCGTCCCGCGCGAGCCATTTTCACGCACGGTGCGTCCGAATTCCGTCATGGCCAGAACCACGGTCTTGTTCCAGTTCGGGCCAAGCACCTTTCTGAGGGTCAGAACCGCATCGGACAGCTCGCCCAGCGGGCGGCGGATGCCGTTCGTCTGGGTGCGATGGGTATCCCAGCCGTTGATGGAAAACGCTGCTATCCGTGTATCCTCGTTCAACCGCTCGGCGGCGAATCTCGCCAGTGACTGGGCCCGCACCGCCCTGGCGCCGCGCATCATCATGGCCATGATTTCGTTGCCGCTTGCGCGCTTGCCCTTGCCCGCAGACATGCCCGTCATTTCCAGCGCCGTTCGGCCAGCCTCCTGAAACAGCGGGTCATCGTGATAAAGCACCTCCAGCAACCTCCGGCCGCGCGGGGATAGATCAAGCCGCGCTTCGGGTGACCAGCTCGAGGTCGGCACCTCGCCGCTCAGCAGGATCATGTCGCCATGACCCACGGCAAAGGCGGTTTTCATGGTCACACCGGACACCTGGCCCAACATCCGGTTCAACCAGCCGTCGCGCCCGGCGCCCTTCAGGGTTTGGGTGCCGGCCTCCAGCAGATCCTGCCCGTCAAAATGACTGCGCTTGTCACGATATGGCGTTGCAACCGCATGGGCGAAACCCAGTTCGCCCCCGCGCCAGAGAGGCATCAGATCGGACAGGTTTTCGTTAAGCGCAAAGAACCCGTCAAGATCGCTGCCCCGACCTTGGGCAAGCGTCGGGCGATAGCGTGAAAACAGCGGGTCGCCCACAGGCCTGACCACCTCGAGCCCGTCCATGCCGCCGCGCAGGATGATGACGACAAGGCGTTGCTCCCACGGGGCCTGTGCCAGCGCGATGGGTGTGATCAGCGGGCTGGCGGCGGCAGAACACCCCAGCACGGCCGAACGGATGATGAATTTGCGGCGATCCATGATCGAAACTGAATCTGACATGTCGAAACTCCTGCTCAGCGGCGATTGAATTCAGGCGAAGCCAGCACCAGGGCAATCCCCTCGCGGCGGCTTTCGGCTGCGCCCACCACCTGAAGCATGCGGGCATCGGCACCCCCCGCCAGCGCCCTGTGCGCCAGCTCGCGGGGGTCGGTTCTACGGCCCAGCTTGTCGGCGACCATCAGGGCCCATTCGATACGGGCCGCCATGCCCGACGGCGTGATCCAGTAATCGGCTTCCTCGGGCCAGCCATCGGGACCGTTGGGTTGCAACCAGGGCTGTCCCATCACCGCCATGGGGGCATACAGCCAGCGCCGGATATCGATGGGCTTGATACGACCGATATATGCGGGCGGCACAGCCAGCGCGCGTAATGCGGAGACCATATAGTCGAAAGGCTGCTTGGCCTTTTCTCCGGGGTTGGCCCAGGCCGATGGGTGTTCCAGCAGCGCGGTATAGACGGCCATCAGATCGCCGTCGCTGTCACTGAATGCTGCCGCCAAGTGATCGACCAACCCTTGATCTGGACTGTCCGAAACGAAATGCACAGCAAGCTTGCGCGCAATATGGCGGGCCGTGTCGGGATGGCGGGCAAGATCGTCCAGTGCCGCATGGATATCGGCAACCGAGGCCTTCCCGCCGCCATATGACCTGCCCAGCACGGTTTCTGCACCCGGCTCGGCGGCCGCGGCCCGAAACTTGCTGCCGGTGCGGAAATTATAGAACAATCCGGTCAGAAGCTCGGCGAACTGGCGGACATCCTTTTGCGTATAGGATGCACCAACCCCCAACGTGTGCAGCTCCATGATTTCGCGGGCGAGGTTTTCATTCAGCCCCCGACCGCTGCGCTTGCCAATCGGGGAATGGGGGCCGATGGACAGGATCTGATCCAGATAGACCAGCATGGCCGGATGGGTATCGGCCGATTTCAAAAGATCGGAAAACCGGCCGGTGACATGAGGGCGGATCGCCTCTTCGACATAGGCGGTGGTGACGAAACGCAACCCCTTGCCCTTGGCGACAACCGTGAAATGGTCGGCCCAGAAACGCACCAGACGTTCACGAAAGGCATCATGGCCCCCGATGGCCCGCTGGACCGAGGCGCCGAGATCCTTCATCAGCCCGCGTACGAGGGCACGATTCAGCTTTTTCACCTCGGTGAGATCGGTCTTGCCTTTCTTGCGCTCGCGTCTGCGCAGATCCAGCAGCTCGAAGGTTTCTCTCGCGCGTTGCTCGAACCCGGCGATGGGCCAGTGCTGCGCGGCCTTGTCCGGGCCCGACAGCCGGCTCAGCATTTCCTGAACCGAGGTAGGCGGCTCATCCAGGGGGGACAGCCCGAATCCGTATCGGATGGCTGCCATTGCCTGAAACTGATTGGTCATTCATGCGTCTCCGAAAACTGTTCCATGACGGTTACACGTGGCGACACGGG
>WFQE01000154.1 GCA_015487165.1 Paracoccaceae bacterium | reverse complement strand
TGGGCCCATTGGATGCCGGGGTCACCGAACGATTGACGAACGGGGAAGAATCCAGTTAAATCCCGCCCTCGCTGACGCTCCCATCGTCTAGTGGTCTAGGACGCCGCCCTCTCACGGCGGAAACAGGGGTTCGACTCCCCTTGGGAGTACCAGATCGGGGCCGGTAGCTCAGTTGGTAGAGCAGCAGACTTTTAATCTGCGGGTCACAGGTTCGAGACCTGTCCGGCTCACCAGAAAAAGCCAAGAAAAACAAGGGGTTAGACGAACGTCTAGCCTCTTTCTTTTTGTCCAAAATCGCAGCGTGCAACCAAAATGCAACCAGAGAATCAGCGCATGCTCTCCAGCGCCGCGTCGATCAGTTCCGCCGGTGTCAGGCCATACGATTCCATGTCCGCTTTCATCAGTTCCTTGCGCGCCAGCCGGTCGAACAGGTCTCGCACGAATTCGCGCCGCTGTTCGGCCGTTTGCAGGCCGGAGGCTTTTCGTCCACCGCCGAGGTGCAGGCGGGCCAGCATGGAAAGCAGCCCCGGAGACAGGTCGAGACGAAGCATGGCACGGAAATCGATGATCAGCTGGCAGAAAGTGATCCACGGTTGCTGGCGGCGGTAATTATTGATGACGGCGGTGGCGTCGGCGATGTTTTGCCTCAATTTTTCGGCGACTTGTTGGTCTTCTCTCCCCTCTACCTCTACCAGCCGCGCGAGCTCCTCCTCCACGATGCTCTCGATCAAGGCGATGTAGTCTGCTATCGCATGCATCGAAGCCTCTTTCGTTGGATCTCCGAAAATGCTACCGAATGTGGGTGGATGGATGCCGGTCGTCGCTGGGTCGGTGGGCAGCATGGCCGAGAACTCATCGTAAGTGATTTCCATGTCGCGCAGGACTGGCCACACGGGAATGCCTGCCGGGCCGATCTCGTAAACCTGCCGGGCGCGGACTGACAACCATAGATAGGACGTTGGGGAGAGTTCTCCGCGTCGCACCTTGTAGAGATTGCTGCGATCAAGGCGATGCTCATCAGCAATTGCCGATAATGTTTTTTCAGTTGCTCGCTCAAGCTCTCGCGCCCACGCCTTTGCCCGGAGTCGATCAATCAGTTTCCGTTTCGGTCTGCCGCCTCGCTTGCTCATGTCGTTTTCCTCCTGTGGTAAAAAACTATGGATAATCTATACCATAGATTACCACATGTCCAGCGATTACGATTTCGTTTGAGGGGAGACAAAAACGCAAACGATGGAGGTTTAGCCATGAAAAGAAAACTGGTGCCAGAGAATAAGGAGGTGATTCGCGAGTGGATCGCCAAAGTTGAAGGGCGTTCTTGGAGGCGCTTGTTGACCGTTGATGAGCTTTTCCAGCGAGTCGAAGAGATCGAAAAAAGGCTCACAGAGGGGTTTTGTGTTCCGAAGAAATATTGGAAAGGTTTGAAATTTCGGGTTGGAAAGGGGGTAAAAGTAGCAAATGCATATAACGGAATTCCGCTGTCAACAGTGGCATACATCTCTCGGTCGGCAGCCGGATGGACGATCACAGGCATCACGAGAGAACGACTGAATCACAACATCGAGCCTCTAATTTCAGCTAAGACCCTGAATGAGCTATCGGACGCGATGTTTGACGTTTTCCAGCGGAATTCCGTCTGGAACCGCAGGGAGGTGTAAGATGAAAACGACATCTGAATGGCTGACCATCGATGAATTGGCAATTCGTTGGAATCTAAGCCGCTCAGCGATCTATAACATGGTTTCGCGGAGGGATTCGCAGCTTCCACGCTTTATGCGGATCAGCGGGCGGCTTCGGTTTGCGTTGAGCGATGTTATTGCTCGGGAGGAGCAGGCCGTGCAGGAAGCGATGGGTGGCCGGCAATGAGCGCGCCGGCCAAGAAAAAACAGCCGCCGGCCGACTGCCCAACACCCGACGAAGCCATGCAGGATGCCTTCGCCGACGAAGCGTTTGTGGACGAGGCGCTGGCCGAGGCCGAGGCGCAGGATCACGCCGGCGAGCAGGTCGAGGCGCACGTCGAGATTCCGGCTGGTTTCACCTGCCGCGAAAAGGGCGTATTCCTTATCAAAACTTCGATCGGCAAGGACGGCGAGCAAAAGCAGACCTTCGTGCCGGTCACGCTCTCGCCCTGCTGGTGCGAGGCCATGAGCCGTGACGGGAACCATGAAAACTGGGGACGGTTGGTCATTTGGCGTGATCCTGACGGTCAGCGGCACGAGGAAGCCTTGCCGGCCAGCATGTTTCATGGCACCGGCGGAGAGTTAGTCCAGCACCTTGCCGACCGTGGACTTCTGATCGTCAGCGGGATGGAACGCAAGCTCGTTGAATATCTATCGAAATTCATCCCCTCCGCCCGCCTCCGCTCGGCCACCCGCACCGGCTGGCAATCCGGCGATCTGATCTTCGTTCTGCCGAACGAGATTGTTGGGCGGAGCGCGAATGAAAGGATTGTCTTTCAGCCGGAGAGCAGAGTACTGAACACCGATTGCTTCGGGCAGGCTGGTGACTTCGAGATTTGGAAGCAGGCACTAGCGCAACTGAATTCGCCCGCCGTCCGGTTTTTCACTTCGGCGGCCTTGGCCGCGCCGTTGCTCAAGCTGACCGGCACGCCGAGCGGCGGGTTTCACGGATACGGTCAGACGAGCCGGGGGAAAACCACGTTGGCGCAAATTGCGGCTTCGATCTGGGGCAACGGAAGTGATCCATCGGTGGCTTGCGGATCAAGCTATATCCAGCAGTGGCTTGCCACTCGGAATGGTCTTGAGGCTATGGCCAGCGGGTTCAACGACTTGCCATTGATCGTGGACGAGATCGGCCAAGCGTCGGCACTTGAGTTCGGGCCGGCGATCTACTCGCTCCTAAACGGCACCGGGAAACAGAGGTCAACTCGCACAGGAGCAGCAGCACGCCGGCGCGGCTGGCGAATCATGGTTTTGTCCTTCGGCGAGATTGCCGTTCGGGATTTCTTGCCCGACGCGCGCGGCGGGCAGCTTGTCCGGCTCGTGGATGTCGAACTCCGTGATCTGTTTCCCGGCCGGGAGGAAACCGATGCCGTGAAACTGATCATGTCTGAAAATTATGGACATGCTGGCCCGGCTTTTCTCCAAGCCGGGAATCTGTTGGAGGGCTGGCCGGACTGGGTTGATCAGGAAGACCGATTCGGGCCGGCGCCGACCGCCGAAGCTGGCCGCGTGCGAAGGCGGTTTTCCTTGGCCGCGTTCGCCGGCGAGATGGCCATCCGCCGGGGCATCCTGCCGTGGCAGGAAGGTTCGATTTTGGAGGCTACACGCGAGCTTTACCAGAGCTGGCTACACGGCGGGGCGAGCGACGAAGCCCAGCGCGGCGTGGAAAATGTCCGGCAGTTCCTGCTCAAAAATCGTGCCCGGTTTGACTCCGGCCGGGAGGATGACCGCTTGCCGTTCGACCGAGCCGGGATTTTCCGGGACGGTTGCTATCACTTCTTCGACGCGGCGTGGCGCGAGGCGTGCGGTTCCGTTGCCCCTAAGGTCGTCGCGCAGGCCTTGAAACAGGCCGGCTTGCTGCACCACGAAGCGGGCAAGCTGTCCAACAGGATCAGGGTTGATGGTGGTGATCGGGTGCGGGTCGTCTCGGTGCGTGAGCGGATTTTGGACAGCGAGGACGAGGTTGCCCCCGGTGTCCCCGACCGTCCCCAGCAAGAGGGGACGGAGGAAATCGTTGAAAACACAACGGATTCCCCCGCTGTCCCCGGTGTCCCCGCTAAAAATGATGATGATGAAGATGAAGTGGTGGAGGTACGAGCATGACGGCACTGGAGTTGCTGAAAGCGGTGGAACGGGCTGGTGGGAAAATCAAGGCAGATGGTCAGTCGATCATTCTCGTGATCAGAAAATCGGAACGAGAGAGAATCATGAAGATGATCTCGCAATCAGATCGTAATGAACTGATTTCGGTGCTCACTCCGCCCGGCTGGGCAGGCAAGGGATGCTGGCCAGTTTGCTGTGGAAAAACGATTGGCTGGAAGGTCGATCCTGACTGTTCTCCTATCTCTGTCCTTCCGGTTGATCATCCTGTTCTTACTTCGCAAAGGAGGAATCAGAGATGAGTGATTCATTATTGTCCACCCGCCCGCCTGTCCCCTCTGATTCTGTCCCCAACCAACCCCAAAACACCGGGGGCACCGGGGACAGCGGGGAAAACCAAGAAAAAACAAGCACTTACGCCGTCCCCCAACGTCAGGGACAAGCGGGGACAGCGGGGGCAGGGACAGGGACAGGAGGTCAGGGATGAGCCGGGTTGCTGTCGTGGCCGCCGTGCTGATGCTGGCCCTCATGCCTTCGCCCGCCGGCGCGCAGACCGTCGAGTTCCGGTCGATGACGCTCCCGCCGCTCGCCCCGCAGGACGCAAGCGACCTCCTTGAGCGGCTGGACATGGTGGATCGGTATCGTGAAACGATCCACGAGCCGGGCAGCAGCATCACGATCCAGCAGGCCGCGAACGAAAATCTCGGCCTTGGTCTCGGCGATTGGCTTGCCGGGAAAATCATCGCGGCGCTGCGAGGCGCGAGCGGTTCGGCGGGCGGCTGGTTCAACCCGAACCCGATGCGTCAGGCGCGGTGGATTGGAGATGTGTTGACCAATCTGCCCATGACGATAGCCGCAGCCGAGTTTGGCTGGCATGTTAGCAGCCGATACCGGGACGCCGCGCTGGAACGGGCGCTTGCAGCGGCGCGGGAGAGCGCGCCGATGGACGAGCCTGACGCGCTGGATGCGTTGGTCGGCTGGGCCGGTGGCGTGGTGCTGGCGGGTGTGTTCATCGGCTTGTTCGTCGTGGGGATCGGGCTTGCGTTTATTCTCCCGGCAATCCCATTCGTTTACTGGACGCTGGGCCTTCTTAGCTATCTGATTTCTGTAGCAGAATCGCTTGTTGCGATTCCGATTTGGGTTGCTGCGGCAGCGCATCCTGAAGGTGACGGATTCCACTCTCGCTATGGTCAGCAAGGCTGGTTCCTGTTGCTGAAGCTGGCGTTGCAGCCTTTGCTCATGCTCTTGGGCATGATCGTCGGCATGGTGACCGTCGGCGCGCTCGGCGGGTGGGTGAATGCCGGCCTGCTCCACACGCTCGATAGCAGCACCGGGTGGAATCTGGTCAGCGTGATCGGGTTCATCATCATTTATTTCGTCATGATGGTGATGCTGATCCACCACAGCTTCGAGCTCGTAGCGCGGTTGCCGAACTGGGTGTTTGAGTGGATCGGATTCCAAACTTCCCGAGGCGAGCGGCGCGCGCGTCAGCAGGTCGCGGGCGTGATCTCGGGCGGCAAGCAGGCGCTTGGGCACGCGGGAAATCGTGGGCTTCGGCACGGGAAGCGTGGCAAAAATCCCGGCCGGACAGCGGCTGGAAATCAACTGAAAGGAGGTGATGGAAATGGATGATGACATGTTGCCCGACGAGATCGTCAAAGAGTGGCGGCGGGCATGGTGGCGCGACCGGCTGATCTCGCTGGTGGTGGTGCTGGTCGTTTTGATGGGCGTGGCGGCGGTGGTCATGGTCGGTGATGCGCCAGCAGCCGTGGCGGAGATGGAAAAGCTGATGGCGGAGATGCCGCCGCCGCAGAACTGAAAAACCGCAGCGGGTCGGCCTGATGGCCGGCCCGTTTTTCATGGGCCGGGAACTAAGATGTAAATTTGTATATTCGTCACTTCGATTTCCGCGCGAGCGGCGCGATTGTCGGACGTTCAGTAGGCCGCCGGTGACACCGATTGCCCGGCGCGGGACGAGCATCTCTCGCGCCCTCTGTCTGTCTATCTCAGCGTCAGACAAAGAGATTCTCCGCAGTGCTAGATGGCACGCCTGAGCATCTCCATTGCCAGACAACCATAGGGGTTCACACCCCACTCACTGTCCGTGGGGTGTTCCGTGTCATGTGTTTCTGGTGAAACCGTTGAAATGAAACGCTTTCTCCGTGTTATCACTTGTGACACGTATCACAGTAAAGTTTTCCGACAATGACACAATGAATGACACTAAGCGTGTCATGCGTGCAACACGCCGTAATGATTGGCATTACTTGCTTTCCGTGCGACTTGTGCCATGCCTGTGTCAAACTTTGTATTGCGATGGGTGGCACGCCTTTCGCCTGTTTGGCTCCGGTGTCATCAGGTGATAGAATAATAGTGACACGAACGGGTGAAGCCCGGAAGGAGGTAAAACATGAAAAACATGAAGCATGTGACTCTTAGGTTGAGCGACGAGGATGTGCAATTTGTGACACGGCTTGGCGGCGGTGACAGGAGTGCCGGCATCCGCCAAGCCATCGCGTCCGCGCGTGATGCTGATGCCGTAGTCGCCCGGCTCGAAGCGCGTGTGGCGGAGCTTGCGCTGAAACGTGACATCCAGCGGCTGGATGATCGCCTGTCCACCATCATGGCCTTTGCCATGGAGGCGGCGGGCGAAGATGGTCAGCAGCGGGCGATGGAGAAGTTGAAACTGGCGAAGGCCCGCCGTCAGGAGGTTAGCCATGCTGCGTAAAGTGACTATCAGGCTAGATGACGTGGACATGCAATTCGTGTCCCGCATGGGTGGCGGGAACGTCAGCGATGGTATCCGGCAGGCCATCCAATGGGCACGCGATGCTGAAGCTGCCATTGGCCATCTCGAAGTTCGATTGATGGAGCGGGAAGCCGAAATCAAGGAGAAGGTCGAGGCGCTGGAGAAGCGACTGAACGGCGCGGCTGATGCTCTTGGTGGTGCTGGTGGATGGGTGCCGAAGGAGGATTGGTGGTTGGTCGAGCCGCAGGAGGGCGATGATGAAAGCTGGTGGAAATAATCACGACGATCTAGGCACGCGCGGGGTGGCGGCGGCGCTCCAGTTCGCCGCCCTCACCGCCGGCCTGTCGCTCTTCATCATCGTGCCGCTGCTGGCCGTAGCGTGGACGATCTACGGCGGCGGACACATTGGCAAGTGGCTCATGCCGATGTCCATTGCCTTGATTCTACATTCTGTCCCGCCGTTGGCCGATCTTGTTTTTTCGTTGATCAGTCCACCGTGGGTCAAGGCTGCGTTTGATTATATGGCCCAGCATCATGGCTTGCTGGTCGTCTCGTGGATCGTGGCCGGAGGACTTGCGGCGTGCGTGGGCGGCTACGTATATCTTTCGTTTCGGGTCAAGCAGCGGCAGGCCGAAATCCAGACCGTCGGCCTGCCCGTTTTTCGTGATCCGAAGCTGGCCTTGCGGGCGTTTGTGGCGGGCCTGAAAGACGCGGACGGCGTTCACATTCACCCGAAAATCAGGATTCGCAAGTCCGACGAGAGCGAGCATATCCTCGTGGCCGGATCGACCGGCGCGGGGAAAACTCAAGCCATGGATCACATGATTCGGGACGCAATCGCGCGTCGCGATGCCCTCATTCTCCAAGATGTGAAAGGCGATCAGGCCGCTCGGTTCGCTGGTCAATCGCTGCGCGAAGCATGGCAAAATCGCGTGGTTTTGCTTGCCCCGTGGGATTCCCGGAGCGTGCGCTGGGACATCGCTTCCGACATCGAAACGCCCGAGGACGCGCGGCTCTTGGCCTCGATCTTCATCCCCTTGCCGAAGTCGGGAAATCCGTTCTTTGCTCAGGCCAGCCGCCGGATTTTGTCGGCCACGATGACCAAGCTGGCCGACACGCGCGGGGATGGCTGGTGCTGGTCGGACTTGTGGGATTTGCTCCGTGATCCTCGTCGCTTGGTTCCGTTTTTGCAGGGAACCGAGGCCGCCTCCGCCCTCCAGTTCATCCCCGATTCTGATTCCTTGGATCGGGAATCCAAGTCGGTCTATAACACGTTGCAGAACGACGTGGAGTTCGTTGGCAGGCTTGCGCGTGCATGGCCGAAGTCCCGGCATGGCGTGTCCATCCGGTTCCTGATCGACAAAGTGAATAGCACGGGCTGGAAGGTGATCTTGGGCTGGCGTGCCGATTGGGAACCGGTTTCCGGGCCGTTGGCCAGCGGCTTCTATTCCCTGTTCATCAGCCGGTTTTTGTCGGCCGGGGAAGGCTATTTCAAGCGGCCGGTGTGGCTTGTCCTCGATGAATTTTCGGCCTTGCCGAAAATCAGCGGCATCCCGAATTTCCTAAGGCTGGCGCGGTCTTACGGGGGCCGGATGATCGTGGGGATTCAGGACATCGCCGGCGTTCGTGAACGCTACGGGCGCGATGAATCTGAAAGCATCCTCAACAACTTTGGGGTGCGGATCATCGGGCGCTTGGAGGATTCAAGCACCGCGAAGTGGGCGGCTGAGAGCTTCGGGCAAGTGCGCACGAAGGAGCGCGTGATTTCGATGCAAGAAGGTGGGCGCGTGGACGCGGGGCTGGCCGATGATGGCCTGACCCGTAGCTATTCATGGCAGGAAAAGGACAAGGCCGCCCTCGTGAGTTCGGATTTCTTGCACTTGCCCAAGGCGACGAAGGATGGATTTTTCGCGTGGGTGAAGGTCAGCGCGACGGACGGCGCGCGCCTGATGGGCAAGATTCACTATCCGATTTCCCCCATCGAAAAGCCGTTCCCATCCTGCATTCCTGTTTCGGTCAAGTCGGCCAAGGCCAAGCCGAAACCGTCGAAGAAGGCGCAGGTGGAAGCCAAGCGAGCCGAGCCCAGCGCACCGAAGCCCGAGAAGCCCGCCACGAGCGCGGCTGGCGGTGGTGCAGGTGGACAGGCGCAGCAGCAGCCGGTGAAGGTCGAGCCGGAGAAGAAGCAGGAGCCGGCGCGCGAGCAGAAGCCCGTCGAGCCTGTCGAGCAGCAGGTCGGCCCGGTGCAGCAAGCGCAGCCGGAACCCGAACCGGAGCAGCCGCAGGCCCAGCAAGCCGAGAAGCAGGCCGAGAGGCTGGAACAGGTCGATCCGGTGAAGGAAATCGCCAGCGAGGCGCTGGAAATGGGAGCGGAGGCGGCGCTGCGGCAGTCCGGCGCGGATCAGCTTGCCGATGCCATGGAGGCCGCCAGCACCGTGAAGGACATATCCGTGGCGCTGGACGTGACGAAGCAGGCGCAGCGGGAAGCAACGCCAGCAGCGCCCGCGCCGCAGGCTCCCCGAAAGCAGGAGCAGCAGCATGATGACCTGTTGGATTTGCTTCTAGGAGGCGATGATGAATAACCATCGCCTCACGTTCCCCATCCTTCTCGTCGTCGCCTGCACTGTATTGATTCAGGTGCATGGCTGGCAATTCTGGATCGACCAAGCCGGCGCGGCTGGCCCGATCTGGAGCGTGGTGCTTGAGGCGTGCGCATTGTGGCTCTGGTGGCATTCCTCCCGCCTCGTCCGCCTCGTCGGTGCGCTGGGCACGCTGGTCGTCCTCTCCGGCCCGCTGTTTGTCCTCTCCCAGCCTGCCATCCAAGCATGGCAGCAGGCGCAGGCCCAGCATCAGGAAGCCGTGGCGCTACGGGCCGAGATTGCCTCGCTTGAACAGACCCGCTCGACCTTCGTTGCCAACAGCCGCCACCGCGCCGGCTGGCTTCCCGCCATCGAGCGCACGCAGGCCCGCATCGAGCACGCCCAAGAGCGGCTGCGGACGTTGACCGGTCAGCGTCACGATCTGCCGATCCAAACCTTGGCCCGGATCATCATCGAGGTGCTGGGCCTGTTGGTCGTGGTCGTGGCGCAGGTGTCGGCCATCCGGCACGTCTCGCAGGTGGTCGCGGAACGCCGGGCGCAGCAAGCAAAGGAGATCGAGGCGCGGGAAGCCGCGAGGCGGGAGCTCGACAAGCTCTTTGATTTCTCACCCGCCGTCGAAATCGCCGATGAACAACTATTTTCTTCGCAGGAGGTCAACAGCAATGCTTAGCGTTTCCCCCATAAATAACCCTTCGTATTACTCGGATTTGAGCAGCGACGACTACTATGAAAAGGGCGGCGAACCGCCCGGCGTGTGGCTCGGTTCAGGTTCCGCCCGGCTCGGCTTGTCGGGCAAGCTGACCGAGGGCCAGCTTCTCCGCATGATGCAGGGCTATCATCCGAAATCCGGCGATGCGCTCGCCACGAACGCCGGCCCTGATCACCGTCCCGGCTGGGATCTGACCTTCAGCGCGCCGAAATCCGTGAGCGCCACGTGGGCCGCCGCCGACGAGCAGACGCGGCAAGCCATCAGCGAGGCGCAGCGGCAGGCCGTGCGTCGGGCCATCCAGTACCTCGAACAGCACGTGGTCGAGGTTCGGCGCGGCGCGGGCGGCGTTGACCGCGAACCGGCCCGCCTGATTTGCGCGGCCTACGAGCACAGCACCTCGCGCGCGCTTGATCCGCAGTTGCACACGCATCTGCTCGTCGCCAGCCATGCCATCGGCGCGTGGAGCGGGGACGTGCGTAGCATCGAATCGAAGGACATCTTTGTGGCCCAGAAATCCGCCGGTGCCGTCTATCGCGCCGAGCTTGCCCAGCAGATGCGCCAGCTTGGTTTTGCCGTGGAGCAGGACGGCCAGAGCTTCAAGGTGTCCGGTGTCCCTGATGACCTTCTGAAAGAGTGGTCAAAGCGCCGCGCGCAGGTCGAAAGCCGCATGGCCGAGAAAGGCGGGCGGAGCGCGCGGGCCGCCGAGGTGGCCGCCTTGGACAGCCGCGAGGTGAAAGGCGTGGTTGACCGCGCCGAGCTTTTCCAACGCTGGCAGCAGGAAGCCGCCGAGCATGGCTTTTCGCCAGACCAAATCCGCCAGCCGGACATGGTGGCGGAGGCGCAGCCGTTGGACATTCAGGCCATCGCGGCGCAACTCACCGAGCAGAAGGCCGTCTTCAATCGTTCCGCCCTGCATGCCGCCGTGGCGCAGGCCATGCAGGTGTCCGGCGGGAGCTTCGATGAAAGGCTTGCCGAGGTACTGGAAAGCCCCGAGATCGTCAAGTTGGGCGTGGACTCCAACGGCCAGCCGCAGTACACCACCAAGGCCATGCTCGAACTGGAAAAGCAGGTCGTCTCATGGGCCGAGCGGGCCACGAACTACTCGCCGTCCTTCAAGGTCAGCGAGCGGGCCATCGCGCAGGCCATCGAGGCGCACGCCGGGATTTCCGACGAGCAGCAAGCCGCGTTGCGGCACGTATGCCAGAGCAACCGGATTGCCTGCATCGAGGGTGCGGCCGGCGTGGGCAAAAGCTATAGCATGAGCGCGGCGCGTCAGGCGTGGGAAGCCAGCGGCCTGAAGGTTCACGGGTGCGCGCTCGCCGGCAAGGCTGCGGCCGAACTGCAAGCCGGCAGCGGCATCCAGTCGCAGACTATCCATTCGCTGCTGAACGACATCGATAAGGAGCGATTCCGGCTTGATAGCCGCACGGTGCTCGTGGTTGACGAAGCGGGCATGGTGGATTCGAAACTCATGGCCCGGCTGGTCGAGCAGGTCGAGGCGAGCGGCGCGAAGCTGGTGCTGGTCGGTGACACCCAGCAGTTGCAAAGTGTCAGCGCAGGTGGTTTGTTTGGCGCGATCAAATCGAAGATCGGCTCGGCCGAAATCCTCGAAGTCCGGCGTCAGAAAGTCGATTGGCAGCGCGAGGTCGCCAACGACCTCCGTGCCGGCCACGCGGGAGCCGCCCTTGCAAGCCTGCATGACCACGGCGCTTTGCACATCGTCGACCGCACGCAGGACGCCCACCAGCGCATGGTGCGCGCATGGCTCGATTGTGACAGTCCTGCCGCCGAGAAACTCATGATTGCCGGTCGCCGGGCCGACGTGCGGAGCCTGAACATGCTGGCCCGTGAAGCCCTCATCGAGCAGGGCGCGATCCGCAACAGCCGCCGCATGGAGTTTTGCAACGAGGAAGGCGCGGAGCGATCCATCGAACTGGGCGATGGGGAGCGCGTGCGGTTCACCCGGAATGACAGGCTCTTGGGCGTCAAGAACGGCGAATTGGCGAGCGTCACGCACATCAGCGACAGCGGGAAGATCACATGCGTCACGGACTCCGGCCGCGTGGTGCAGTTCCGGCTTGACCAGTATCACCACGTCACCCACGGGTATGCCGTCACCGCGCACGCCTCGCAGGGTGTGACCGTCGATCATGCGTTTTACTACTCGTCAGGATTCAGCAGCAAGGAGATGGCCTACGTCGCGGCTTCCCGCCAGCGCCACGGGCTTCACGTCTATGCCAGCCGCGAGGAAATCGGGGACGCCGCCATGCAGAAGATGGCGCGCCTGTGGAGCCGGTCGGAGGAGAAGCGAGCCGCGATTGAGGTGCAAGAGCGGCTGGCCGCAGCCGAGCAGGCCGCCATCGAAGCGGAGCAGGCCCAGCAGCAGGCCGCCGTGGAGCAGCAGCCCGCGCGGACGCTGGAGATCGAGATCGACTTCGACTGATCCCTACAGGAAAATCTCCAGAGACTCTCCTACATCCAAGCTCGGCTTCTCGTTCCACTGCTCCACGTAGGTGACGAGCGGCTGGATGGATTCCTTGATGGGCATGGTGTCCGTGGGTTCGGCATAGCGCACGTTCTGCTTCAACTGTTCAACGCGCGCTTCAATCCAGTCCTCGGCCTTCACTTCCTCTTTCATCCGCGCCATGAGCGTCGCCCGCCCGGCAAGCTCAAGGAGCACTTCGCGCTCGTCCTCGTCCAGCTTGCCGTCATCCTTGAGCGATTCAATCGCGTCCCTGATCCTGTCCTTCTCGCGGATGGCCGAGAACACCGGGTCTTGCAGG
>WFQE01000153.1 GCA_015487165.1 Paracoccaceae bacterium | reverse complement strand
TCACGATTTCGCTCATCACTGCCCTTTCCTGCCGCTTGCCGGAAATATAATGCACATGATGCTTAGGCACAATAGTGCACATACACCCTGCAGGCGTCAAAGGGATTCAAGAATTTCCAGCAGATCCGCCGGCGGGCGACGCGATTTCAGGCTTTGCGATTCCACGAAAACCGACACGAATTCGCCCTCGAAACACAACACCCCGTCCTGCCGCCCGGCAACCCAGTGCCGGATAGAACTGTTGCCCAGCGCCAGCAGCCGCACCTCACATTCCAGCGCATGCCGCGGGGTGACGGGCGAACGGAAATTCAGGCTCATATGCACGAAAGGGGTGCCAAACCCGCGATCAACGTTCAACTCGTACCAATCCGGGCCAACGCATTCCTGCCACCAAGCATCAATCGCCTCAAGCGCCCAATAGGGGATGCGTCCGGTGAAGGCGATGCGCGCAGGGTCGCAATCGGCCCAGCCGACGCGCATGACATGGCGGAATCGTTTTCGGGGCGCGCCCTGTTCAGTAGGTTTCGACATGATGGCGCCCTTCCTCGCGCATGCGGTCGCGGATCTCGGCCCAGTTCAGACCGGCACCGCGCGCAATATCGTTGAACGCCTCTTCCACGCCGCGCTCCATCGCCTTGAGGCCACACAGATAGATATGGGTGCGCGCGTCAGTCAGCATCACGGCCAGCGCCTCGCCATCCTGGCGCAGGCGGTCCTGCACATAGGTCTTTTCCTGGCCATCCACGCGGGAAAAGGCGAAATGCTTTTCCAGAAACTCCTGCGGCACCTTCCCCAATGGCCCGAAATAGGGCAGCGAATTCGGGCTGCGGGCGCCGAAAAACAGCTTCATCCGGCCATTTACCGTGGGCATCACCCGCTGCCGGCGCATGGTAAACGCACGAAACGGCGCACTGCCGGTGCCGGTGCAGATCATCACGAGGCGCGCCTCGGGGTCATCAGGCAGCAGGAAGGTTGCCCCGTAAGGCCCGGTCACCAGCACTTCGTCGCCGCGCCCAAGGTCGCACACATAGTTCGAACACACGCCACCCTGCACCCGCTTGACCGTCAGCGACAGGTTGTTGGTGCTGGGCCGCTCGCCGTCGCGGGGGCTGGACACGGAATAAAGCCGTGGCATATGGGGCCGGCCCTGCGCATCCTCGCCCGGCGGGATGATGCCGATGGTCTGGCCTTCCAGTATGGGGAAATGGCCGGGGCCAAGGTCAAGAATGATATGGCGCACGTCATTGTCGCTACCCGCGGCGGTCAGACGAAAATTGCCCTGCACCCGCGCCTTCAGCGGGTTTTCAAGCCCGTGCAGATTGACCGTCGGTTTCGCTGCCGAGGCCGGCGCGCGCGCCACACCGCCGGCACCCTTGTGCGCCTCGGCCAGCAGCGCCGCAATGGCATCGTCCAAAGCCTCGCTGTCTGCCCCGCCTTCATCTGCGGCAATCTCCTGCTGCTCGGGCAGTTCCATCCATTCAAACTGTTCTTCCAGGCTGTAGGGCGTCGCCACCACCCGCCAGTTGTCGATCGCACCGGTCGGGCACGGCCCGATACAGGCCATCTGCCCGTCGCAGATCGCGGCATCCACCACCACATTGTCGTCGTTGAAGGTGATCGCCTCTTTCGGGCAGGCCTCGACACAGGCATGGCACCGGATACAGATTTCCGGGTCGATCAGATGTTGCTTGAGGGGTTTGTTCACCCGACCCTCCACCATTGCCCGCCGATCACCGCCGGCCGCAGGGGGTGCGTTTCCCCCTGCTTCTTCTTTGCAGAAATACTCATTTTCCGCCAGTGGCTACCGAACGCGCGGCCTCAGGCCATGTGCAGCTGCACATATTCGAAATCGCCCGGCTTGTTGTCGATCCCCACACGGGGCGGCGCGATCCAGTCGGCATATTTGCCCGCCTCCCAGCAGGGTTTCATCAGCGAGGCGATGAAATCGCCATCTTCTTTCGATGGCAGCCATTCATCGCGGCGCGCGGCCCATTCCTCGGGGGTGATGACCTCGCCCTCGGGGGTGATGGGGGCATCCTTGTAGGTGCCGATCTGCCGGTGAAAGCCCTCATGCGGGAGCGTCAGTTCGAAATCGAAACCGTGTTTCTTGATGATGGCGTTCCAGCGCTTGACCCCGCCCAGCGCGTCGCGGCTGTAATCGTCGCGCAGCCGCATGTTGATGGCGGTCAGCGCCGGCACCTCTTTCACCACGATCTTGCCGTCGGTGAATTCCGAAACCGGATAGGTGGCATCCCGCAGGCGGTGATCGTCGTCGATCTTGTTCTCGCGATAGCGCCCCTTGATGCCCGCGTTAAAGGCATTGGCCGCGTTGGTCGAAACCTCGGAGCCGAACAGATCAAGCGACAGCGTGTAATGCAGGTTCAGCTTTTTCTGGATCGTCGGCAGGTCGATCACCCCCAGATCACGCACACGCCCGATATCGGTCGGGTCATCGATGCCCGCCTCGCGCATGCGCTCGCAGGTTTTCTGGATCGTTCGCCCGACGCCGGTTTCGCCCACAAACATGTGATGGGCCTCTTCCGTCAGCATGAAGCGGCAGGTGCGCGACAGCGGGTCGAACCCCGACTGCGCCAGGCTTTCCAGCTGCATCTTGCCGTCGCGGTCGGTGAAATAGGTGAACATGAAGAATGACAGCCAGTCGGGCGTTTCCTCGTTGAAGGCGCCCAGCATGCGCGGCTTTTCGTCCGAGCCCGAGCGCCGCTGCAACAGCTCGGCGCTTTCCTCGCGCCCGTCGCGGCCGAAATATTTCTGAAGGATATAGACCATCGCCCACAGGTGGCGGGCCTCTTCCACATTCACCTGAAACAGGTTGCGCATGTCATACAGGCTGGGCGCGGTCTTGCCCAGAAAGCGCTGCTGCTCCACGCTGGCGGGCTCGGTATCGCCCTGGATCACCACCAGGCGGCGCAGCATGGAACGGTATTCGCCGGGCACCTCTTGCCAGGCGGGTTCGCCATAATGTTCGCCACAGGGGATGATGCGCCCCTCGACCTGCGGGGCCAGCAGGATGCCCCAACGATATTCGGGCATGCGCACATAATCGAATTTCGCCCAGCCCTTGGGATCGACGCTGACAGCGGTGCGCAGATAGACAAGGCTTTCCTGAAACCCGTCGGGCCCCTGCCCCTTCCACCAGTCGAGATAGCCGGGATGCCATTTCTCCAGCGCCTTCAGCACGCGGCGGTCGCTGGACAGGCCCACATTGTTGGGGATTTGGGTGTCATAGCTGACATTGATCGTATCGGACATGTTTTCCTCCTGTGGCGGCCGTCAGACGCGGCGCCTGTCATATTCACCGCGCCGGCCCGTGCCGTAACGCCTGAGTGCGCCGTTTTCGCCAACCGCGTTAGGGCGCTGAAAGATCCAGTTCTGCCAGGCGGTCAGGCGGCCGAAAATGCGGGTTTCCATCGTCTCGGGGCCGGCAAAGCGCAGATTGGCCTCCATCCCCGTCAGGGCATCGGGGCTGAAGGATGCGCGTTCTTCCAGGAACACGCGGATCTCGTCCTCCCAGTCGATATCGTCAAAGGCATAGGTGACAAGGCCCAGATCGTCGGCGTCCTCGGCCTCCAGCGCCTCGTTCAGACGGGCGCGCGCTGCATCAACCGCCTCGGGCGTGCCCAGGAAACGGGTTTGCAGCCGCGTCAGGCCATTGCCCATGGGGTAGCGGCCGAAATTCACATCCGTCAGGGTAATGGTGGCGTTGGGGCGGTTGTCGCCTTCGAATTCGCCCTCGGCCATATAGCTGCGATCGACGGCGAACAGGATCTCGGCCAAGGTTCCGGCAAAGCACGACCCCGGCTCGACCAGCGCCACAAGCGAACGCGAGGTCATGTCGATCCGTTTCAGCAGACGTTTCCAGTACAGCAATATCTCGCGCGCCAGCCAGTCATCTTGCAGCGCCAGCAGCGCCGCCTCTTGCGCCTGCACGGCGGCCGGATCGCCCGCCGTCTTGAACACCAGAACGCCGATTTCCAGCTCGTTGAAACGCAGGTGCAGAATCGCGTCATCCAGCTCGCGCGCAAGGCGCAGCATCCAGTTTTCCGCCCCCTGTTCATGCAGCGATTTTGCGTCTGCCGGCGCGTCAATATCGGGGCCTGAAAGGGTGACCGTCGCAATCCCCGCCCCGCGATCCAACGCCACATCGACCAGCGAATAGGAGATCGACCCATCTTCGGCAAATTGCCGACGCAGCGGCGTCAGGCTGATCCCCTGCGCGCCCTCGGGCGGGCTGTTGCGCGCGGCAATCTCGCGGGCGCGTTCATCAACCACCTCGTCAAAGCGCGCATTGGGCACCACCTCGTCCACAAGGTTCCAGTCCAGCGCCCGACGCCCCTTGACGCCCTCTTCCAGAGAACAGAACACATCGGCGCGATCACGGCGCAGCTTGCGCTTGTCGGTGATGCGCGTCAGCCCGCCCGTGCCCGGCAATACCGCCAGCAGCGGCACCTCGGGCAGCGCGACATTGGAGGCGCCGTCATCGGTCAGCATGATATAATCGCAGGCCAGCGCCAGCTCGTATCCGCCACCTGCACAGGAACCCTTGATCGCAGCGATCCAGCTTTGGCCCGAATCCTCGCCCGCGGTTTCAAAGGTGTTGCGGGTTTCGTTGGTGAATTTGCAGAAATTCACCTTGTGGGCATGTTCGGCACCCGCCAGCATGCGGATATTGGCGCCGGCGCAAAACACGTTGTCCTTGCCCGAGCGCAGCACCACGCAGCCCACCTCGGGATGTTCGAAACGCATGCGCTGGATGATGTCGGCCAGCTCAATATCGACGCCCAGGTCATATGAATTCAGCTTGAGGTCATAACCCTCGAAAAGACCGCCCTTTTCATCCACATCCATATAGACATGGGCAACAGGGCCATCATGTTCGACACGCCAATGCCGATAACGCGCCGGGTCGGTCTGAAAGTCGATCACCTTGGCCATTTCAAGCAGCTTCCTTGTCTGTCCTGTTCACACGCCAATCTATCGTGCAGTATATTACATAGTCAATCCTGCATTTTGGGGCGTATTTGCAAGATAATTCCGATATTTGCCCGAAATTATGCACTATACTGCATCTCATTGATCACTCTTGCCACGAATCCCGCCACCGCCTCGACGCTTGCATCGGGCTGGTCGAGATAGGGCGAATGGCGGCAATCCTTCAACAGACGCACATCCGGCGGGGCATTCAGGCGCGCGCGCAGCGCCTCGATCTGGGCCAGCGTACCATATTGATCATTCAGCCCCTGTATCGCCAGAACCGGCACGGTGATGCCGTCGATCACATCCTCGATATTCCAGTCGCGAAAATCCGGGTCCAGCCAGGCCGCGTTCCAGCCCAGAAAGGCGTTGTCCGGGTCACGGTGGTGGCGTGCCAGACGGTCGCGCAGATCGGTTTCCTTCCACGCATCCAGTGCCCGCGCGATCTCGGCCAGGCCCACCTGTTCGGTAAAGAAATGCGGCGCCATCAGCACCAGTCCGCGCAGCCGGTCGTCGTGAAGCCTGCCCGCATAAATGGCGGCAATCGAGGCCCCGTCGCTGTGGCCCAGCAACACCACCTGTTTCAGCCCCGCCTGATCCAGCACATCAGGCAGCACCTCCAGCGCCTCGCGCGTCATGTAATCAAGGGGCCAGGGCAAGGGCGACGGGTCCGACTGCCCATAGCCCGCGCGGCTGTAGGCCAGCACACCGCAACCGGTCGCCTGCGCCAACGCCTGCGGAAAATCGCGCCACAGGCTGATGCAGCCCAGCCCCTCGTGCAACAAGACAATCGTCGGCGCCTGCGCAGGCCCCAGCCCCCAGCAACGCGCCTCAAGCCGCTTGCCGCCGACCTCCAGCCATTGCCGCCCTTCATCAGCCCAGTCGATCATGTCACGCAAGATCCCTTCTTCTTTGCCCAAATACTCAAATCCGACATCAACAGCAGGCGCCCCTATCCCCGCAGCTTGAAACGCTGGATCTTGCCGGTCGCGGTTTTCGGCAACTCGTCCACCACCTCGACC
>WFQE01000152.1 GCA_015487165.1 Paracoccaceae bacterium | reverse complement strand
GCGCCCCGAATCTTGCCGACCCCCGGCCTGAAGCCGACGCTGTTGCTGCCCTGGGCGGCAACCCGAAATATCTTGAGCCCCGGGGCAAGCTGCCCCGCTCGGACAGCGCGCTGATTGCCACCGCCACGCGGTATGGTGTCTCGAAAGATATCCGCGATGTGCTGGCGGCCGAGGACAAGGAATTCCGCCGGAGCCACCCTCCGAAACTGCTTGAACGCGTCTTCAAGGTTTCCGCCTATTTCAAGGTTTATGCGCCGATGGCGCTGGACCGCTATGCAGAGCTGGCGCGCCTGCGCAAGGCCGGGGTGCGAACCCCTGCTGCCCCGCCCAAGGATTATGCGCTGAAAAAGGCGGTTGCTGCGGCAAAGGCCCGGAAGAAGCTCAAGAAAGCCACGAACTGATCGGTTGAAGCGCGGGATGCCCGTCCTCGAGGGTGGTCACAACTTTGTTTTCGGTGTTATGGCCGCTTGAACCTTGGCGCGATGCCGCTAGGTTGGCGGAACGTTCCAAGCCGGAGATAACGAATGCGCCGATTGATCACCATTCTTTCCCTGTTTCTTTTTCTTGTCCCACTTCAAGCCCTTGCCGCCGGCAATGTCACCACATTCACCCTGAAAAACGGCATGCAGGCCGTGGTGATCGAGGATCATCGCGCCCCTGTCGTCATGCACATGGTCTGGTATCGGGTTGGCTCGGCTGATGAACAGCCGGGCAAATCGGGTATCGCGCATCTGCTGGAGCATCTGATGTTCAAGGGCACGAAACGATTCGGGCCGGGAAAGTTTTCAGCCATCGTTGCGGCCAATGGCGGGTCGGAAAACGCGTTTACCAATTATGACACGACCGCCTATTTTCAGCGCGTTGCCTCGGATCGGCTGGGGATGGTCATGGAAATGGAGGCCGACCGGATGCGCGGCCTGGTCCTGACCGACAATGACGTGAAAACCGAACGCGATGTGGTTCTGGAAGAACGTGCCATGCGGGTCGACAACAACCCTGGCGCATTGTTCACCGAACAGCGGCGCGCGGCGCAGTATCTCAACCATCATTACGGCATCCCGATCATCGGCTGGCGGCAAGAGGTCGAAAAACTGACGCGCGAGGATGCGCTTGCCTTTTACCGAAAATTCTATGCGCCCAATAACGCCATCCTGATCGTTGCCGGAGACGTTTATCCGGACGAGGTGCGCAAGCTGGCCGAGGAATACTATGGTCCGATCGCCCCCACGCCGGACCTTGGGCCGCGAAACCGGCCTGGCGAGCCGCCGCAGCTGGCCGAACGCAGGTTGCGCTTTTCCGACCCGCGAATTTCCCAGCCCTATGTCATCAGGACCTATCTCGCCCCCGAGCGTAACCCCGGCGACCAGCGGCAGGCCGCGGCCCTGACCCTGCTGGCCGAACTTCTGGGCGGCAGCGGGTTGAATTCGGTCCTCGGGCAGAAGCTGCAGCTTGAACAGAAGGTCGCGCTGAACACATCGGCCTTTTATGATGGCGTGTCGCTGGACAAGACGACCTTTGGCCTGCTGGTCGTGCCTGCCAAGGGCGTTTCGCTGGGGGATGCCGAAAAGGCGATGGACAAGGCGGTTGCACAGTTTCTCAAGGAAGGCGTGGACAGGAAAAAGCTGGCCAGCCTCAAGAACCAGATCCGGGCGTCGCAGATCTATGGCCGGGACAGCCTGTCGGGACTTGCGCGCAAATATGGCGATGCATTGACTGCCGGCCTTGCGGTCAAGGACGTGCAGGAATGGCCCGATATCCTGCAATCGATCACCCCGCAGGAAATCATTGATGCCGCACATAAGGTATTCGATCGCAGAAGGGCGGTGACCGGTTGGGTCATGAAACAGGACTCGGAGGCAGTGAAATGAAAAGGATTCTGGCACTTTTCCTTGTGGTCGTGGCCCTTTCCAGCCCTGCACAGGCAAAGCTGAAAATTCAGCAGATCACCTCGCCCGGCGGAATCAATGCCTGGCTGGTCGAGGAACATTCCATTCCGTTCACCTCGCTCGAGATCCGCTTTGACGGGGGCACGGCGCTGGATGATCCGGGCAAGAGGGGCAGTGTTTACATGATGGCCGGCCTCCTGGAAGAGGGGGCCGGCGAGCTTGACGCAACCGCGTTCAGAAACCGGCGCGATGCGCTTGCGGCAAGCTTTTCGTTTGATGCCGGGGCCGATTCGGTTGCGGTCTCGGCGAAATTCCTGACCGAGAATCGCGACCAGGCCCTTGATCTGCTTGGCATGGCAATCAACAAGCCGCGTTTCGACCAGACAGCGATTGAACGGGTGCGCGCACAGATTCTCTCCATCATTGCCGCCGACAAGAAAAGCCCTCGAAAGATTGCCAGCGACGCCTTTTATCGCATGGCGTTCGGCACGCATCCCTATGGCAGTTCAGGGACGGGCACCGAAAAAACCGTAACCGCCCTGACCCGCGACGATATCGTGAAGGCCTGGAAGGACAGCATGTCGCTTGATCATGTCTATGTGGCGGCGGTTGGCGACATCACCCCTGAGGAGCTGGGCAAGGCGCTGGACAAGCTGCTTGGCGGGCTGCCGAAAAAGGGCAAGGCGCTGCCCGCGCCTGCCAAGGTCGCGCTGACGGGCGGTGTCAGTGTCATCAAGTTTCCCGCACCGCAATCAGTTGCGGTTTTCGGACATGCGGGCATCAGCCGTGACGATCCCGATTTCTTTGCGGCCTTCGTGATGAACCGCATTTTCGGCTCCGGCGACTTTACCTCGCGCCTGACCCGAGAGGTGCGTGAAAAACGCGGCCTGACCTATGGGGTTTACACCTGGCTTGCCCATTACCGGCACGCCGATCTGATGATGGGGTCGGTTTCGTCCGCCAATGAAAGCATCGCCAAGGCGTTGCGGGTCATCCGCGACGAATGGAAAAAGATGGCCACCGGCAAGGTCACCGGTGAAGAGCTGGATGCCGCCAAACGCTATCTGACCGGGGCCTATCCCCTGCGCTTTGACGGCAATGCCCGTATTGCCAGCATACTTGTCGGGATGCAGCTGGACGGCATGCCGGTTTCCTATATCGACACACGAAACGACAGGATCAATGCGGTCACTCTGCAAGACGTCGAACGCGTCGCAAAACGATTGATGAAGCCTGACGACCTGCGCATCGTGGTGGTTGGTCAGCCTGTAGGACTGAAGGCCACCGACTGACCGCCGTGGCCGCAAAGCGTCATGGTCGAATCGCATGGGCCATGCTATCCCTAGTGGCATGAGCGTCGCGACCACCAAGATAAAGCCCCGTCCCCCCGTCATACACCAGCTTGACGAGGCCGCGATCAACCGCATCGCGGCGGGCGAGGTGGTGGAACGCCCTGCCTCGGCCGTCAAGGAGCTGGTCGAAAACGCGCTGGATGCGGGGGCTGCGCGCATCGACATCAGTATTGCCGATGGCGGCAAGACATTGATCCGCATCACCGATGACGGTTGCGGCATTGCCCCCGATCAGCTGGAACTGGCGGTGGCGCGGCACGCGACCTCGAAAATCGACGGCAGCGATCTGCTGAACATCCACACATTCGGCTTTCGCGGCGAGGCCCTGCCCAGCCTCGGCGCAGTCGGCCGTCTGACCATTACCTCGCGCGCCATGGGTGTGGATGAGGCGGCGATGATCTCGGTCGATGGCGGGCACCGCCAGGGCCCGCGACCGGCGGCGCTGGCCCGTGGCACGGTGGTTGAATTGCGCGATCTGTTCCACGCCACACCCGCGCGGCTGAAATTCCTGCGCTCGGATCGGGCGGAAACGCAGGCGATCAACGATGTGGTGCGCCGTCTGGCCATGGCCGAGCCATTTGTTTCCTTCACCCTTTCGGACGTTTCCGGCGGCGGGGCAGGGCGCGTGACCTTTCGCGCCGACGCCCAGACCGGCGACCTGTTTGATGCCCTGCATGGGCGACTGCGCCAGATCCTTGGCTCCGAGTTTGCCGAAAATTCCCTGCCGATCAATGCCACGCGCGAGGGGTTCAGCCTGACAGGCTATGCCGCACTGCCAACCTATTCGCGTGGCTCCAGCGTGCAGCAATTCCTGTTCGTCAATGGCCGCCCGGTGCGCGACAAGCTGTTGATCGGTGCGCTGCGCGGCGCCTATGCCGATTTCCTTTCGCGCGACCGTCACCCGGCGGCGGCGCTGTTTGTGGAATGTGATCCTGAACTTGTCGACGTGAACGTGCACCCCGCCAAGGCCGAGGTGCGGTTTCGCGAACCCGGTATCGTGCGGGGGCTGATCGTCTCGGCCCTGCGGCACGCATTGGCCGAGGCGGGGCACCGGGCCTCGACCACGGTTGCAGGTGTCGCGCTGGGTGCCTTTCGGGCTGAGGGCACTGTGGGCCGTGCACCCGTCTATCAGATGGATCGCCCGTCGCAACGCGCGCTCCAGACGGGGTGGCAGGCGCAGGCCCCCGAGGCTGTGCCCGGCTTTGCCGAAACCGCCCCGGTTTTCGCCCGCGCCGAGGATGTGCCGCCCGACCAGGTAGAGGCGCTGCAAGACCATCCGCTGGGGGCCGCGCGCGCGCAGTTGCACGAAAACTATATCATCGCGCAAACCCGTGACGGCATGGTGATCGTCGATCAGCACGCCGCCCATGAGCGGCTGGTTTATGAGCGGCTGAAAAGGCAGATGGCGGAAAACGGGGTTAGGGCGCAGGCGCTGTTGATCCCCGAGATTGTCGATCTGTCTGCCGATGATGCCGCCCGCCTGCTGGCGGTGGCCGATGATCTTGGGCGCCTTGGCCTGACGATAGAACCATTCGGCGGCAGTGCAGTCTGTGTGCGCGAAACCCCCGCCATTCTGGGGCAGGTGAATGCTGGCGCCCTGATCCGCGACATTCTGGACGAGTTGTCCGACATGGGCGAAAGCCGCGCGCTGGGCGAACGGATCGACGCGATACTTTCGCGCGTGGCCTGTCATGGCTCGGTCAGGTCGGGGCGCAGGATGAGCGCGGACGAGATGAACGCCTTGCTGCGCGAGATGGAGGCCACGCCCCATTCGGGCCAGTGCAACCACGGCCGGCCAACCTATGTGGAACTGAAACTTGCAGATATCGAAAAACTGTTCGGGCGCAGATGATACGGATCAACGGCACTGAAATCGACCTGACCGACCCGGTGGTGCTGGGCATCGGGGCGCTGGGGGTTCTGCTGCTGGTGCTGATCGTTGCGGTCATGCGCCTGTCGTCGCGCACGCGCCACGCGGCCGACCCGCTGGCCGGTCATATGCAGCAGCTGGGCGAGACCGTGCGCGCCCTGGCCGAGGGGCAGCAGCAGCTTTATGGCGGGTTGAAAACCGTATCGGAGTCGCAGGCCGCGGCGCAGAACAAGATGATCCAGCTGATCGAGGCGCGCCTGAGCGAGGTGCAGCGCAACATGACCGAAAGCCTGCATGGCTCGGCCATCAAGACCACGCGCTCGCTGTCGGAATTGCAGGAACGTCTGGCCACCATCGACAAGGCGCAAAGCAAGATCGAGGCGCTGTCGAGCAATGTGCTCAGCCTGCAGGACATCCTGTCGAACAAGCAGACCCGCGGCGCATTCGGCGAAATCCAGCTGAACGATATCGTCAGCAAGGCACTGCCGCCCGATGCCTACAGCTTTCAGGCGACACTTTCCAATGGCAAGCGGGCTGACTGCCTGGTGCATTTGCCCAACCCGCCCGGGCCGATCGTGATCGATTCGAAATTCCCCCTCGAGGCCTATGAGGCGCTGCGTGGGGCGCAGACCCGCGCGCAGAAGATCGAAGCCGAGCGCCTGATGAAGGCGGCCGTGCGCCTGCACATCAAGGCGATTTCCGACAAGTACATCATCGAGGGCGAAACCGCCGACGGCGCGCTGATGTTCCTGCCGTCCGAGGCCGTCTATGCCGAGCTGCACGCAAATTTTGGCGAGGTCGTGCGCGAGGGGTTTGCAGCAAGGGTCTGGATCGTGTCGCCCACCACCTGCATGGCGACGCTCAACACCATGCGCGCGGTGATGAAAGACGCCCGCATGCGCGAACAGGCCGGCGCCATCCGGCGCGAACTGGGCCTGCTTTACAAGGATGTGGTGCGGCTGGGTGAAAGGGCGGAAAACCTCGACCGGCATTTCGGGCAGGCGGCCAAGGATATCGCCGAGATCAAGATTTCGGCAACCAAGGCCGGCAATCGTGCGCGCCGGCTGGATGAATTCGATTTCGCGGAAGGTGAGGCGGTCAGCGCAACCGATGTCGTGCGGCTGGAGCCCAAGGGGTAAAGGGGGCGCTGCCCCCGGCCCTGGCGGGCCTCCCCCGGACGTATTTGGGCAAAGAAGAAGCGGGCTGTGACAGGGTGTTGCAGTGATGTGGCCCTTGATGAGG
>WFQE01000151.1 GCA_015487165.1 Paracoccaceae bacterium | reverse complement strand
GATCCAGTCGCCATTCGGTACGCGCACGCCGCTGGTGGTGCCGTTCCAGGTGAAAACAACATCATCATTGAAATCGACTGCCGACAGGTCGGGAAGTTCGCCGTAATCCGCCTCAAGCACGGTGGCGTCCAGCTTCAGCTGTTTGTTGACGTCTGTCACCCAGCCCTTGCCAAAGCTTTCCCAGGCCAGCATGGTCACGCCGCGCGCGCCCAACAGCGACCACAGCGCCATTTCGACGGCGCCGGTATCGGATGCCGGCACGATGCCGATCCGGTAGTCGGCGGGGATGCCCAGCAATTCGCGGGTGGTTTCGATGGCGTCCTTCAGCTTGGCCTTGCCGATCCTGGCGCGGTGCGAGCGCCCAAGTGCGGCATCGGACAACAGGTCGAGGTTCCAGCCTCTCGGCTTGGTGCATGGACCAGAAGAAAAACGGGGATTTGCCGGCAGGATTGCCGGTCTTTCATAAGTCGCAGTCATGGTATCCTCTCAGATATTCGCCCCTCGTTGGGGAGGGGTGTCCCGCCGCCGGAGCTAAGGGGTTCTTGACTCTGGATCAAGTGGGAATTTGCGTGTAAGCGGCAGCTGTTGCCCGGAATGCGACGGTTTTTCGGGGATTTTGTTCACGATAGGAAACCTGCTGCCATGTTCATCGCCACGCTTCTGACCAACCCGGCCGAGCCCGTTCTGACGGTGGGCAACGTGCTGACCTATCATGACCAACTGCGGGGCGGCGAATTCCGCTGGCTTCAGGATGGTGTCGCTTGCGAGTTTCCAATTCCCGAACGCCCGGCAAACGAGCGCCAGATATGGCAAAGCCTGCAGGACCGGGGCGTCGATCTGGTCATCCAGCCCGCGCAGGGGCGGCGAAAAAAGATGCTGTTGGCGGATATGGACAGCACCATGATTCAGCAGGAATGCCTTGACGAGCTGGCCGACGAGGCTGGCTTTGGCGAGCGCGTGGCGGCCATAACGGCGCGCGCCATGAATGGCGAGCTGGTATTCGAGGATGCCCTGCGCGAGCGCGTGGCGCTGCTTGAGGGCCTGCCCGAGGACGTGATCGACCGCGTTCTGGAAAACCGCATCACCCCCATGCCCGGCGCGGTCGAGCTGGTCGCCACAATGCACAAGGCGGGGGCCTATACGGCGCTGGTTTCAGGCGGCTTTACCGATTTCACCGAGGCCGTCGCCCACGGGCTGGGATTTGACGAAAACCGCGCCAACCGGCTGGAGATCATCGACGGCGTGCTGACCGGCAAGGTGATCGACCCCATATTGGGCCGCGATGCCAAGGTGCAGGCGTTGCAGGAAATCACCGCGCGGCTTGGGATCTCGGCCGATGATGTGTTGGCTGTGGGCGACGGTGCCAATGATCTGGGCATGTTGCAGATGGCCGGCACCGGCGTTGCCCTGCATGCGAAACCCGCAGTGGCGGCGCAGTGCGATATCCGCATCAATTTCGGCGACCTGACGGCGCTTCTGTTCATTCAGGGCTATGCGCGCACCCAGTTCGTGAACGCGGATCTGCGCGCGATATAGGGGCAGGGGGCTACAGCCCGGTCACCCCGCGCAGCACCAGATCGGTTGCCAGATCGGCATATTCCTCGCGCGACATCCCCTTGCCGGGGCGGTGCCACATGTAGAACCAGTTGAGCATGCCGAACAGGCTCATCGTCACGGGGCGCAGTTTTTCCGGGTGGGCGTTATACAGATCCGGTGTCACCGCCCGCAGCGCCTCGGACACGATCCGCACCATTTCGCGTTGCAGCTCGGCCAGCTTTTCGCGCTGTTGCGGAGGCAGGGATTTCATGGCCTCGGTCTGGACCTGATGTTCGGCATCGGCGTCGCGATAGGCGTCGAGGATCGCATGCACCAGTGCGCGCAGGTTGGCCTGCTTGTCGGGGCCGGATTGATCGACATCGCGGATCACTTGCAGCAGCGCGGCAAGATGGTCGTGCACGATGTCGAACAAGAGCGCATCCTTGCTGTCGTAATAGTGATAGATCAGCGCCTTGGACACCCCGCAGGCGGTGGCAAGCTGGCTCATGGACGAGCGATCAAACCCGTTTTCTGCAAAAAACGCCGCCGCCTTGCGCAGGATCGCGCGGCGTTTCTTGCCGTGGTCGGGGGCGATCGAGCGGGCCATCAGTCGCGCGGCCGGTTGTCGATCACGCGCACCGCCTTGCCCTGCGAACGCGCCACCTTGCCGGGCTCGGCCGCGCGGATTTCGGCGGTGATGCCGACGACCGACTTGATACGGCTGGCAAGCTGGCGGGCCGAGGCCTCGCGCGCATGTTCGCTGGCGGCGCCGGTTGTGGCCTCGACATGGACGATCATGTGATCCATGCGGCCCTTGCGGGTCAGTTCGATCTGGAAATGGGGGGCGAGGGTCGGCACGGTCAGCAGCTGTTCCTCGATCTGGGTCGGGAACACATTGACGCCGCGCAGGATGATCATGTCGTCGCTGCGCCCTGTGATCTTTTCCATCCGGCGCATGGTCCGCGCTGTGCCGGGCAGCAGGCGGGTCAGGTCGCGGGTGCGATAGCGGATGATGGGGAAGGCCTCTTTCGTCAGCGAGGTAAAGACCAGTTCGCCCAGCTGGCCATCGGCGACGGGTGCGCCCGTTTCTGGGTTCACGATCTCGGGGTAGAAGTGATCTTCCCACACATGCAGGCCGTCCTTGGTTTCGACGCATTCATTGGCCACACCGGGGCCGATCACCTCGGACAGGCCGTAGATATCGACCGCATGCATGTCAAAGGCATCCTCGACCTCCTTGCGCATGGCGTTGGTCCAGGGCTCGGCCCCGAAAACGCCAACCTCAAGCGGGCTTTCACGCGGGTCGAACCCCTGCACGCGGTATTCATCCAGAATCGACAGCATGTAGGACGGCGTAACCGTGATGCCCCTGGCCTGAAAATCCTCGATCAGGCGCACCTGGCGCGGAGTCATGCCGCCCGAAACCGGTACCACCGTCAGGCCCAGCTTTTCGGCCCCCGCATGAATGCCCAGCCCGCCAGTAAACAGCCCATACCCATAGGCATTGTGCAGCACATCCCCCGGCCGCAACCCCGAGGCCCGCAGGCAGCGCGCCACAACCCCCGCCCATGTGTCGAGATCGCGTTTGGTATAGCCGACAACGGTCGGCTGGCCGGTGGTGCCGCTTGACGCATGCACGCGCGCGATCTGTTCGCGCGGCACGGCAAACATGCCGAAGGGGTAGTTGTCGCGCAGATCCTGTTTCACGGTAAAGGGAAACTTGCGCAGATCTTCCAGGCTGTGCAGGTCGTCGGGATGCACGCCCGCCCTGTCAAAGCTGTCGCGGTAGAAGGGCACATTGTCATAGGCATGACGCAGCGACCATTTCATGCGGTCAAGTTGCAGCGCCGCGATTTCATCGCGCGAGGCGATTTCGATGGGTTCCAGATCTTCCCTGCGGGGGGTGAGGTCTTTCATTGTTGTTTTCCTCAGGCTTTTTCCAACATCAGGCTGATGCCCTGGCCGACCCCGATGCACATGGTGGCAAGGGCACGGGTAGCACCGCGCTCGTTCATCTCGATGGCGGCGGTCAGGGCAAGGCGGGTGCCGGACATGCCCAGCGGATGGCCAAGGGCGATGGCGCCGCCGTTCGGGTTGACGTGTTCGGCATCGTCGGGCAGGCCGAGTTCGCGCAGCACGGCGAGCGACTGGGCGGCAAAGGCCTCGTTCAGCTCGATGATGTCGATATCGGCGATCGACAGGCCCAGACGGGAAAGCAGCTTTTGCGTGGCAGGTGCTGGGCCAATGCCCATGATCCGGGGAGGCACGCCCGCAACCGCCATGCCGGTGATGCGGGCCTTGGGTTTCAGGCCGTATTTTTCAACCGCCGCGCCCGAGGCCACGATCACCGCCGCAGCCCCGTCATTCACGCCCGAGGCATTGCCCGCCGTCACCGTGCCGCCCTGGCGGAACGGGGTTTTCAGCGAGGCCAGCTTTTCCAGCGTGGTCTGGCGGGGGTGTTCGTCGGTATCCACGATGACGGGGTCGCCCTTGCGTTGGGGAATCTCGACCGGCACGATTTCGCGGCTCATGCGGCCGCTGGCGATGGCGGCGGCGGCGCGCGTCTGGCTGCGCAGGGCAAAGGCATCCTGATCCTCGCGCGAGATGTTGAAGTCCTCGGCCACGTTTTCGGCCGTTTCCGGCATGGAATCGATGCCGTATTGCGCCTTGAGCACCGGGTTCACAAAGCGCCAGCCGATGGTGGTGTCAAAGATTTCAGCCCGACGCGAAAAGGCGGCATCGGCCTTGGGCATGACAAAGGGGGCGCGGCTCATGCTTTCGACGCCGCCGGCAAGGATCACCTCGGCCTCGCCCGCGCGGATGGCGTTGGCGGCCATGCCGATGGCGTTCAGCCCGGAACCGCACAGCCGGTTGACGCTGACCGCCGGCACGCTGTCGGGCAGGCCGGCCAGCAGCACCGCCATACGGGCGACATTGCGGTTGTCTTCGCCCGCGCCATTGGCGTTGCCCATGATGGCGTCGTCGATGGCCTCGGGCGGCAGGTTCGGGGCAAGGGCCATGACCTCGCGGATCACATGGGCCAGCATGTCGTCGGGGCGCACTGATGACAGGGCGCCGCCATAGCGCCCGATCGGAGTGCGCAGGGATTCGCAGAGATAGGCCTCGGTCATGGGATCATCCTTTGCTTTCGTCGAAATGTGTGCCCTTGATGACGCGGGAAAAGCCGCGAAATTCGGCAATGGCGCGACCATCCTCACCGGTGACGCGCACGTCATAAATGCCGTTGCGCCCGGTCTTGCTGACCTCGCTTGCGGTGGCGGTCAGGCGCTCGCCGGGTTGGCCGGGCGAAATGTAGCTGATCACGTTGTGTTGGGCCAGCGCAGTCTGGTTGTAGCTGTTGCAGGCATAGGCAAACGCGCAGTCGGCCAGGGTAAAGATGATGCCCCCGTGGCAGATGCCGTGGCCGTTCAACTGATCGTCGCGCACCACCATCGACATTGTGGCACTGCCGGGGCCGATGGATTCAAGCGTGATCCCCATGGCGGGTGTTGTCTTGTCTCGCGCCTGCATCGAGGCGGCGGATCGTTCGGCGATTTCCTGTGCTGAAAGTTCTGTCATCTGCTGTCCTGTCCCTTGTTTGCGAAAAGGATTTGCATAAACCGACCGGTTGGTCAATAGTAGGCGCCGCCGAAACACCCCAACGACCCGCAGGGAAGGAAGATCACATGACGATCATGCAGCTGAACAGTTTTGCGCAAGGCAAATGGGTTGCGCCGATGGGGCGCACGAGGCCGGTCTTTTCCGCTGTCACCGGCGAGCAGATCGCCGAGGCCGGGTCCGACGCGCTGGATTTTCAGGGGATGATCGATTTCGCGGTGCAGCGGGGCGGGCCGGCCCTGCGCGAGATGACGTTCCATGATCGCGCGCGCAAGCTCAAGGCGCTGGCGCTGTATCTGAACGATCGCCGCGACGCGCTGTACGAGTTGTCATACCAGACTGGCGCCACGCTGGCCGACAGCAGGATCGACATTGACGGCGGTATCGGCACGATGCTGGTCTTTGCATCAAAGGGGCGGCGCGAGATGCCCGATGGCCATGTCTATCTGGATGGCGATGTCGAGATGCTGTCGCGCAAGGGTAGTTTCCTGGGCCAGCATGTGGCCACGCCCCTGCGCGGGGTGGCGGTGCATATCAACGCCTTCAATTTCCCGGTCTGGGGCATGTTGGAAAAACTGGCGCCGACCCTGCTGGCGGGCGTGCCCGCAATCGTGAAACCGGCGACCGCGACCAGCTATCTGACCGAGGCCGCGTTCCGCCTGATGGAGGAATCCGGCATTTTTCCCGAAGGCGCGTTCCAGCTGATCATCGGGGGCACCGGCGATTTGCTGGATCGGCTTGGCCCGCAGGATGTGGTCAGCTTTACCGGCTCGGCCGACACGGCGCTGATGCTGCGGGCAAACCCCAATATCATCAATCGCGGGGTGCGGTTTACGGCCGAACAGGACAGTCTGAACGCATCGGTTCTGGGCCCCGATGCGGTGCCCGGGACGCCGGAATTCGACCTGTTCGTGAAAGAAGTCGTGCGCGAGATGACCGCCAAGGCCGGGCAGAAATGCACCGCGATCCGCCGCATCATCGCGCCCGAGGCCACCATCAGCGAGCTGTCGGATGCCATCATCGCGCGGTTGGAAAAGACCGTGATCGGCAACCCGGCCGACAAGGAAACCCGCATGGGCGCGCTGGCGTCGGCGGCGCAGAAACGGGACGTGCTGGAAAAGGTCGCCGCATTTTCGGGCGAATGCACGCGCCTGTATGGGGATCCCGACAATTTCACCGTTCAGGGGGCAGATCGCGACCGCGGCGCCTTTTTGCCGCCGATGCTGTTTCGCTGCGACGACCCCGACAGCGCGCGCCGCGTGCATGAGGTCGAGGCCTTTGGGCCCGTTTCCACCATCATGCCCTATCGCGACCTGAAACATGCGGCCGAGTTGATGAACCGCGGCGGGGGTTCTCTGGTGGGTTCGGTCATCACCAACGATCCGCAGGTTGCGCGCGAGATCACGCTTGAGGCGGCCGCATGGCATGGGCGGCTGTATTTCAACAACCGCGATTCCATGGCCGAAAGCACCGGGCACGGCTCGCCCCTGCCGCATATGACCCATGGTGGGCCGGGGCGTGCCGGTGGCGGCGAAGAGCTGGGCGGTATCCGCGGGGTGCTGCACTATATGCAGCGGACCTCGGTGCAGGGCAGCCCCGACATGCTGACCGCGATCGGGGGGATCTGGGTCAAGGGCGCGCGCGAGATCACACCGCTTGCGCATCCCTTTACGATGACGTTCGACGAGCTGGAGATCGGCCATACCATCGTGACCGAGCCCCGTGTCGTGACGCTTGAGGATATCGAGCATTTTGCCGAATTCACCGGCGACACATTCTATGCCCACATGGATGAAGAGGCCGCGCGCGCAAACCCCTTTTTTCCGGGCCGTGTTGCGCACGGCTATCTGTTGCTGAGCTTTGCCGCGGGCCTGTTTGTCGAACCCAGCCCCGGCCCTGTGCTGGCCAATACGGGGCTGAACGGCCTGTCCTTCCAGAAACCCGTCAGCCCCGGCGAGGAAATCCATGTGCGCCTGACGGTCAAGCGCAAGACGCGGCGGACCGATGAATATGGCGAGGTGCGCTGGAATGTGACCCTGTTCAACCAGGATGATGAGCAGGTTGCCGAATACGAGCTGCTGACCATGGTGGCCTATCGGCGTTAGGGATGGCACGCGCTGACAGGTTGGGGCGCCTCCGGCGGGAGTGTTTGCACAAAGAAGAAGATCAGCGCGCGTTCAGGCAGGCGGCCATCTGTGCCGCGATGTGGCGCAGCTGGGTGGTGGGCGTATAGTCGGCTGGGTCGATGTCGCGGCCAAGGGGATCAACCACGGCAAGGGTGGCCCCGTAGGTCAGAAGCGGGGCCGCGCGGTTCTTCAGGGCGGGCGAGGTGACAAAGACGCAGGCATCGCCCTGATCTGCCAACGCATCGCGCAGCCCGATGATGGTGCCAAGGCTGGCAGATTCCATCGCGCCCGTGGTGGCGGCCCCTAGCGGCAACAATCCAAAGCCGCGTTCGAAATACTGGAACGAGTCGTGATACTGCACAAAGGGTTTCAGCGGGGGCTGGAGTTCCCGCCGGATATCGCGCTCGACCTTGTCGAGGCGCGCGAGGAATTGTTTCAGATTGCCTTGATATGTGGCGGTTTTGTCGGGATCGAGCGCGCTCAGCCGCCGGGCGATTGTGCGTGCCCAGAGGCGCAGGTTGTCGGGTGCAAGCCAGCTATGGGGGTCGATATTTTCGGGCCTTGGCGCAAGGGGGGTGATACTGGACGGCCGATAGCCGAACAGGCCGGGGGCGCGCAGCGAAAGCAGCAGCGTGCCGGGCAGTTGGTTCAGCGTCAGCAGGCGCTTTTCGACATCGGCACGCGCAAGGGGGCGGGCCAGCGCCGGGGTTGACCGCGGGCCAAGCCAGATGATCAGGTCGGCCTTGGCCAGCTGGCGCATATGCGAAGGTTTCAGGACGAAATCATGCGGTGATATTGCGGCGGGGATCAGGTTGTCGGGTGATATATCCGGGCCGGCGATCGCAGCAGACAGCGCCCGGATCGGGGCGATGTCGGTGACGATGTTCAACGGGCGCGCCACGGCGGGCATTGCCTGAAGAACAAGCAGCATCAGGCCGATTACGGCATTTCTGAACATGGTATCGCCTCTTGTGGTCGGGTCGCAGGGAGGGATATAGATGATATGTTATAAGGTAACAATAGGGGTGCCCCATGTCGGTTTCAGATCCCGATAGCGTCGCGGCCTTGTCTGGCGAGGCCGACAATGTTTTCAGAAAGCACGACCATCGAAAATGCCGTGCGGGCGCGATGGAAGAGGCGCGCAAATTATGTGTGGCACGCGGGGTGCGTTTGACGCCAACGCGCGAGAGGGTGCTCGATATCCTGCTGGAAAGCCATCAGGCGCTGGGCGCCTATGACATCCTCGAGCGGTTGCACAAGGAGGGGCGCCCAGGCCAGCCGCCTGTGGTTTATCGGGCGCTTGAATTTCTGGTGGCGCAGGGCTTTGTGCACCGGCTGGAGCGCCTGAATGCCTTTGCCGCCTGCGCCCATGGCGCCGATGGGCACGAGCCGCTTTTCCTGATCTGCAGCGATTGCCGGCAGGTGGCCGAGGCCCCTCTGGGCGCGCTGAGCGCCGAGATCGACCATCATGCCGATGCGCTGGGATTTTCGGCGCAATCGCGGGTGGTCGAGGTTCTTGGCCAGTGCCCGTCTTGCCGCGAGGCTGCGGCATGAGCGGTGAAACCCTTGTCCGGACCAAAGGGCTGACATTGGAAATTGACGGGCGGCGGGTGTTGTCCGGCGTGGATTTCCATATTGATGCCGGCGAGATCGTGACCATTGTCGGGCCCAATGGCTCGGGCAAATCGTCCTTCCTCAAGGCGGTGGTCGGGGCGCTGGCGCCCGCGGGTGGCAGCATATGGCGCCGGCCGGGGCTGCGCATGGGTTATGTGCCGCAGAAGCTCCACCTCGACCCGGTGTTTCCGCTGACGGTGCGGCGGTTTTTGACGCTGACCCGCCGACCCGTCGCCGAAGAGCTTGACGCGGTTATCGCCCGTCTTGGCATTGCGCCGGTTCTGGGCCAGCAGGTGGCGGGGCTTTCGGGCGGGCAGTTGCAGCGGGTGTTGCTTGCCCACGCGCTGGTGGGCAAACCCGATCTGCTGATACTGGACGAGGCGGCGCAGGGGCTGGACCAGCCGGCGGTGGCCGGGTTCTATCATCTGATCGAGGAATTGCGCCGCGACATGGGCTGCGCGGTGCTGATGGTCAGCCACGACCTGCATGTGGTGATGAGCGCCTCTGACAGGGTGATCTGTCTGAACGGGCATATCTGCTGCGAGGGAACGCCGACGGTGGTTTCCGAGGCGCCGGAATACCGGCAGCTGTTCGGCTATGGCACCGAGGGTGCGCTGGCGCTGTATCGCCATGTGCATGATCACAAGCATGAAGAAGGCGAGGTCTGCCAGCATGATTGATCCGTTTCTGATGCGCGTGGGGCTGGCTGCGGTTCTGGTTGCGATGACCGCGGGGCCGCTGGGATGTTTCGTGCTGTGGCGCCGCATGGTGTTTTTTGGCGATACGATTTCACATGCCGCGCTGCTGGGGGTGGCCTTGTCGCTTGCAACCGATCTGCCCGTGACTGCGGGCGTGTTGCTGGTGGCCTTGGCGGTGTCACTCGTGGTGTTGCAGGCCGGAGGCAGGTTTCACCATACCGATACCGTTCTGGGGGTCGCCTCGCATTCGGCGCTGGCGCTGGGCCTTGTTTCGGTGTCGCTGCTGGGGGGCGTTGGCGTCGATCTGATGACCTATCTGATGGGCGACATTCTGTCTGTCGGCACGGCGGACCTGTTCCAGATCGCGATTGGCGGCGCAGTTGCGCTGGGCTTGCTGGTCTGGCGGTGGAAGGGGCTGTTGGTCGCGTCCGTCGATCGTGAAATGGCGGTGGCGCACGGTTTTGCCCCGCAGCGCGAGGCGTTGATCTTTACGGTAATGCTGGCCGTGCTGGTGGCTGTTGCCATCAAGGTGGTTGGGGCGCTGATGATTTCGGCCCTGCTGGTCATGCCGGCCACCACCGCCCGGCAGTTTTCGGCAACGCCCGAACGCATGGCGGTTCTGGCGGCGTTCTGCGGTGTGCTGTCGGCAGTGCTGGGGTTGTTTGTGTCATTTGCACTGGATACGCCAACGGGCCCCAGTATCGTGGTTGCAGCACTTGTGCTGTTGCTTGTGGCAGTGGGGGGCAGGTGGGTGGCGGCGCAAAAATGAAAAGCCCCGGAGGGTGCCGGGGCTTTCCTTGATCGTCTTTCAGAAGCGATGTGCCTAGAAGTGGTAGGCGCTTTCGCCATGGCTGGACTGGTCAAGCCCTTCGCGCTCTTCCTCTTCGGTGACGCGCAGGCCGATGATCATGTCGATCAGCTTGAACAGCACAAAGCTGACCGCGCCACCCCACAGGATGGTCAGGCCCACGGCCTTTGCCTGGATCAGGGTCTGGCCCAGCATGGTGACGCCGTCGCCATAGCCGACACCGCCAAGTGCCGTCGAGGTGAAGATGCCGGTGCCGATCGCGCCGATGATGCCGCCGATGCCGTGGATGCCGAACACGTCCAGGCTGTCGTCATAGCCAAGCTTGTTCTTGACCGGGCCGACGAAGATATAGCAGCCCAGCGAGGCAATCGCGCCCAGGATGATGGCGCCCACAGGGCCGACGGTGCCGGCCGCGGGGGTAACGGCAACCAGACCGGCAACCATGCCCGATGCTGCGCCCAGCAACGAGGCCTTGCCGCGCATGACGCCTTCGATCACCGACCAGGCAACGATCGCGCCCGCGGTTGCGGTAAAGGTGTTGATCATGGCCAGCGCCGCGCCGCCATTTGCTTCGAGGTTGGAGCCCGCGTTGAAGCCGAACCAGCCGACCCACAGGATACCCGCGCCAACCAGTGTCAGCGTCATGGAATGCGGGGCCATCATGTCCTTGCCAAAGCCGATCCGGGGGCCGATCACGATGGCGCCCATCAGTGCCGCGATGCCGGCATTGATATGCACGACGGTGCCGCCGGCAAAATCAAGTGCGCCCCAGCCCAGGATCAGGCCGCCTTCGCCCCATACCATGTGGGCGATCGGGAAATAGACCAGCGTCACCCAGGCAAGGGTGAAAACCATGAGGGCCGAAAACTTGATCCGTTCGGCAAATGCGCCGACGATCAGGGCCGGGGTAATGGCGGCAAAGGTCATCTGGAAGGCGATGAACACATATTCGGGGATGACAACACCATCGGTGAAGGTCGCGGCCATCGAATCCATGGTGACACCCGACAGGAACAGCTTGCTCAGCCCGCCCCAGTATGTGCCGGCCCCGCCAAAGGCGAAGGAATAGCCGTAAAGCACCCAGGCAACCATCACCACCGCGGTGATCATGGTGCACTGCATCAGCACGCTGAGCATGTTCTTGCTGCGCACCAGGCCGCCATAGAACAGCGCCAGACCCGGAAGGATCATCATAAGGACCAGCAGCGTCGAAACCAGCATCCAGGCGACATCGCCCTTGTCCATGGTTTCGCCGGCTGCCTGCGCCCACGAGGTGGCGGGGATCGTGGTCAACAGGCCCGCCGCGGCAAGTTTTGCAAGTTTGAGTTTCATCTTTTCCTACCTTTCGGAATTGTCAGAGCGCGTCTTCGCCGGTTTCGCCGGTGCGAACGCGAACGGCCTGTGCCACGTCGAGAACAAAGATCTTGCCGTCGCCGATCTTTTCGGTCCGGGCAGTATTCTGGATGATCTCGACCACCTCGTCGGCCTGCGAATCCGCGACCACCAGTTCGATCTTGGTTTTCGGGACGAAGTTCACGGCATATTCGGCGCCACGGTAAATTTCGGTATGACCCGACTGTGCGCCAAAGCCCTTGATCTCGGTCACCATCATGCCGCGCACGCCGGCGGTTGTCAGCGCCTCGCGGACCTCTTCAAGTTTGAAGGGCTTGATAGCTGCAATTATGAGTTTCACGTCATTTTCCTTTCCCCTCGGGGCCGCGTTTTCGCGTGCCCGCATTTGCATGGGGCGACAAAACCCGCAGAATCGGGGGGCAAGGCAAGGATGTGCAAAGTTGAATATGTCGAAAAAAGCGGGATAACGCACAAAAAATGCACAAAAGTAACGAAAAGATGAAAAAATAGGCGCTCTGAAGATGCTGCGTGGGGGCGAGTGTCTCTCCACATTCGGGGCGGTTCGGTCTATTCTTGGCAAAACACAATAATGCGGGCAGCAGTTTCATGACCTCGGCAGGCGGAAAAAGGCCGGTTCTCGTTGCGCGGCGGCGTGTGCCTCCGGCGACGGCAGCGAAAAAGACGCGCAAATCATCACGCATGTCCGGCGGCAACGGCGGTGGTCGGGGT
>WFQE01000150.1 GCA_015487165.1 Paracoccaceae bacterium | reverse complement strand
TCCGAATCCCGCCTCGATTGTTTTCAATTTGTTCTTATTCGCTTGACCCTCGACGATCAATCCTGTTTTATCCTATCTTATCCACAATCCGCTGGGGAAAACATGACCGAACACCACACATTGGCCGACCGTCTGCGGGCCCGAGCGCACCAGTTGGGGTTGAGTCCGGCCCATGTGGCGGAAATGGCGGGCGTCAACCGGTCCTTCGTCTACGACATCCTGCGGGGGCGCTCCCTTCGGCCGAACATCGACCGGCTGGGCGCCATCGCCGCAGTGCTGAAGGTGGAACGCGACTGGCTGATCCACGGCATCGGCGAGGTCGAGGGCACGCCGCCCTTCATCGAAAACCCCGACGAGGCCTTCGTCGCAATTCCTCATGCAAGCCCGCGCCCTTCCATGGGTGGCGGCGCGGTGGTGCAGGATCATGCACAGAGCGCCGGGCGCGCCTATCACTTCCGCCGCTCATGGATAAAGGAAAAGCTGAAGGCCAGCCCCTCGCAGCTGCGTATCATGCATGTGGAGGGCGACAGCATGGCGCCGACGCTCCTGAGCGGCGACACGGTGCTGGTTGACATGGCCCGCCGCACGCCCAACCCGCCCGGCATCTTCGTGCTGGACGATGGCATGGGGCTGGTCGCCAAGCGGCTCGAGCACATCCCCAACAGCGACCCGCCCGCCGTGCGGGTGATTTCTGACAATCCCGTCTACAGCCCTTATGAACGAACGGCCGACGAAATCCACATCGTCGGCCGCATTCGTTGGTTCGCGCGGGAGGTTTGAGGTATTCCGGTTTCGGGACATCGACGATGCCGATCTGGCGCAGGCATATCCTCTACTAGCCGGATACTATGCTGTTTGTCCGGGCGCCTTTAAACTACTGGTCGATTTGCCCCTCATGGTTCGCTGGCCGTGATAGGCCTGTGGTGCGAGCAAAAATCTCCTCAACGTTTCCCCAGCGACGCGCGATCGGAAGAATTGCCAAGTGTATGATTAACCATGCGGCATAAACGAAGTTGTGGTCCCAGTGCCCGTCCGCAGGCACTTTGCCGTGCGCAACTTGGTTTCGAACAGTGGGTCCACCTGCAAAATTGAAGAGAAGATCAATCTCGTGGATATACCGCGTGGGTATGATCTGCTCCAGCAACTCGCGCCAAGGCTGATTTGGGTTCAATAGTATTGACAGAGATGCCTCGGTTTGGATCCCATCTGCGTTAGCTGTCGTTGTGTCGTGGCCATTTAAGGCGAGTATATGTCTCAGCGAGTTCTCGAGTTGCGGTATCAACATTGAAACTGCTTCAATATCTTCGCCGCCGAGAAAGTGGCAGATAGCCCGGGCAAAGATGAAATGGTGGCCTGGCGGGATAAAGGGGCTGTCCCGTAAGAATTCCAGAATCGTGTCGCTACACACCGGATGTTCAGACGCAATCGTGCGTCGGATTGGATTGATCGCCCCGGCAACCGTCACTTTGCGCGAGAGGTCTCGATGGAACGCCATGAGGTATCGCAAGTGTGCTTCCTGTGAAGCTCCGTCTCCACCCATGCCTGGTGCACGAAACACTAGCCGTCCCTGAAAATCGTGCACTTGCATAGGCATGAGTCCTTGAAGCGGAAACTCTTGAGCGTGGTCGACTGCCGTTTGGCGAATCTCCTCGGGAGTGGGTGGCTGATCACAAAGAACCAAGGACAAGAATGCGGTCGGCCAGGAACGCCCGCGAACCACGGCAACCGAGTGTTCAACGATTTCTGTCAGATCAATTTCGGTTGAGAATTCACCCATTTCCTCCCTAATGCTGGGCTGGACCCGCAGCAGACGGGCATTGAGTTCTTCGCGGCGCTCTCGTGTGTTTGGATAGTTTCGCAGGATTTGGATGGCGGTCTGCAGGAAGGAGGCCTCCAACATCGGTGAGTCGGCCAGATCCGCCTTCTGAACATGACATTCAGCAGCGGAGATCATACATCGGCTGGCGTTGACTTCATCGCTTGCCTGTCGATACGCGCGCGCGGCCGTTTCCCAAAGCCGGATGCGGGCGTCCGGGCTCTCTGACAGCTCCTGATTTCCGACGAGTTTTTCCGCCATACCGGCAACGGAAACTGCATCAGTGATACCGTGGTCGAGATCAATTTCGGCGATGCGCAAGAAGTCGTCATACCGCCCTTGCTCGTACGCCGATGAGACCAACTCCGCAATCAATGCGCGGAGGCGTTGCGATACCGGCAATTCCCAACGAGTTGCGTGGGAAATGCGCGCTGCACGCGCCAGCGCCTTTCTCGCCCCTATCCCCCAGACAGAGCGATTATCGTAGGAGAACGTGGCATCACCCGCTCTCACTGCTTCCACCATGTCGCAATAGGCGGTGATTGCAAGTTCAGCCATGTCTCGACGCCTACGCTGCCTGAACCATGAGACATCGCACAGTCGGGCGCGCAGTCCGAGGTGCTCGACCCTCGGCGCAAAAGCCGCGATGATATCGATCTGTTCGTCAAGAAGATCTGTAGGTACGAGCGAGCGGCGATCGCCCATTATCCACATTGGTTTGAAAGGCTCAGTTGGGTGGTCAGGAACGAAATGGTAACTGGTCAATCCGGCAAGCAATCTTGCCGCAGGCAACTGTTCATCAGGTAATTCACCATCCGCAGTCGTCAGCCGACGGCTCACGTCAAAGCACTCAACGCTGACGACGTCGTCAAGTAATCGGTCGATCTCAATGGCTTCGAGCGCCTGCAGAGGCACGACATAGTCGATGCCCGGCACCGGAGCCTGTTCTTCCTGGTTCGAAGTATCTTCTGTCTCTGACATATCGTTTTCCGCAGGTTCAAAATACCAACTCACTTGCACGCCTCATTCGACGTGAATATCGGTGGCGGCCGAAGTGAGTTTATCATCGGGATTCACTTCCGGCATCGCTCCCGATTGAGCACTCGCATTTTCGCCCCCCTACGACAACCCTCTGATTTCCCTTGAAATCCCTCCCCGCGCGGGGCGCATACGGAGCAAACTGCCTCAGGAGGTTAGCTCCCCATGCCCGACGACTTGTCTTTCGCGCCGCCAGCCGAGACGCTCACCACCAGCCAGCGGCTCGCTGAGCTGGCCGATATCCTCGCAGGCGCCATTTCGCGCGCCAACCCGCAGAAAACGTGCGAGAATTCTTCCGCCGATCCGGACAGTTCGCTGGACATTCTCGCCCTCAGACGCCGTCGTCGGAAGCAGTTGCGAAACCGAGTTGGAGGTTAAACATAAGGGATTCCCGATCGAATGGAGGCGCGCCAGGACGGCCTGACGTCCTGGCCGAACTGATCGCCCCGCAGGCGACAAGCGTGGCGCAGTTGTACGAGAAATGGGAGGCACTGTTCGATGTGCCCGCGCCGAGTCGCAGCCGCGGCAATCGCGAGCTTCGGCTTGGCTATGCATCCAGGATCTGGCCGCTGGCGAGCTGGGGGCGCAAACCCCATTCTTTACGATGCACACCGCAGCATCCCCGCCCACTGGCGAATTCGGTTGAGAAGGCGATTGCGGTCCGTAGCCTCCTCGGCATGCGAGACGAAAATGACAAGCGAGCAGGCCGATTTGGCCCCAACCCCCTGCCACCCGCCACCATGACACCCCGCGAGCGCCGCGCGGAACTCTGCACGCTACTGGCCACCGGGCTGATCCGGTTGCGGATGCGGGAACAGGGGCAACATATCGAGAGAGAAGGAGAATTTCCGCTACACAACTCACTCGACCAGAGCGGTAGTGCAGGTCCAACCGAACGGAGGGCCGAATGAACACGCACGATCCCATCACCGCGCGCCTGGCCGCGCTGAAGGCCATGAAGACGCCCGAACTGAAGGCCCAGTGGCGCGAAATGTTCGACAGCGACCCGCCACCCTTCAACAGGCGATACCTCGAAAGCCGGCTGGCCTATCGCATCCAGGAGCTCGCCTATGGCGGGTTGAAGCCGGAGACGGTGAAACGCCTGGAACGGCTCGGCGAGGAGCTTGACGGCGGCGATCGCAGCAAGAGCCGCATCCGGGCCGATCTCAAGCCGATCGTCGGCACGCGCCTGATCCGCGAATGGCAGGGCGTGGAACATGTCGTCACCGTCACGACCGACGGCTTCGAATGGCAAGGCCGGCCCTACAAGTCGCTGTCCTCGGTCGCCCGCGCCATCACCGGCACCCGCTGGAACGGCTGGGTGTTCTTCGGGCTCAAGAACCGGAGCCGGCGATGACGGGCGTCAAGATCAAGCGCCGCTGCGCGGTTTACACCCGCAAGTCCTCCGAGGAAGGGCTGGAGCAGGAGTTCAACTCGCTCGACGCCCAGCGGGAGGCCTGCGAGGCGTACATTGCCAGCCAGCGTTCCGAGGGCTGGGTGCTTGTGCGTGACCGTTATGACGACGGCGGGATTTCCGGTGGCACGCTGGAGAGGCCCGGCCTGCAGCGGTTGATTGCCGATATCGAGGACGGGCTTGTCGATGTGGTCGTTGTCTACAAGATCGACCGGCTCAGCCGCTCGCTCGCCGACTTCGCCAAGCTGGTGGAGGTGTTCGACCGCAATGACGTCACCTTCGTGTCGGTGACCCAGAGCTTCAACACGACCACGTCGATGGGGCGGTTGACCCTGAACATCCTGCTGTCCTTCGCCCAGTTCGAGCGCGAGGTCACGGCCGAGAGGATCCGCGACAAGGTCGCCGCCAGCCGAAAGAAGGGCATGTGGATGGGCGGGGTGCCGCCCTGGGGCTACCGGGTCGAGAGCCGCAAGCTCGTCATCGACGCGGAACGCGCCGCGCATGTGCGCTGGATCTTCGCACGCTTCCTCGAGATCGGGTCCTGCACGGAACTGGCGCGAGAGGTCGGCGCACGCGGCATCCGGACGCCCCGCGGCAACCGGATCGACAAGAAGTTCCTCTACCGGATGCTCAACAACCGCGCCTATATCGGCGAGGCGGTGCACAAGGGGCAGAGCTACCCCGGCGAGCACCAGCCGATCATCGACCGCGCGACATGGGACAAGGTCCACGCCATCCTGAAGGAAAGCCCCCGCAAGCGCGCCGCCCGCACCCGGGCCGAAACGCCGGCGCTGCTGAAGGGGTTGCTGTTCGGGCCGGATGGGGCGGCCTTCTCCCCGACGCACACCCGCAAGGGCGGCAAGCTCTATCGTTACTATGTCAGCCAGACGGTTCTGAAGCACGGGGCCGGAACGTGCCCCATCGGCCGCATTCCGGCCGGGCAAATCGAGGCCGCTGTCATCGACCAGTTGCGGGCCGTGTTCCGCCAGCCCGAGATCGTGGCGGGCACGTGGAAGGCGGCGAAGGCTCAGGACGGCGGCATCACCGAGGCCGACGCCCGCACCGCCCTGCAGCAACTCGACCCGCTGTGGGACGAACTCTTCCCCGCCGAGCAGGCGCGGATCGTGGCGCTGCTGGTGGAGCGGATCGACATTGGCACCGAGGGGCTCGATATCCGGCTGCGGGTGGATGGGTTGCGCGGTCTGGCGCGCGAGATGATGGCGGGCGACCGGGAGAAAGCCGCATGAAACCAGCCGTCACGCCCGACACCATCACGCTGCACGTCCCGTTCCGCGTGGTCAAACGGGGCGGGCGCAAGGAGGTGCAACTGCCGCCCGGGGCGCCGGTTCAGCGGAGGACCGACAACACCCTGATCAAGGCCCTGGCCCGCGCCTTCCGCTGGAAGCGCATGCTGGAATCGGGCGCGTTCAATACCATCAACGAGCTTGCCGAGCACGAAGGTATCGCGCCCTCCTACATGACCCGCGTCCTGCGCCTGACCTTGCTCGCGCC
>WFQE01000149.1 GCA_015487165.1 Paracoccaceae bacterium | reverse complement strand
GCTTCTAGAGCTTCGCGCTCGCCATCGTCGGGGTCAGACCGTTTGTCACCGGCCAGTATCGCAATGTGTGCCGGGAGATTAAGACCTTGGGCTAACGTCGGGGTTGCGACAATGACTTGTGCGCCGTCCGCCCGGCGGTACAGCCTTTCGGCGAGATCGCGTTCCTGCCGGATCATCTGTGCGCTATGCGGAACCGCCGCTGCGGGCGCAGGAATCAGCGAATGCTTGAGATCGCCAAGTTCACTCTTCAGGGCGTCCCAACGCGCCTGTTCATCCGGCGTTGCCTCCGGCGCACCACCCAACAGTTTGGATATTTCGCGAGCGGTAGATGCAGAGGTGACCTTGCTGTTCACGAAGACAATGCCCTTGAGACCATTGCGCGCCGCTGAAGCGGCGATTTGAGCCGCCACCTTGTTAGCGTTCGGAGTGAGACTGATCCATTTTTCTTTTGAACCCTCCTCGCTCCGTGAAACGAGCTTCCCGGTCAGTGTAATCGGGGTATCAGATATCTTCACTATGGTGCAGCTTGCGGAGTTGTCTTTCAGCCAATTGTGCTGAAGCCCAAAGAGTGCGAAGGGTAAACACGTGAGAGCTTCTTGCGCAGGTTTTCTTAGGCCCTTGGCGACTTTTCCCTTCCTAACGTCTTCGTCCTTTTGAATTTCTAGTGCCCGAGATCTTATCGCGTCCAGTGCCTGACGCTTATAGAGTACGACGCCGCGCGCCTGTCTGCTTGGCTTCCATAGCGGGTCGGCAAAAACGCAATCCCGCCCAGTCAGCTTTTTGATCCATTCCGCAAACTCGCTGCCGTTTTTCAGCATCGCAGAAAGAAACAGGAAATCAGCATCAGGGACGATGCTGTTGAATGCGAGGACGCAAAACATGCTGTCCAATGCCCGCCGCAGATTGGAAGACGGACTCAGCAAATGGCATTCGTCAAAGACCAGCAAGCCTACGTTCTCGAAGACTTCCGGGGCGTATGACAGCAGAGCAAGGCAGCGTTCCGGCGTCATGACCTCAATACTTTTCAGCGCTGAACCTGCAGCAAAAGCAAGGTCAAAGTCGCTGGAAACCACAGACCCAACAAGTTCTTCGGGGAAGACCTTCTGCAAATCTTCGGTCAGTTGATCGACCAGCGCATGGGTCGGCGCAATGAAGATCACTGACTTCCTGCGAGCCAGCGCGCCCGCGATTTTGATGCAAGAGACAGTGGTTTTTCCGGAGCCTGTCGGTAGCACCAGAACCGCCGACTTACCCGTGTCCTGAAACCCTTTTTCGAGTGCCTCGCGATGGTTTGGCCATAGAAACGGTGCCGAATTCGCTCGATGACGCAACCATTTCCGCCAGAATTCAGGGTCGGCTCCGCTCGGCGGGGGTACCTTGGTAACTGCCGCGCCGGCGGTGCTTTCATATGCTACGAGCAGCAACGAAGCGATGTGACGGGGGCCTGGGTAACTCGTCATCAGCCTTTCGGCTTGGGGGCCGAGTTCGGCGTGATCTCGTGAAGATAGTTGCACGACGCACTGGAATGCGGCCTGCGCGCTGTCAAAACGCCCTTGGGCCTTCTCAGGCACGGCAACGGACAGCACTTCCGCAGCGAACATTTCGATACCTACGACCAAGGCCTCGAACAATGCTGTTGTGCTGCGCTCTTCCAACGACGGCCCCGATACGAAAGCCGCTGGCCGTCTGCCCGCTCGTTTAAGTATGCTCTCGAAGCGTCCCAAAGCAAGATCGCGAATGTCCTCGGCGAGCAATGTGCAAACATACGGCTGCGGACGATCTTGTATGCGAATGTTGCGGGCTGCTTCGTGTGCATCCGCATACTGCTCTGCAGCAAGGAATAGCACGGCTGCAGCAACGGCAGGATCTATCCCATCCCTGTCCATTACCGGTGTGGCCGAGGTTTCATCCGCCGCTACCGCTTCTTGTGCCAATATCTGCCGCGCTGTTCCGGCGACAAAAGCAGCAGCTCGCCGCGTGTCAGGTTCGCTTTGGATAGAGACGATGAGCTCATAAGTGTCCGCAATTCTGGTGAGCGACCAGTCTGTTTCAGCGGCGCCGTCTCCTGCTTCGCCTATGCCATCTTCCGTCATGCGCAATCGACGGGCCACGAGCTCAGCGTACTGCGCTGTCAGCAGTTGCGGCAACACTTCGGGATCCAGTCCCGGCAGGGCTGGCGCCGAGCGTAGAATGTCCGCTGTCACGGGATCGAACATTAGGCGTCCTCCTTCGCCAACTCGTCGAGAAAGGTGATGGCTCGTTTCGCCAGCGCGTCAAACCAATCTCGGAGTTTTGCAGGCGTCACAAAGGTTGCTCCAATCCGCTGAATATCTGCAATATTGTCGAGGGTTTCGTAGCCCTTGAAGAGCGCCGCTCGCCCTTCTTCTGTGTCGTGTCCCGACTCGATGGTAAGCGCCGCGCGGTATGCTCTGTATTGCAGATCGAGTGCTCTAGCAGCCGCTTGGGTTGCGGCTGGACCAGAGAGTTTAGCAGCAATTAAGGCAGCGGCAGTCGCCACTAGCTCGGATGCCCGTTTATTCCTGTGGTATGCCTCGAAAGCTGGCAGGACCTCATCGCGAAATTTTCTTCGCGGGTCTGCAGAACATTTATCCTCGAAGATGGTTACGCGTGTAATCTCTTTATTTTCTTCATCCAATTCTATCATGAGACCATCGAGGCCCTGCGTTGTAGCGCTGATATGTGGATCTTTTAGCAAGACTTCATCGTCAGCCACCTGTCGCGCTGCTATCCAGGAGATTGCTTCAAAAATCAGCCCGTCTCTGTGCCAACGGGAGGCATCCTGCGCGTCCTTCGTATCACCCTTGATCGAAAGGCGGAGCTTTGCGTCATCACGTAAAGCCTCTTTATTGATGGCAGGAGCCGCCGGCGAGAGTTTGGCGATGATCTGACCTGCATGTATAGCCTGTCCCATGGCGATGATCGCGATAACTTGCGCAAGATAGTCGGCATCCGAGACTTCCCAGCGTGATCCCACACAGTGCTCATTGACCTTGCACACCTCGATCTTCAGAGCTGGATGCAATTGCCGCTCTCCCCATTCGCCTAGAATCGAAGTGGGCCTCCCGCGCCTCGACCAATGATTGCAGTTCTATCTGTTTGCCCACTACATGCCAACCACACGACCTCAGTCATTTATCGACCAGCGACCCCACACTGACCTTCCTAAGCCCGCGCCACCCCACGCCACCCCGCCACCCCCTGATTCAGGCTTCACTTGATATGGGCACGAATCTACGCCTCATGTGTTGGCCGGAAGGAGGTGCGAGTCATGGTCAAGCGATTGCGTTTGAACGAAAAAGTGGTCCGCGAGGCACCGCCGGAGCAGGGCCGGGACTATCAGATCTTCGACGCCGAGGTGCGTGGCTTTGCGGTGTGCATCTACCGCTCCGGCAACCGGGCGTTCACGCTGGATTACCGCAGCGCTGGGCGGCAGCGGCGCATGACGATCGGGCGCTGGCCCGAGTGGAGCACCAAGGCGGCGCGTGAGCGGGCCAAGGAACTGCGCCGCGAAATCGATGCCGGGGCCGATCCGCTGGCCGAACGTGACCAGGTCCGCGAGGCGCCGCGGTTCCGGGATCTGATGGAACGCTACATCGAGGAACACCTGCCGAATCTGGCGCCCACCAACGCATCCGACCAGAAATCCATGCTGCACAAGCTGGTGGCACCGCACTGGGCCAACAAGCTGGTCACCGAAATCACCCCATCTGACGTCGAAAAGCTCCTGAACAAGATCGCCGCCGGGCGGGCGCGGCCGTCAAAGGCCAAGCCGAACAACCGGGCACGCAAGCTGCAGGGGTCAAAGCCAACACCGATCCGCGCCAACCGCACGGGCGAGGTGCTGCGCAAGATGTTCAACATGGCCATCGGCTGGGGCTGGTGCGAGCGCAACCCGGCCCAGGGCTTTCGCCGGCGGGTGGAAAACGCCCGCGAGCGGTTTCTCACGCGTGAGGAAATTGCCAAGCTGGCCGAGGCGCTGGAGAGGGCCGAGGATCAGCGCGCCGCCACCATCATCCGCATGTGCCTGCTCACTGGCGCGCGGCTGGGCGAGGTGCGCCAGGCACGGTTCGAGCAGTTCAACCTCGAGCTTCTCAGCTGGTCCAAGCCTGCCTCCACCACCAAGCAGCGCAGGATCCATCGTTTGCCGATTTCACAGGAGGTGGCGGCCATCGTGCGCCAGCGCCAGCTGGTGGTGCCCAAGGGCTGCCCCTGGCTGTTTCCCGGCGATGTGCCCGATCAGCCCGTGGTCGAAATCCGCCGCTTCTGGCGCGCGATCCAGCGCGAGACCGGGCTTGAGGATGTGCACATCCACGATCTGCGCCATACCTTTGCATC
>WFQE01000148.1 GCA_015487165.1 Paracoccaceae bacterium | reverse complement strand
TGTCGTCAAATGCCCTGGCAATCTTGTAAAGAAGGCCGGAATTTTCCTGCATGGGCGCCCCCCTTCTGGCGATGGCACGACATTGCGCCACTGCGCATGCTGCGCGTGGTCGGGGAAAGCCTAGGGCAGGGGGTGTTAAGAAAGGGTTTCACCGGGGGCGGCCGGCGGCGTTCAGCGTTTTGTCGCGCGCCCCTTGAGTGCTGCAAGCAGCCCGCGGGTCGAGCCGTCGCGCGGCTGTTGGGCACCATCTGCCCCCTTGATCGCAGGCAGCAGGGCGGTGGCCATTTCCTTGCCAAGTTCGACACCCCACTGGTCGAACGAGTTGATCCCCCAGATGACACCTTCGACGAATACGCGATGTTCGTAAAGCGCGATGATGCGCCCCAATGTGAACGGGGTCAGCTTTTCATAGGTCAGGGTGATCGAGGGCCGGTTGCCCGCAAAGCTGCGGTGCTGCGCCAGTATCGTGGCCTGCTTGCCCTTCAGCCCCGAAGCCTTGACCAGCTTGCGCGCCTCTTCCGGGCTGCGTCCGCGCATCAATGCCTCGGACTGGGCTAGGCAGTTGGCGATCAGCAGATCGTGCTGATGGGCGAGATCGGGCTCGTGCCCCTTGGCCGCGATCATGAATTCGACCGGCACCACCTGGGTGCCCTGATGCAGCAGCTGGAAAAAGGCATGCTGCCCATTGGTGCCCGGCGCGCCCCAGACCACGGGGCCGGTGTCGCGTGCAACCGGCGTGCCGTCATGGGTCACGCTCTTGCCGTTGCTCTCCATGTCGAGCTGTTGCAGATAGGCGGGCAGGAATTCAAGCCGCTGGTCATAGGGCAGGATGGCGCGGGTGCCGTGGCCGCAGATGTTGTTGTGCCAGATGCCGACCAGCCCCAGCAGCAGAGGCAGGTTCTGTTCCGGCGGGGCGCTGCGGAAATGTTCGTCCATCGCTGCGCCGCCTTGCAGGAAGGTCGCGAAATCATCTGCCCCGACGGCCAGCATCACCGGCAATCCGACCGGCCCCCAGACCGAATAGCGCCCGCCAACCCAATCGGCAAAGCCAAAGACGCGGCTGGGGTCGATGCCCAGTTCGGATGTGCGCTCGGCAGCGCTGGATACGGCGGCCAGATGGCTTGGCGCGCGTTCGCCCAGCGCCGCGCTCAGCCAGTTTACGGCCGTGCGGGCGTTGGTCATGGTCTCGACAGTCGTAAAGGTCTTCGACGCAATGATGACCAGCGTCTGCGCCGGGTCAAGCGGGCCAAGGATGTCGGCGATATGGGCGCCGTCGATATTCGAAATGAAATGCACCCTTGGTCCGTCATGATAGGGCGCCAGCGCGCGGGTGACCATGACGGGGCCAAGGTCGGAACCGCCGATGCCGATATTTACCACATCCGTGAACTTGCCGCCCTGGGCGGTGCGGATGCGTCCGGCGCGGATGGCCTCGGCAAAATGGGCCATGCGGGCGCGGGTTTCGCGGATCTCGGGCAGAACGTCCTGGCCGTCGACAAGGATCGGGTCGTCGGTTTGTGCGCGCAGGGCGGTATGCAGGACGGCGCGGTTTTCGGTGCTGTTGATGGGGCGGCCTGCGAACATCTCGTCCCGGCGGGTTTCGACGCCGGTTTCGGCCGCAAGGCGCAGCAGCAGCTTGCGCCCGGTGCTGTCCAGATTGGTCTTGGAATAGTCCAGCAGCATGTCGGCAAGCGTGGCCGAGAAATCCTGAAAGCGCGCGGGGTCGTCGAACAGGTCGATGATCCTGCGGTCGCGAATCTTGCGGTAATGTGCCTGCAGCGATTTCCAGATGTCGGTCATGTTCAGCTTCCCATTCCGGCGGCCTGTTCGGCCAGTGATCTGATTGCCCCCCAGTCGCCGCGCGCCACCAGATCGCGGGGCGCAACCCAGCTGCCGCCGACACAGGCGACATTGGGTAGGGCCAGATAGGTCGCGGCATTGTCGGGCGTGATGCCGCCGGTCGGGCAGAAGGTGATCTGCGGCAGCGGGCCGGCCAGCGATTTCAGGGCAGGGATGCCGCCCGCGCCCTCGGCCGGAAAGAATTTCAGCATGTCATAACCGCGCGCCAGCAGTTTCATGGCCTCGGACGCGGTGGCGGCACCGGGCAGCAGCGGCATGCCCATGGCGGTTGCGGCCTGCAACAGATCGTCGGTCGCGCCGGGCGAGACGCCAAAGGCTGCGCCTGCCTCATGCGCCTTGCGCACGTCGTTTTGCGACACCAGCGTGCCGGCCCCGACAATGGCGCCCTTGACCGCGCGCATTGCGGTGATTGCCTCCAGCGCGGCGGGCGTGCGCAGCGTGACCTCGAGCACCGGCAGGCCGCCTGCCACCAGCGCCTCGGCCAGCGGACGGGCGGTGCTTGCGTCCTCGATCACCAGCACCGGGATCACCGGGGCCAGGGAACAGATCCGTTTCATTTCGGCGCTGGCTTTGGGTGGGGTCATGTTTGTCGGGGTCATTCAGCCGTCCCTTTGAAAAAACACGCTGGCGCCTTGGGCCGCTGCGCCTGCGTTGCGCCTGAATACATCGAACAATTCGCGCCCCATGCCGTATTGGTTGCCTGAAAGATCGGCTATTGCGGGCGTTCGATCCAAAACATCTGATGACAGGATATCCAGTGTTCCGGCGCGCGCGTCAAGGCGCAGCATGTCGCCATCGCGCAGGCGTGCGATCGGCCCGCCATCCAGCGCCTCGGGGCAGACATGGATCGCGGCGGGCACTTTGCCGCTGGCCCCCGACATGCGCCCGTCGGTTATCAGCGCCACGCGCAGGCCACGCCCTTGCAGGATGGTCAACAGCGGCGTCAGGCTGTGGAGTTCCGGCATGCCGTTTGCGCGCGGGCCCTGAAAGCGCACGACGATCACCACGTCATCGGTGAATTCGCCGTTGCGGAAGGCCTGCTTGACCTGTTCCTGATCCGAAAACACGCGCACAGGGGCCTCTACGACGTGGTGTTCAGGGGCAACCGCCGAGACCTTGATCACCGCTTCGCCCAGATTGCCGGTCAGGTATTTCAACCCGCCGCTGGCCTGAAACGGCGCGCTGGCGGGGCGCAGGATGGCGTCATTTGCGCTGGCGCCGTCGCCTTCCACCCAGCGCAGATCTCCGTCGATCAGGCGCGGTTCCTGCCGATAGCGGTCAAGCCCCGGCCCGGCGACGGTGTTGACATCGCCGTGCTGCAGCCCCGCATCCAGCAGCGTGCCGATCACGAAAGCCATGCCGCCGGCGGCGTGGAAATGGTTCACATCGGCCAGCCCGTTGGGATAGACCCGCGCAACCAGCGGGGTGACCGCGGAGATATCGGCAAAGTCCTGCCATGTCAGGATGATGCCGGCCGCGCGCGCCATGGCGACGAGGTGGATCAGCAGGTTGGTCGAGCCCCCGGTCGCGTTCAGCCCGACAATGCCGTTCACGAAGGCGCGCTCGTCAAGGATATGGGCCACCGGCAGATAGCTGTCGCCAAGCGCGCTCAGCGCCAGCGCGCGGCGGGCGCCCTCGGCCGTCAATGCATCGCGCAGAGGCGTGCCGGGGTTGACAAAGCTGGCGCCGGGCAGGTGCAGGCCCATGATCTCCATCAGCATCTGGTTGCTGTTGGCAGTGCCATAGAAGGTGCAGGTGCCGGGGCCGTGATAGGCGGCCATTTCGGCGCGCATCAGGGCGTGGCGGTCGATCTTGCCTTCGGCATATTGCTGGCGGATACGGGCCTTTTCGTCATTCGGCAGGCCGCTGGTCATGGGGCCGGCGGGCAGGAACACCGCCGGCAGATGGCCGAATGTCAGCGCCGCGATCACCAGCCCCGGCACGATCTTGTCGCACACCCCCAGAAACACGGCCGCGTCGAATGCGTCATGCGACAGCGCCACCGCTGCCGACATGGCGATCACGTCGCGGGAAAACAGCGAAAGCTCCATCCCCGGCGCGCCCTGGGTGACGCCGTCGCACATGGCCGGCACGCCGCCGGCGACTTGTGCGGTGCCGCCCGATTCGCGCGCGGTGCGGCGGATCAGTTCGGGGAAATGCTCGAACGGGCGGTGGGCCGACAGCATGTCGTTATAGGCGGTGATGATGGCGATGTTGCCGGCGTCGCGCTCGGCCAGCGCATCCTGATCGGGCCCCGCGCCGGCATAGGCGTGCGCCTGCCCGGAACAGGACAGATGCCGTCGCGAGGGCCCGTCGGGGCGCGCCGCCTCCATGCGCGCCAGATAGGCCGCGCGGGTGGTTTCGCTGCGCTTTCGGATGCGTTCGGTGACGGCGGCGATGGTCGGGTTCAGGGGGGGCGTCATGGCGTGGATTCCTCGGTGTAATGCACCCGCACGCCCTGTGGCGCGCGCAGGATCAGGCGCACGGGGGCCTCGGCAACGGGGCCGGCGCGCTCGGCACGTTCGAACGCGCGCAGCTTGGCGCGGCCCTTGATCAGCAGATGCAGATGCGCGGCCCTCAGCAGGGCGGGGGCGGTCAGGGTGATGCG
>WFQE01000147.1 GCA_015487165.1 Paracoccaceae bacterium | reverse complement strand
GTTTGAAAAGATGGCCGCCAGCGCTGCGGATGTGGTCAATCTGGACCTTGAGGACAGCGTTGCCCCCGACGACAAGGACGCCGCGCGCAAGAATATCATCGAAGCGATCAACGATGTGGATTGGGGCAACAAGCATGTCAGCGTGCGCATCAACGGGCTGGATACGCCCTGGTGGTACCGCGATGTGGTCGATCTGCTGGAACAGGCCGGCGAGCGGCTTGACCAGATCATGATCCCCAAGGTGGGGTGCGCTGCCGATGTCTATGCGGTGGATGCGCTGGTCACGGCGGTCGAGGCAGCCAAGGAGCGCGGCAAGAGAATCAGCCTTGAGGTCATCATCGAAAGCGCCGCCGGCATCGCCCATGTCGAGGAAATCGCCGCCTCAAGCCCCCGCCTGCAGGCGATGAGCCTGGGCGCCGCCGACTTTGCCGCCAGCATGGGGATGCAGACCACCGGCATCGGGGGCACACAGGAAAACTATTACATGCTGCATGAGGGGCAGAAATACTGGTCAGACCCGTGGCACTGGGTGCAAACGGCCATCGTTGCCGCCTGCCGGACCCACGGCATCCTGCCGGTTGACGGGCCTTTCGGGGATTTTTCCGACGACGAGGGCTATATCGCACAGGCCCGGCGCTCGGCCACGCTGGGAATGGTGGGGAAATGGGCGATCCACCCGAAACAGATCGCGCTGGCCAATCAGGTTTTCACGCCGTCCGAGGAGCAGGTCCGCGAGGCCCGCGAAATTCTGGCAGCGATGGAGCAGGCCAAGGCCAATGGCGAGGGCGCGACCGTCTACAAAGGGCGGCTTGTGGATATCGCCAGCATCAAGCAGGCCGAGGTGATCGTGAAACAGGCCGAAATGATCGGCGCGGGCTGAAGGCGCGGGCCAGCGGGGGCCAGCCCCCGCACCCCCGGAGTATTTGAACAAAGAAGAAGCGGAAGGCGGGCGCAATCAGCCCTGGTCGGTTGCGCGGTTTTCAAGCACGTCAAAGGGCACGCCGGGTTCGTCCTTGGCGCAGCGGATGACCAGCGAGGTCTTGACGCTGGCGACATTGGGGGCCGAGGTCAGCTGTTCCGTCAGGAAGGTCTGAAAGGTCGAAAGATCGGGTGCCACGCATTTCAGAATGAAATCGATCTCGCCATTCAGCATGTGACATTCGCGCACCAATGACCAACCGCGGCACAGCTCTTCAAAGGCGGAAAGATCGGATTCGGCCTGCGAATGCAGCCCGACCATGGCAAAGACCTGCACCTCGAAACCCAGTGCACGAGCGTTCACATCGGCGTGGTAGCCGCGAATCAGACCGCTTTCTTCGAGCGTCCGCACCCGCCGCAGACAGGGTGGTGCCGAGATGCCGACCCTGCGGGCCAGCTCGACATTGGTCATTCTTCCGTCATCCTGCAATTCACGCAGGATATTGCGGTCGATCGGATCAAGCTTGCTGGCTGACATTGGCGACTCCTGGCTCCAGTGGATGTGCGCAAATTACCCCTTGCGGGCAGCATGCGCAATATTGTTTCGCAGTTGCGTAATTTTTCATCAAGGCGGTGTGACGTCGGGAAATCATGTCGCAGCCACATGGAACCCGCCTTTTACCGCCCGGTGCCTGCACCTATATGGGGAAGCAGTTGAAATCAACAGATCGGAAAAGACAATGACCGACACCCGACACACTCGCCTGCTCATCATCGGATCCGGCCCTGCCGGCTATACCGCCGGCATCTATGCCGCACGCGCCATGCTCGAGCCGGTTCTGGTTCAGGGGATGGAGCCCGGAGGGCAGCTGACCACCACGACAGACGTCGAGAACTATCCCGGCTTTACCGAGGTGCAAGGCCCCGACCTGATGAGCCGGATGGAGGCCCATGCGCGCGCCATGGGCACCGACATCATCACCGACCATATCGGCAGCCTTGACCTGTCGCAAAGGCCCTTCGTTGCCCAGGGCGAAAGCGGCACGACATACACGGCCGACGCGCTGGTGCTCGCCACGGGCGCGCGGGCCAAGTGGCTTGGCCTGCCCTCGGAAGACAAGTTCAAGGGCTTTGGCGTTTCGGCCTGCGCAACCTGCGACGGCTTCTTTTACCGGGGGCAGGAAATCGTGGTCGTTGGCGGCGGCAACACCGCGGTGGAAGAGGCACTTTTCCTGACCAATTTCGCCACCAAGGTTACCCTGATTCACCGCCGGGACGAGCTGCGCGCCGAAAAGATTCTGATCGACCGGCTGATGAAAAACCCCAAGATCGTGCCCTTGTGGAACCATGTCGTCGAAGAAATCGTCGGCACGGACGAACCACTTGGCGTGACAGGGGTGCGGGCAAAGCATGTGAAAACCGGCGAGATCACCGAAATTCCCGCCAAAGGTGTTTTCATCGCCATCGGGCACGCGCCTGCCAGCGAGTTGGTCAAGGACCAGCTTGAAACCCATATGGGCGGCTATGTGAAGGTCGAGCCGGGCAGCACACGCACCTCTATCCCCGGCGTGTTTGCGGCCGGTGACCTGATTGACCCGGTCTATCGCCAGGCCGTGACCTCGGCCGGCATGGGCTGCATGGCGGCGCTGGACGCCGAGCGCTGGCTGGCTGAACAGGAAGGCTGAACCTCTTTCAGCACTGGCCTTGTCTTCGCGCCCCGTATTTCACCACTTCGCATTGCACTGCGGCGAGGCGGTGTTATACGGGGCGCGCGTATTTGCATTGCATCACAATAGACAAGGTTTCGGCCCCATGATGACCCCGAACACGGCCCCCATTCCCGAATTATATGTTTCCTATGACAGCGCGCAGAAGCTCAAGCATGAGGCCGGCGCGCTGCCCAGCTGGGATCTGACACCGCGACAGATCTGTGATCTGGAACTGCTGATGAATGGCGGATTCAACCCGCTCAAGGGGTTTCTGGGGCGCGAGGATTATGAAAGCGTGGTTGACAACATGCGGCTGGCCGATGGCACGCTTTGGCCGATGCCGATCACGCTGGATATCTCGCAAGACTTTGCCGACAGCATCGAGCCGGGCCAGGATATCGCCCTGCGTGACCAGGAGGGTGTGATTCTGGCGATCATGTCGGTGTCGGACAAATGGGCGCCCGACAAGGCGCATGAGGCTGAAAAGGTGTTCGGAGCCGATGACATCGCCCACCCGGCCGTCAACTATCTGCACAACACCGCCGGTCCGATCTATCTGGGCGGTCAGATCACCGGGCTGCAACAGCCTGTCCATTACGATTTTCGCGCCCGCCGCGACACCCCCAACGAGCTGCGCGCCTTTTTCCGCAAGCTGGGCTGGCGCAAGGTCGTGGCGTTTCAGACCCGCAACCCGCTGCACCGCGCGCATCAGGAGCTGACCTTCCGCGCCGCGCGCGAGGTTCAGGCCAACCTCTTGATCCACCCGGTTGTGGGGCTGACCAAGCCGGGAGACGTCGATCACTTTACGCGCGTGCGCTGCTACGAGGCGGTGCTTGACAAATATCCAGCCGCCACCACGACGATGAGCCTGCTCAACCTTGCCATGCGCATGGCCGGCCCGCGCGAGGCCGTCTGGCACGGGATCATCCGCCGCAACCACGGCTGCACCCATTTCATCGTGGGGCGCGACCATGCCGGCCCCGGCAAGAACAGCCAGGGCGAAAATTTCTATGGCCCCTATGACGCCCAGGATCTGTTTCGCGAATATCAGGATGAAATCGGCCTCGAAATGGTGCCGTTCAAGCACATGGTCTATGTGCAGGAGCGCGCCCAATATGAGCCCTGGGACGAAATCGAAGACCGGGACAATGTCACCATCCTGAACATTTCCGGCACCGAACTGCGCCGACGTCTGCGCGAAGGGCTTGAAATCCCCGACTGGTTTTCCTTTCCCGAGGTTGTCGAACAGCTGCGCCGCCGTTTTCCGCCGCGCAACCAGCAGGGCTTTACTGTGTTCTTTACCGGCCTTTCCGGTTCGGGCAAATCCACCATCGCCAATGCACTGATGGTCAAGCTGATGGAGATGGGCGGCCGGCCCGTGACCCTGCTGGATGGCGACGTCGTGCGCAAGAACCTGTCGAGCGAGCTGGGCTTTTCCAAGGAACACCGCGATCTGAACATCCGTCGCATCGGCTATGTCGCCTCTGAGATCACCAAGAATGGCGGCATCGCCATCTGTGCGCCGATTGCGCCCTATGCGGCGACAAGGCGTGCGGTGCGCGAAGAAATCGAACAGTTCGGCGCCTTTGTCGAGATCCATGTGGCGACCAGCCTTGAAGAATGCGAACGCCGCGACCGCAAGGGGCTGTACAAGCTGGCGCGTGAGGGCAAGATCAAGGAATTTACCGGCATCAGCGACCCCTATGAAGTGCCGGAAAACCCCGAATTGCGGCTGGATACCGAAAATGTCAGCGTTGACCATTGCGCGCATCAGGTGCTGTTGAAGCTGGAGAGCATGGGGTTGGTCAAGGGCTGAGCCCGCGGGTCGACCGGCCGAAACCGGCTCGGGCTTTCGGTGACTACCGCCAGAATGGAGAGACACTTGCAAGCAGCCCCTGGAGCCTTGCAAGTGCCTTGTTGCCCGCGCTCCGCGGCATCTCGCGCCCTTGGGCCAGACGGTCAACGACCACCTCTACCGGGCAGGCTGTGCCCGTGACCGGATCGAAATAGCGCGGATAGGCGATCAGGCAGCCCCAGATCAGCGCATCCACCGACAACAGCGCCTTGCGCCTGACCGGCACCGGCCCAAGGTCGCGGGTCAGGCCCCAGCCCGCGTAAAAGGGGGCGCCGGTGCAGGTTACCCGCTTGCCACGGATCAGGGCCTCGAACCCGATGAGCGAGGTCATCGTCCACAGCTCGTCAACCGCCTCGATGGCGGAAATGGCGTCCACATCCTCAAGAACCGCATCGGCAAATTCAAGCGCCTCTTCCCGACGAATGGCACCAGCCCGCAAGCCCGCCTCGACATCTGGGTGCGGTTTGTAAAGGATCCGCGCGTCGGGGTTTTCCATGCGAACCAGGCGCAGCAGGTCGATGTTTCGGCGGATCTTTCCGGCACCGGTCAGGATCGAGGCGTCGTCCTCGACCTGCCCTGGCACAAGAATTGTTGGCGCGGAATCGCCCTGCCCCTGGGGGGGGTGGCTCAACGCCTTGCCGACATTGTATTTTCCCAGCCTGCGTTCAAGCAGCCGTCTGCGCAGGCGCGCCGCCCTTTGCAGATTGCCGGCGGGCAGGTTTTCGGCATTGTTCAGAATGCGCTCCAGCCGGCTTTCGCTGCGCGGGTCGTAATATATTCCCAGATCGTCCAGCACCAAGGACAGGGGCGGCACCAGCTCGGCCCCCAGGCCGCGCGAGCGCAAAAAGCCGTCTTCAAGGCGAATGACCGGACGTGCGGGCGCGCCCAGCGCGCGTTCCAGTTCACGGGTCAGCTTGCCGGCCCAGACCAGCGCCGGGGGGCCGTCCGCGCGTGGCTGTCGCAAAAACCGCAGCCCTTTTCCCGCGTCAGACAGAAATTTCCTCAGATGCCCGCGCTTCCACAGCCGGATCTCGTGGGCATCATAGCCGCGGTGATCTTCCCTCCAGGCGCGCGCCTGGGCTTCGAGGGTATCCAGCACATCCTCGAATTCACACAAACGGTCGCGAAACGGATCATACCAGATCGGATAGCGCAGCATCGCGCCGGCAAACAGTTCTTCGACCGAAAGGGCCCTTTCGCGGCGGTGCGCCGGGTGTTCGTCATCAGTCAGCCCCCAGCCAGAATAGAACGGACGGCCAAATACCCGCGGCCGGTGCCCCCAGAGGAGGGCCTCGAACCCCATCAGGGATGTCACGCAGTATACCCGATGCGCCGATTTCAGCAGGCTATGCGGCGATATTTCCCCGCCAACAAGACGCACGTCGCCATCCGAGACGTCCATGGCCGAAAAATACCCCCTGCGCTTGCCATTGCTGACCTCGGGGTGCGTCTTGATCAGAATGGTGCGGCCCGGGTTTTCGGCGCGGGCTGCCGCAAGCATGCGGCGAAAACTGCCGGCATCGGCATCCCCCAGCCGGATCGACGCGTCACTACGGGTCTGGTCGATTACCAGCACATAATCGGCCACCGGCGGGGGAACAGATGGATCGAACGCGTTGTATTTGGAGAGATGCGCGCGCTTGATGCGGCTGATGCCATTTCCTGCGCGCTCCAGAAGATCGGGATCCGACAGATTGCCCCGGTTCAGGATATCCTCAAGGTCGCTTGGCCCGCCGCAATCGAAATAGGGGCGCTGGCTGTCGATCACCAACCCAAGCGGGGGGGCGCCGTCCCTGCCCGTGCGCACGGAACGCAGGAACGCGTCTTCGACGTTCAGAATGCTCGCACCGCGCCATCGTGCGATCAGCCGCCCGCGCCAGGCATTGGGGCTGTCCCCCCACACGGCAACCGTGCCACCCCTCGGGGGCAAGCCTGCCCTGACTTCATGGCCGGCCAGTTCCAGAATGCGCCGTATCCGCCCCGGCCTCAGCAACCCCAGCGTATAGGCGTAAAGCTGCCCGCATGACCCCGAGTCACGTCGCGGATCATCGCGCGACAAGCTATCTGCCCGTGGCTGTCCTGACACTGGCCGATGTGGCGATACTGCTGTTCAACACGCTGAGCGTCTTGTTCCACTGCACATAGGGTGCCTCGGTCACATAGACGGTATCACCGTCGCGGATGATGAAATCGCGCGCAAGGAACATGCCGTTCGGCTGGGTCAGGTCAAGAACATAGGCAAAGCGCTGGGGGCCTTTCAGGTCGTTGCGCCCCAGTACTGCATTGGCGATCTCGGCCGGCTCATCCCGAAGAACGAACACGCCGGTCGGATCTGCAAGGTTGCTGTTCAGCCCGCCAACCTGGGCGATCGCCTCTATCGCGGTCAGTTTTTGCGTTGTGAACGGTATGCGGGTCTGCTGCCCGGTCGCCCCAAGCGCGGTGAACGAGCGGCGGTCCTGCTGCACAAAGATGCGATCACCAGGGCGCAAGGCAATATCGGCTTTCGGATTGGAATAAAGGTCAAGCAACCAGATCGTGCCGGTGCGGCCGCGACGGGTAACATTGATCTGGGCGACTTCGGGCTCGATCCTGACACCGCCCGCCTTGGCCAACATGGACGAAAGCGTGCGGGTCGAAGGTGTGATCTGATAGACACCCTGTGCGCCAACCCCGCCCATGACGGATACAGTCGAACCCTCGCCCGGCATGCGCCGCACGATCACCTGCGGATCGGGGGTCTGGGCATCCAGCTTTTTCGTGATGATCGCGCGCAGCTGGTCGGGCGTGTTGCCTGCGGCCTTTATGCGCCCTGCATAGGGCACAAAGATACTGCCGGTCGCATCAACCTGTATCTGCTGGAGATTGGTCGAATTCGACACCTTGCCCCCCAAAAGGGTTTCGCTGGTGTTTTCCCAGATCTGCAACCCCAGAACATCCCCCGGGCGGATGATGTCCGAGTTGATCTTGCCCGCAGATGTAAAACGGCTGTCAAATTCCAGGGCCGGTGCGACCGAGGTGTATTTGATGACCCGATCATTTACCGTGACGATAAAGGCATTGCCCTGGCGTTGTACCGAACCGGAAAAGATTTCCTTCTTGTTCGGCCCGCCACGCGGCAGCCCGCAGGCCGCCACAAGAAACAGCAACGCAAACAGGGCCACCAGTCGGCCCCTCGAATTTATTGTTATTGACACGGCAACTGCCCCTTTGCCTGCTTCTGCCTCTTGTTTTTCAAGCAGTTTACACAATATCCGCCGCAACTGCCAACAATCTTTTGTAATCACACGACGCGCAGCCGGGGGCCGGGTTGCAGGTGGTCGTGGTCGCGTTGCAGGGCATCATAAGGGTCGGCTTCGGCCAGAACCCGATCGACCACCCCCCGGATCAGCCGCGCACGACCGCGGGCCGAATAGAAACCACCAACAACCTGCGAGGTGACAAGCAGGTAGTGGCGATAGATGTCATAAGCTTCGGGATCCGGCGGCATGGGGTCGGCAAAGAACGCGTCGAGGGGTTGTTCCGAAACCAGTTCCGGCTTGCGATAGACCGCCTCGCCCAGCGCCCGGACGGGCAGGCCCCGCCACAAGGCCTGCTGCGCCGCCGTCGAATTCACAGTTACCACCGAACGTGCGTGATTCAGCAGGCCCGCCAACTTGCCGCCACGCACGAAATGAACACGACCGGCCACGCCGAATGTCCGCGCCGCATCCCGTGCGATGCGCCGCAGCGGGAAGCGACCATCCTCTAGCGGATGCGCCTTGAACACCAGATGGTGATGGGGCGGCGCGCCGGCTGCAAACCCCTCGATCACCTGCCGCATGAATTCGGGCATCGAGCGGATGGGGCTGTGCGCCTGGATCGAGCTGTCATGCCCCAGCTGGAGCAACCCCAGATGATAGACAAAATCCTGCCGGCGAATCCGCCTTATGGCCGCCCTGCTTTGTGCCGCGTGATACGGTATGAATGCCAACCGCCTGACATGCAGGCGAAATTCCTTCAGAACCGGGGTTTCCCGATGGGTGCGGTAATGCCTGTATCGCGCGCTAGGAAACAGCAGATGGGCATGATACAGCGCGCCATAGAACGCATGATGACGCATGTCGCCCCAGCGTGCCGGCGCTTCGGGTTGATCGATACGACGCTCAAGCAGCTGTGCGCGCATGTCATCGATCGTCATCGTGGCCAGACGCGAGTGCCCGTTCACCCCGTTGCGTTCATAGGTCGCCCAGTAGGGACGCAAATACCCCTCTTCGAAACAATGCACCGTGATACCGGCCCGACCTGCGGCCTGAATGGCCTGCGCGTGCAAGGGGCGCGTGTCTCCGTAAAGAACGATATCGGTAATCGCCTGATCCCGCAGCAAAGCGTCAAGGAACCCCGGCCATTCTTCGGGGCGCTGCTCAAATGCGACATAGGTTTCAGCGTCTTTCCAAAACGCGCTATCGCCACGATTGAAGCCAACCTTGAGAACCCTCGCGCCCGCCAGCGCAAGCGGCCGCGAAAGCTGATGGAAGAAAGGCCCATGCGGCCCCTGAAGGAACAGAAACACCCTGCCCGCGCCCGAAATCCTGCCCATGACACCCGTTTTCATCGCTGCCCCGGCTTCCTTGCGGGCCTTGCCCAGCCCGCATTCATGCGCATGACCGATCGTCGGCCCTGCCCGCCTTTGCGTGATAATTGCCCAGCTTCACATGGTTTCCAAGGTATTTCGTGCAGTCATGCGCAATCATGCGCCCTTGCCCTTCGCATCGCACGGGGCTAGGGGTTTTGGGATATTGCACTGACAGGACAACAACCATGTTTACCGGGATCATCACCGATATCGGCACAGTTCTGGAAATCGAAAAGCGCGGCGACCTGCGGGCGCGGATTGCGACAGTCTATGACGTCGACAGCATCGACACGGGCGCATCCATCGCCTGTGACGGGGTGTGTCTGACGGTGATCGCCACCGGCAGCGCGCCAACCGCCTGGTTCGAGGTCGAGATTTCCGCCGAAACCCTTGGCAAGACAAACCTGGGCACATGGGCCCGCGGCAGGCAAATCAATCTCGAACGCGCCCTGCGTGTGGGCGACGAACTGGGCGGGCATATCGTTTCCGGCCATGTGGATGGGCTGGCGGAAATCACCGCCATGCAGGACGAGGGCGATTCAACCCGCGTCACCTTGCGTGCACCGGACCAGCTGGCAAAATTCATCGCGCCCAAGGGGTCGGTTGCGCTGAACGGCACCTCGCTGACGGTGAACGAGGTGGACGGTGCCAGTTTCGGCATCAACCTGATTCCCCACACCCAGCAGGTCACGACCTGGGGCGATGCACGGGTGGGCGACAAGGTGAACCTTGAAATAGACACGCTTGCCCGCTATGTCGCCCGTCTGCACGAGATGGAGCACCAGCCCAATGGTTAAGGAATATGACTTCCGCGATGCGATCTCGCCGGTCGAGGACATCATCGAAGACGCCCGCAACGGGCGCATGTTCATCCTTGTCGATCACGAGGACCGCGAGAACGAGGGCGATCTGATCATCCCGGCCCAGATGGCGACGCCGGATGCGATCAACTTCATGGCAACCCACGGGCGCGGGCTGATCTGCCTGGCCCTGACGGGCGAGCGCATCGACGCGCTGGGCCTGCCCCTGATGGCATCCTACAATTCCAGCCGCCACGAAACCGCCTTTACCATCTCGATCGAGGCGCGCGAGGGCGTGACCACCGGCATTTCGGCCCATGACCGGGCCCACACCGTCGCCGTGGCCATAGACCCGACCAAAGGCCCGCAGGACATTGCCACGCCGGGCCACGTGTTTCCGCTGCGGGCACGCGACGGCGGCGTGCTGATCCGCGCAGGCCACACCGAGGCCGCTGTCGATATCGCGCGCCTTGCGGGGCTGAACCCGTCGGGCGTGATCTGCGAAATCATGAAAGATGACGGCACCATGGCCCGCCTGCCCGATCTGGTGGCCTTTGCCCAGAAGCACGGCCTCAAGATCGGCACGATTTCCGACCTGATCGCCTATCGCCACAAGCATGACAATCTGGTGCATGAATCCGACAGCCGGCATGTGACCTCGGCCTATGGCGGCGACTGGCTGATGCGGATCTTCACCGACCAGACCGACGGCACCGAACATGTCGCGCTGTCCAAGGGCGACATCACCACCCCCGAACCGGTGCTTGTGCGCACCCACGCGCTGAACGTGCTGGAAGACGTGCTTGGCCTTGGCCCCGCCGCACCTGACGAGCTGCCCCGCGCCATGGAAATCATCGCCAATGAGGGCCGCGGCCTTGTCATCCTGTTCCGTGAACCCTGCAAGACACTGGAATTTTCAGACGAAAGCGCCCCGAACATCCTGCGCCAGACAGGTATCGGCTCGCAGATCCTGTCATCGCTGGATGTGCATGACCTGATCCTGCTGACCGACAACCCCCTGCCCAAGGTCATCGGGCTGGATGCCTATGGCCTGCGCATCGTTGGCACCCGCCCCATCACCAAGGCATCCGAGACGAAAGACGGCAACAATGGCTGAATCCGAAACCCACCATACGCTGCCAGCCCCGCGTTTTGATACGCCGACAAGGCTGTTGATCGTTGTTGCGCCCTATTACAAGGATATCGCCGACCAGCTGGTCCTTGGCGCCCGCACCGCGATCGAGGCTGCCGGAGCCACCCATGACCTGGTTGAAGTGCCC
>WFQE01000146.1 GCA_015487165.1 Paracoccaceae bacterium | reverse complement strand
GGTCGATATCGCCGAATGCCATGCCGGCCTCTTTCAGCGCCTTTTCGGTGACCGCAACGGGCCCCGTCAGCATGATGGTGGGATCGGTCCCGATCTTGGTCATGCGGCGGAAACGGGCGCGGGGCTTCAGGCCGTGGCGTTCACCGAACTCCTTGTTGCCGATCAGAATCGCGGCAGCCCCATCGGCGATGCCCGACGAGTTGCCGGCGTGATGGACATGGTTGATCTTTTCCAACTCGGGGTATTTCAGCAGGGCAACCGCGTCGAAACCCGGCATGTTTTCGCCCATGTCCTTGAAGCTGGGTTTCAGCGCGCCGAGGCTCTGCATGTCGGTGCTTTCGCGGACCATTTCGTCATGGTCGAGAATGGTCAGCCCGTTCTGATCACGCACCGCAATAACGGATTTTGCGAACCGGCCCTCTTTCTGGGCACGGGCGGCGCGTTTCTGGCTTTCGACGGCCAGCGCGTCGCATTCATCGCGGGAAAAGCCGTATTTCGTGGCGATGATGTCGGCCGAAATGCCCTGGGGCACGAAATAGGTCTTCATCGCCAGCGTCGGGTCGGCGGCAATGGCGCCACCGTCGCTGCCCATGGGCACGCGGCTCATGCTTTCGATGCCGCCGGCGATATAGGCGTCACCCATGCCGCCCATCACCTGACCTGCGGCCATGTTGACCGATTCCAGCGCGGATGCACAGAAACGGTTGACGGAAACGCCGGGGATGGATTCGTCGAGATCCGAATACAGCACCGCCGAGCGCGCAAGACACGCGCCCTGTTCGCCGATCTGGGTGACATTGCCAAGGATCACGTCCTCGACGGCGTGGCCATCCAGATTGTTGCGGTTCTTGATCTCGTTCAGCGTCAGCGCGGCCAGACGGACGGCGGGCACTTCATGCAGGCTGCCGTCCTTCTTGCCCTTGCCGCGCGGGGTGCGGACGGCGTCATAGATATAGGCTTCGGTCATGTCATCTTCCTCTTTCTCAGGCCCGGTCGGCTGGCGATCCGGGCATCAGGTCATACGGGTGTTTCCAGTTTGGCTGGGCGCTGATGCGGTCCAGCCAGGCATCGATATTCGGCCATTCGGTGCGATCGAAACCAAAGGGTTCCGGGTAATAGAGATATCCGCAGCAGGAAATGTCGGCATTGCTGATGCTGTCGCCCACCAGCCAGTCGCGCCCTTCCAGCGCCCGGTTCAAGGTGTCATAGGCGCCCTTCAGGCGGCCCTGCATGAACTTGATGACCTCGTGCGGGCGCTTTTCCTCGGGCAGGAAATTGGCCAGAAAGCGGGTCATGCCGGCGGCGGATGACAGCTTGTGATTGTCCCACAGCACCCAGCGCAGAATCTCGCGACGCTCGCGGTTGTCACGGCCTTGGAACTTGCCGGAAAGTTCCGACACATAGTCTTGGATGGCGCCGGACTGGGTCAGCCGGTAATCGCCGTCGATCATCACCGGAGCCTCGCCCATCTCGTTGATGTTCTGGCGGTATTCGGGGGTGCGGGTCTCGCCGTTGAAGAAATCCACATAGACCGGCTCCCAGTCCAGCCCGGCCAGCTGCATGGCCAGCGCCGCCTTGTAGGAATTGCCGCTCTCGCCAAAGCAATAAAGCTTGATCGTCATGTTGTGCCTCCCCTTGATGTCATGTGTCTGTCCGCCCGCGCACATGAGTATTTTTGCAAAGAAGAAGCGCAAGGAATCATTAATCGTTGCCCGGCTATCCTGATGCCACGGTACAGGCTGGAGAGCCGATGGCCGTCAAAGGAGAAGCCGCCCCTGTCGTTGCGCCGCGTGCCCCTCGGCAGGGGCGCATGGTCTTCTTCTTTGCCCAAATACTCCCGCCGGAGGCGTCCCGAAATGTCAGCCAGCGCGCCGGTCATTGGTCTTCCTTTTCGATTGCGCGAGCAATCAGTTCCTTCATGATCTCGTTGGTGCCGCCATAGATGCGCTGCACGCGGGCATCGGTCCACATTTCGGCGACCGGATATTCCTGCATGAAACCATAGCCGCCGAACAGTTGCAGGCATTCATCCAGAACCTTGCCCTGCATGTCGCTCAGCCAGTATTTGCACATGGCGGCGGTTTCGACCGTCAGCTCGCCCTTCAGATGCGCCTCGATGCAGCGGTCGAGGAAGGCGCGCGACACGGTGGTGTTGGTCTTGCACTCGGCCAGCTTGAAGCGGGTGTTCTGAAAGTTGAAGATCGGCTGGCCAAAGGCCTCGCGTTCCTTGCAATAGGCGATGGTGCGCTCGGCAGCCCCTTCCATGGCGCCGACCGCGCCGCAGCCGATGATCAGACGTTCCTGCGGCAGTTGCTGCATCATCTGATAGAAACCCTGGCCCTCGACTCCGCCCAGCAGGTTTTCAGGCGGGATTTCCACGTTGTCGAAGAACAGTTCCGAGGTGTCCGCCGCCTTGAGGCCGATCTTTTTCAGCTTGCGACCGCGGGTGAACCCCTCGGCCTTGTCGGTTTCGACGACCATCAGCGACATGCCGCGCGCGCCCTCTTTCGGGTCGGTCTTGGCGGCGACGATGATCAGGTTGGCGTGCTGGCCGTTGGTGATGAATGTCTTTTGTCCGCTCAGGCGCCAGGCATTGCCGTCGGGGGTGGCGCGGGTTTTCAGGTTCTGCACGTCCGACCCCCCCGAGGGTTCGGTCATGGCCAGCGCGCCGACCAGTTCGCCGGTGACCATTTTCGGCAGCCAGCGTTTCTTTTGTTCCTCGGTGCCATAGGCCAGGATGTAGTGGGCGACGATCCCAGAATGGATGCCGTTGCCCCAGCTGGCCAGGTTGGCGCGGCTGGCTTCCAGCAGGATGACGGCCTCATGGCCGAAATCTCCGCCGGCGCCGCCGTATTCTTCGGGGATGGACGGGCAGAGAAGGCCCAGCTCGCCGGCCTGCTGCCAGGTTTCGCGGTCCATCTCGCCCTGTTCGCGCCAGCGCTCGAAATGGGGGGCCCATTCGTTGTTGATGAAATTGGCTGTCATTTCGGCAAGCATCCGGTGCTCGTCGGTCATCCAGCCTGATGTCAGGTTCTGTGTGCTCATCTCGTTCGTCCCCCCAAAAAGGCGCCCCCCAAATGGCACCCGTATTCATTTGTGCGAGATCCTGCCCAAGGCGCGGGCCCCGGGCAAGACACGGTCGTGTGCGCGGGCCTGTTCCGTTGCGGCAGGCCCGCGCGTGATCAGAACTGCTCTTCGTCCAGCGACATCACCGGATCGGCGCCGCTTTGAATGCGGGCCAGATGCATTGCCGTTGCCGGCAGCTGGCGCGCCATGTAATAGCGGCCGGTCTGGATCTTGGCCTCGTAAAACGCCTTGTCGGATGCGCCGGCTTCCAGCGCCTCCATTGCCGCCTTGGCCATCTGCGACCACATCAGGCCCAGGCAGACATGGCCGAACAGGTGCATGAAGTCGTAGGAACCCGACAGCGCGGCGTTGGGGTTCTTCATCCCCTCGGCCATGAAGAACATGGCGGCAGCCTGCAGATCCTTGCTGGCCGCCTTCAGCGGGTCGAGGAAATCGCCTTTCAGCGCCTCGTTGTCGTTGTTTTCCTTGATGAAGCCCTTGACCATGTCGAAAAAGGCCATGGCGTGCTTGCCGCCATCCAGCCCCAGCTTGCGGCCCACGAGGTCAAGCGCTTGGATGCCGTTGGCACCCTCGTAGATCATGGCGATGCGGGCGTCGCGGACAAACTGGCTCATGCCGGTTTCCTCGATATAGCCGTGGCCACCATAGACCTGCTGCGCCTGCACCGTGCTTTCAAAACCCTTGTCGGTCAGGAAACCCTTGATGACCGGGGTCATCAGCGAGATCAGCCCGTGCGCCGCCTCGTCCCCCTGGCGCAGGTGGCGGTCGATCAGCATCGAGCCCCAGAACAGGAAGGCGCGCGCGCCCTCGGTGAATGATTTCTGGTCCATCAGCGCGCGGCGGATGTCGGGATGCACGATCAGCGGGTCGGCCGGGCCGTCGGGGTTTGCCGGGCCGGTCACGGCGCGGCCCTGAAGGCGTTCGCGGGCGTAAGTGACCGCGTTCTGATAGGCGGCTTCGGCCTGGGCAAGGCCCTGCATGCCGACGCCGATGCGGGCCTCGTTCATCATGGTGAACATGGCGCGCATGCCCTTGTGCTTTTCGCCCAGCAGATAGCCGACCGCGCCGTCGTAGTTCATCACGCAGGTCGAGTTGCCGTGGATGCCCATCTTTTCCTCGATATTGCCCACGGTGACGCCGTTGCGTTCGCCAAGGCTGCCATCCGGGTTGACCAGATATTTCGGCACGATGAACAGGCTGACACCCTTGATGCCCTCGGGGCCGCCGGGGATTTTCGCCAGCACCAGATGGATGATGTTTTCGCTGAGCTCGTGTTCGCCGGCCGAGATGAAGATCTTGGTGCCGGTGATGCGATAGCTGCCATCGTCCTGGGGTTCGGCCCTGGTGCGCATCAGGCCCAGATCGGTGCCGCAATGGGGCTCGGTCAGGTTCATGGTGCCGGTCCAGGTGCAATCGACCATTTTCGGCAGGTAGGTGCGTTTCTGTTCGTCGGTGCCGTGGGCGTGGATCGCGGAATAGGCGCCGTGGGTCAGGCCCTGATACATGGTGAACGACTGGTTTGCGGCCGAAAACATCTCGCCCACCGCGGTGCCCAGAACCTGCGGCATGCCCTGGCCGCCATATTCGGGGTCGCAATCCAGCCCGGTCCAGCCACCGGCGCGCACCTCGTCAAAGGCCTCCTTGAAGCCGGTCGGCACATGCACCACGCCGTTTTCCAGCCGACAGCCCTCGCGGTCGCCCACCTGGTTGAGCGGCGCCAGCAGTTCGGATGTGATCTTGCCGGCCTCTTCCAGAATGGCGCTGGTGAATTCGGGGTCCAGCTCGTCATAGCCGGGGATGCCGCTTTCGCGGATCTTCAGCAGATCATGCAGCACGAACTGGATGTCCTTGACGGGGGCGGTGTAGCTGGGCATGGGTTTTCTCCGATTTCGTTATTCAGCTGCGTTTCGGTCGTTTTCGATTTCTTCGAGATAGCTTTGCCCCTCGGCGATCTGGTCTTTCAGCTCGTCGATGGCGGCATTCAGCTCTTCGCGGCGGCGCTTGAGCTCTTCAAGGCGTTCGCGGGCGATCTCCAGGGCGCGGCTGACCTGCGTGTATCGGCCGTCATCCTTGTTGTAGAGTTCCAGAAGCTGGCGGATTTCTTCCAGGCTGAATCCAAACCGCTTGCCTCGCAGGATCAGGGTCATGCGGGCGCGGTCGCTTTTGGTAAACAGGCGTTTCTGGCCGCTGCGTATCGGAAACAGCAGTTCCTTGGACTCGTAGAAACGGAGCGTGCGCGGCGTGACGTCGAACAGCTCGCACATCTCGCGGATCGTCAAGAGATCGTCGGTCATGGCAAACCTCGGTCGGGTGTCATGCCACCGAGATGTGCCCGAAAGAGATTCGGTGCAAGGGGTATCTGACGTTTACGTTGCGCTACGTTACGTCAGATTTCTCTGCGTCAAGTATGCGGGCCAGCTTTTCGATGGATTCCTGGCGCAGCTTGCGCAACTCGCGAATAGCCTCCTGAAGGTCGCGCATGCGGCTTTCCAGTTCCTCGATCTGCCGGCCGGACATTTCGATCCACTTTTCGGTTTGCAGCCGGTTCAGCGGGTCGGCATCGTAGAGCAGCAGCCACTGGCGGATTTCTTCCAACGCAAAGCCGAAGCGGCGGCCCTGAAGGATCAGTTTGAGGCGGGCGATCTCGCGTGCGCCGTAATAGCGGGTGCGGCCCACACGCTCGGGGAAGATCAGCTCTATATATTCGTAATGGCGCAGGGTGCGCGGGGTCACGTTGAACGCTTCGCACATCTCCTTGAGGGTCAGCTTCTTTTCCGTCTTCTCAGCCATTTCACACCACCAGATTTCGTGATTGCACCGATATCTCCCCGGAACTTCGGCGCGACTCTGGCGTGATGCGGGGGGGAATTCAAGGCCATCATTTCATCTGCAACAATTGCGTGAACATCCTTTGGGTGAAAATGGGGGTGAAGGAATACCCGAAAATGACGTTACATCCTGCACCATTTGGCCTTGCGCGGTTGCAGGCAAACACGAATAACAGGGGGCAACATGCAGACAGACCGGCTGTAGGAGTAACTGGCACATGACCCGACTCAGCCCCGAAGCCAAGGCCCGGCTGGCCCATCAATTCATGCAGGCGATTCCCCATTCCCGCCATTTGGGGATGCAACTGACGCTGATAGAGGAAGGGATCGCCGAAACCACCATGCCCTATGATCCCCAACTGGTGGGCGACCCCGAGACGGGGGTCATCCACGGTGGTGCCGTTTCGGCCTTGATGGACACCTGCTGCGGGGCTGCGGTGATGAGCCACCCATCCTCGCCCATGGGGACCGCCACGATTGATCTGCGTATTGACTACATGCGCCCGGCAAACCCCGGGCAGGCCCTGCGCGCGCGAGCCGAATGTTATCATGTCACCCGCTCGGTCGCCTTCGTGCGCGCTACCGCCTGGGACGAGGATGCCGCCCGGCCTGTTGCCACGGCGACCGGGGCCTTTACGGTTGAACGCGGGGGAGAACGCGCCGTGGGCCGTGTGCTGGACGAGGAGGGCAAGTCATGAGTCGCCGTCCCCCCGAACCCGTGGAAGTCGTGCAGAAACGGCGCGATGCAGCGCTCAACGCCCTGGTGCAGGGTGTGCCCTATATCCAGTTTCTGGGGATCCGGTTTGACCGCCGCGGGGACGAGTTGACCGCGATACTGCCCTTTCAGGACAAGCTGATTGGAAACCCGATGCTGCCGGCCCTGCATGGCGGGGTGACGGCCGCGTTCCTGGAGGTCACGGCGATCATCGTGCTGAGCTGGATAATCAACTGGGAACGCATGGAAAACGGCGAACGTGCGGTGGATCACTGGGATCCCAGCCATCTGCCCAAGATGCCCAAGACCATCGATTTTTCGGTCGATTACCTGCGCTCGGGCCTGCCGCGCGATGCTTTTGCGCGGGCGCGGGTCAACCGTTCGGGCCGCCGCTATGCCAGTGTGTTTGTCGAGGCCTGGCAGGACCGGCGCGAACGCCCCTTTGCGCAGGGGACGGGCCATTTCCTGATGCCGGCTGGCGGTGATGGCTGATCTCTCGCCCGCCGATATTTCCCCGGCCGATCTGACCCATCGGCGGGTGCTGAAAATTGCCGTTCCGATCGTGCTGGCCAACCTCACCGTGCCGTTGCTTGGTGCGGTCGATACCGGCGTCGTCGGGCAGATCAAGGAGGCGGCGCCGATTGGCGCGGTCGGTATCGGGGCCATCATCCTTTCGGCGATCTACTGGATCTTTGGCTTTCTGCGCATGGGCACGACGGGGCTGACCTCGCAGGCCCACGGGGCGGGCGACCGGGCCGAGGTCAGCGCCCTCTTGATCCGGGCGCTGCTGGTGGCCTGGGCGGCTGGCGCGGTTTTCATCCTGTTGCAGCTTCCGCTGATGAATCTTGCCTTCATGATTTCCCCGGCCTCGAGTGAGGTCGAAACCCTTGCCCGCGGCTATATCGGCATTCGGGTCTGGTCAGCGCCCGCGGCAATTTCGATCTATGGGCTGACGGGCTGGCTGATCGCGCAGGAACGCACCCGCGCCGTGCTGATCCTGCAGCTGTGGATGAACGGGCTGAACGTGGTGCTGGACCTGTGGTTCGTGCTGGGCCTTGGCTGGGGGGTGAACGGGGTGGCGCTTGCCACCTTTCTTGCCGAGTGGTCGGGTCTGGCGCTGGGGCTTTTCCTGTGTCGCAACGGGTTCAATGCCGGTTTGTGGCGGCAGGGCGCGCGCATCTTCGACCGGGCAAAGCTGCGCCGGATGCTGGCCGTCAACACCGATATCATGGTGCGCTCGGTGCTGTTGCAGGCGGCGTTTCTGTCGTTTCTGTTCCTGGGCGCGGGTCTGGGCGACGTGACGCTGGCCGCAAATCAGGTGCTGCTGCAATTCCTGCATGTCACCGCCTATGCGCTGGACGGCTTTGCCTTTGCGGCCGAAACACTGGTGGGGCAGGCGCTGGGTGCCGGAAGGCGCACTGCCCTGCGGCGCGCGGCTGTTCTGACCAGCCTCTGGGGCGTCGGCATCGTCGCGGTTCTCGCATTGGCCTTTGCCCTTGCCGGCGGGCTGATCATCGACATCATGACAAAGGCGCCCGAGGTGCGCCTGCTGGCGCGGGATTATCTGCCCTGGATGGTTCTTGCGCCGCTGATCGGCATTGCCTCGTGGATGCTTGACGGTGTGTTCATCGGTGCAACGCGCACGCGCGACATGCGCATCGCGATGATCATCTCGACCACCATCTATGCGCTTGCGGTTGCGCTGCTGCTGCCGCTTTGGGGAAATAACGGGCTGTGGGCGGCGCTGATGATCTTTTTTGTCGCCCGCGCCGTGACACTTGCCCTGCGCTATCCCGCGCTCGAGGCACAGGCCAAACGGGCATAACGCCCGTCAGAGGATTTCCAGCACGGCCTCGGGCGGGCGTCCTATGGCGGCGCGGTCGCCGGCAAAGACGATGGGCCGTTCGATCAGGACAGGATTTTCGACCATTGCCCGGATCAGGGTTTCGTCATCATCGTCCTTGTTCAGGCCGAGTTCGCGGAATTTCTTTTCCTTGGTGCGCATCATCTCGATGGGCCGGATCCCCAGTTTCTTCAGGGCGTCGCGGATTTCATCTGCGCTGGGCGGGTCGGCAAGGTAGGGTCTGATTTCCGGCTCGATCCCCTTTTGATCCAGAAGTTTCAGCGCTTCACGAGATTTAGAGCAACGCGGGTTATGCCAGATCACGATCTTGGTCATGCGTATTTCTCCTTCTCGATGCCGACGGCCTCGGAAACCGAGGCAAACCCGTCACGGGCAAGAAGCTGGTCAAGCCCACGGATGACATCGGCGATCATACCGATTCCATTGTAAACCATTGCTGAATACAGCTGAACAGCCGAGGCACCAGATTTGATCTTGATATAGGCATCTTCGGCCGAGGCGACACCCCCCACGCCGATCAGCGGCATCTTGCCGCCGCTTTCCAGCGCCAGCCGCGCAAGAACCCTGGTCGAGCGGGCGAAAAGGGGTGCACCCGACAGCCCGCCCTTTTCCTGCGCGTGGCGCGAGGTCAGCCCGTCACGCGCCAGGGTCGTGTTCGTTGCGATGATGGCATCCACCCCGGCAGTTGCGGCCACCTCGGCGATATCGGCGATTTCGGCATCGGTCAGGTCAGGCGCGATTTTCAGGAAGACGGGCAGCGGCGAGGCCAGCCCGTTGCGGGCATCCATCACGCGACGCAGCAGTGCACGCAGCGCCTCGGCGCCCTGCAGGTCGCGCAGCCGCTCGGTATTGGGCGACGATATGTTGACGGTCACGAAATCCACCAGCGGGCCGCATTTTTCCAGCACGCGCACATAATCGGCGGCGCGGTCGTCGGAATCCTTGTTCGCCCCAAGGTTCAGCCCCACAATCCCCTGTTTCGGGCGCGCGGCAAGACGGGGGGCGATGGCCTCCATCCCCTGGTTGTTGAAGCCAAAGCGGTTGATGACCGCGCGATCTTCGGTCAGGCGAAACAGGCGCGGGCGCGGATTGCCCGGCTGCGGGCGCGGGGTGACGGCACCCAGCTCGACAAAGCCGAAGCCGGCGCGCAAGAGTGGTGCGATTGCGATCGCGTTCTTGTCATAGCCGGCCGCCAGCCCGACCGGGTTGGGCAGATCAAGCCCGGCGATCTGAGTCCGCAGCCGTGGCGAGGTAATAACCCCCGGCAGTGGCACAAGATGTGCGCGCAGGGCCGCAAGCGACAGGTTGTGCGCGCGTTCCGGATCCAGCCGGTGCAGCGCGGCAAGCCCGATGCGCTCGACCAGTTTCATGGGATCTGGTCCGGGAATACATGTGCGCCCTCGACAAGCGGCAATTCGCGGCACCAGACGACCTCGCCCAGCCTGAGCGCGCGATAGAGATGCGGAAACCGCGCCCCGCCGCGCGACACTTCCCATTTCAGGGCGTCGCCCAGCCTGGTTTCGTCAATGGCGGCCAGCCACAGCCCCTGCGCTCCGGCAAAATGCTTGGCGGCGGTTTCGCGCAGTTGGGCGGCGGCCGAGAAATGGATGAAACCATCGGCCAGATCGATCGGCGCGCCCAGGGTTTCGCCCTGCTGCTGCAACTGTTCCCATTCGGGGGTGCGGAATATCTTGTAGATCATGATGGGCGCTTGATGGGGGAAAGGAGGTTGAAGGTCAAGCATATGTAGCCGGCGGCAAAACGGTCCCGATCAGGTATTGGTCGGGGCCGCCATTTTTGTGCAGTGCCGGCTGTTCAGGCCGCGGCAACAGGTGTCGGGGTGGGGGATTTTTCCCTCAGATCCTCGAACGCGTCATTCTGGCTGAGATAGATATTGCCGGTCAGCTTGTTCAGGAAATCCGAGCGTTCCAGCCTGTCCATCACCGGGCCCTTGACCTCGGACATGTGCAGGCGGATGCCTTCATCCTTGAGGCGGGCGTTCAGGGCCTCCAGGCTTTCCAGCGCCGAGGTGTCGATCACGTTCACCGCCGGGCACATCAGCACCACGTTGCGGATTGCCGGATTTGCGGCCAGCGCATCGTTGATCGTGTCCTCGATGAACCGCGCATTGGGGAAATACAGGCTTTCGTCAATGCGGATCGACAGGGTTTGCGGATCGGTTTCAACATCGTGGCGCAGGATGTTGCGGAAATGCTCGGTGCCCGGAACGCGCCCGACGATGGCGTAATGCGGCTTCGAGGTGCGTTGCAGGTGCAGAAACAGCGACAGTGCCACGCCCGAAACAATACCTGCCTCGACCCCGACCAGAAGCGTCAGCAGGATCGTGGCCGCCATGGCGGCGAAATCCGCCCGCGAATAGTGCCAGGTATGGCGGATCACCTTGAAATCTATCAGCGACAGCACGGCGACAAGGATCGTGGCGCCCAGCGTTGCCTTGGGCAGGAAGAACAACAGCGGTGTCAGGAACACGGTCGCCAGTGCGATGCCGACGGCGGTAAAGGCGCCGGCGGCAGGGGTCTGGGCACCCGCCTCGAAATTGACGACCGAGCGCGAGAAGCCGCCGGTGACCGGAAAGCCACCCGACAGGGCCGAACCGATATTGGCCGTGCCAAGGCCGATCAGTTCCTGATCCGGGTCGATGCGCTGGCGCCGCTTGGCGGCAAGGGTCTGCGCAACCGAAACCGTTTCCACATAGCCGACGATCGAGATCAGCAGCGCGGGAACCGCCAGTTCCATCCACAGATCAGGCTTGAAATCGGGCAGGGCAAGTTCGGGCAGCTTGTTGGGGATGTCGCCGACAACGGCAACACCCGCCTGATCCAGACCAAAGAACCAGACCAGCCCGGTGGTCACCGCGATCGACAGGATCGGCGCCATGCGCGAACCGGTATCGGCAAGCTTTTCGCCCAGCCCCAGCGATTTCAGCAATGGTTTCACCTTGCGGCGCGACCAGTAAAGGAAGGCGGTCGCCCCGGCACCTATGGCGGCGGTGATGACGTTGAACTTGTCGAGATTGGTGACAAAGCTGTGGATCTGTTCGCGCAGGTTGTGCCCCTGCACGGGCACGCCTGTCAGGTTCTTGAACTGGCCGGCGGCGATGATGATCGCGGATGCGGTGATAAAGCCGGCAATCACCGGATGGCTGAGGAAATTGGCCAGAAAGCCAAGCCTGAAAATGCCCATCACGGTCAGCATCAGGCCGGAAAGAAAGGCCAGCGCAATGGCGGCGGCCAGATATTCGGGCGTGCCCTGCTGGGCAACCTGCCCGGCGGTTGCGGCCGTCAGCAACGAGGCCACCGCGACCGGCCCCACGGCCAGCGCGCGCGAGGTGCCGAAGATGGCATAGATCACCAGCGGCGCGATCGAGGCATACAGCCCCACCTCGGGCGGAAGGCCGGCGATCAGCGCATAGGCCAGTGATTGCGGGATCAGCATGATCGTCACGATCACGGCGGCGATAAGGTCGCTGGTCAGGGTCTCGCGGTTGTATTCGCGCGACCATTCCAGGATTGGAAAATATCGTTTCAGCATCGGCTTCTCACCTCCCGCATGAATGCGGGGCAAAAGGGGTTGTTCGGGTTTCCGGGGCCGCTTTCGGGGCTGATCCTGCGGTCAGACCGCCTGCGTCTGTGCGGCCATCGCCTCGAGCTGGGGCAGGATTGCGTCGATCTGATACCCGGCACCGGCCGCGGCGGCGATGATGTCGCGTGCGGGCATCTTGTCGGCCTGGGTAAAGGCCCAGCACAGGGTCGAACGCCGGCCCGATCGACAATAGGCAAAGACCGGCCCTTCGGCGGCTTCGATTGCCTCGGCCTGACTTTTCAGATTGTCCATCGTCAGGCCTTGTGGCGAAACCGGGTTATAGACGAAATTCAGACCCAGACGCCGGGCTTCGGCCTCGAGAAACTGCGCGTGAAGCTCGGGTTCGATTTCGGAATCCGGGCGATTGCAGATCACGGTCTTGAAGCCCTTGCCGGCCAGTGTTGCCAGATCCGGCTCGGCAATCTGGCCCGAAACGGCGTAATTCGGGGCGACCACTTTGATTTCCATGGCTCTTTCACTTTCTCGCACGAGGAGGGTTTGATCTTGCAGGGGCAGGGACGCGGCGCGGCGTGAAAAGCTGCGCCGACAGGCCGGCCCCTGCAAGGACAATCACCAGAACGGTTGTCACGATCCTACAGCCCGTTGACCGGAACCTTCAGATAGGATGTGCCGTTGTCTTCGGGCTCGGGCATGTGGCCCGCGCGCATGTTGACCTGCAGCGACGGGATGATCAGGCGCGGCATGGCGAGCTCGGCATCGCGCTTGGTGCGGGCCGCGACGAATTCTTCTTTGGTCTTGCCTCCGCCGACATGCACGTTCTTTTCCTTTTGCTCGGCCACGGTGGTTTCCCAGGCATATTCATCGCGACCCGGCGCCTTGTAGTCATGGCCGACAAAGATGCGGGTATCGTCGGGCAGGGCCAGGATCTTCTGGATCGAGTCATACATGGTCTCGGCCGATCCACCGGGGAAATCGCAGCGCGCGGTGCCGAAATCGGGCATGAAAAGCGTGTCACCCACGAATGCGGCATCGCCAGCGACATAGGTCATGCAGGCCGGCGTGTGGCCGGGCGTGTGCAGGATATCTATGCGCATCTGGCCGACATGGATATTGTCGCCATCCTTGAACAGCGCATCGAACTGCGAGCCGTCACGCTGGAACCTCGTGCCTTCGTTGAAGACCTTGCCGAATGTTTCCTGCACGATGGTGATATTGGCGCCAATGCCGATCTTGCCGCCCAGCTTTTCCTGGATATAGGGCGCGGCCGACAGGTGGTCGGCATGGACGTGGGTTTCGAGGATCCATTCCACCTCGAGATCGTTTTCCTTGATATGGTCGATGATCTGGTCAGCAAAGGTCGTATCCGTTCTGCCCGACGCGTAGTCGAAATCCAGAACCGAATCGATCACGGCGCATTTCTTGCTGCTGGGATCGGTCACGACATAAGCAATGGTATTTGTAGGGTCGTCAAAGAATGCTTTTACATCGGGTGACATCGGGTCTCTCCATGTTTCGGTTGCTGGCAGGTCACATAGTAATTGTTTTACACATATCAATATTCATAACTATCAATTTCTTTTGTCACAGTGACAATAGTGGGCTATGAAGTTATCAACATAGCACTATGGCATGCAAAATGGAATCATTCGAAAACGATCAAGACGACCATCTGGTCGAGGATCTGCACGCGCAGGCGGGGCAGGCGGCAGCATTGATGAAAACCCTTTCCAACACCGCGCGGCTCATGATCCTGTGCCAGCTGGTCGAGGGGGAACGCTCGGTTGCCGAGCTGGAAAAGAACCTCGACACCAAGCAACCCAATGTTTCTCAGCAGTTGGCGCGGCTGCGGATGGAGGGATATGTCAACACCCGGCGCGACGGGCGGACGATCTATTACAGTCTTGCCGATGATCGTGTCGCAAACGTGATCCGGAACCTGCACCAGACATTCTGCCCGCGCTGAGGTTGTGTGCCCGTCACGCCGTCACGCCTGTTGATCCTGGTCAAGGAGCTCCCCACATCAGCCTTGTAGGGTTGCAATGCCCTCGCAGCACAGGAGCGATACATGACCGATCTTCACGCCAGAAAACAGCAGTTGGAAGCCCGCCTCGCCGAATTGCGTGCGCGCCTTGACGAGATCGAGGACGAGCTGGACGATCCGGTAGATCCCGACCCCGAGGATCAGGCGATCGAACTGGAAGATGACGAGGTCCTCGAGCGGCTTGGCCAAGCGGCTCTCAGGGAAATCGAGGCCATCAGGGCCGCACTGAAACGTATCGAAGATGGCTCTTACGGGATCTGTGTTCGTTGTGGCGATGAGATCTCGGACGAACGCCTTGATCTGTTGCCCTATACTCCGCTGTGCCGCAAATGTGCGGCATGAGCGGCCACTATCCCGAAAGGAGACACCATGTCTTTTGAAGAACTCAAGGTCGGGATCCAGATGTTGCTGGAACAGATGACCGAACGCCCCGAAGACGCCCACGAGCTTCAGGAAATGCTGCGTGAAAAACTGGCCGAAATGCGCGGCCTCGGCCTGCCCTTGCCCGATGATCTGGTCGAGCTGGAAAAACGTCTTGAACAGGATCTTGCCGCCAAGCCGCAGGAGGGCGGGGAACGCAGTTAGGGCCTGTTGGCCAATGATGCAGTTTTCCGGTCTTGGTTCACCGCGGCAAACAAGAGGGTGGTGAGCTGAGCGATCCATTCCGTCTGACAGAGGCGCAGATTGCGCGCCTCCGTTTCTTTTTTCGGGCCCCTCGACAAGCCCCGGCTTGTTGACCGGCGTGCCGAGAGAGGGCAAAGACCTCAATCAGCTGTCAACAACGGCGGCTTGTTGCCCGACAGGCGCGGTTTCTGGGGTTGTTCGATCTTTAGATCCAGCTTGCCATCCTTCAGGCCCACCTTGATCACGCCACCCTTGGCCAGCTTGCCGAACAACAGTTCTTCGGCCAGGGGCTTCTTGATATGTTCCTGAATAACACGGGCCAGGGGGCGGGCGCCCATGCGATCGTCATAGCCCTTGTCGGCCAGCCATTCGGCGGCCGGGCGTGTCAGCTCGATCATCACGTTGCGGTCCATCAGCTGGGCTTCGAGCTGCAGAACGAACTTGTCCACGACCTTGAGGATCACCTCTTTGGACAGGGGCGCAAAGCTGATCACCGCATCCAGACGGTTGCGGAATTCGGGGGTGAAGGTGCGCTCGATGGCGGCGGTGTCTTCGCCCTCGCGCCGGTCGCGGCCGAAACCGATGGCCGATTTCGCCTGTTCGGCAGCACCCGCATTGGTGGTCATGATCAGGATCACGTTGCGGAAATCCACCGTCCGGCCG
>WFQE01000145.1 GCA_015487165.1 Paracoccaceae bacterium | reverse complement strand
GCCCGGGCATGCGCCCGCCCGCCCCCTTGGCGGGCGCATTCGCGCCCACCCGGGCGGTCACCTGCCCTGTGTTGCAAGCAAGGCTGAATCTCGTCAAACGCCAGCGCCCCAAACCGACCCGCCGCCCTCGCCCTCGTCACACGTCTTTCGGCAGCTTCTGCAACAGCGGCAGCAGGCGCGACATGTCGGGACCGCGCTCCATCCCCGTCAGGGCCTTGCGCAGCGGCATGAACAGGCCCTTGCCCTTGCGGCCAGTTGCCTCTTTCACGGCCTTTGTCCATTTGCCCCAGCTGTCGCGATCAAGCGGCCCCTCGGGCAGCATGGCCAGCGCAGTTTTCACGAATTCCCGGTCCGCCTCGTCGATCAACGGCGTGGCCCCGTCGCGGCAAAGCGCCCACCAGCGGGCGACATCCTTGCGGGTTTCGACATTTTCATGCACTGCCTCCCAGAATTCGGGGGCGATGTCATCGGGAACACCGGCCTCGGCCAGCGCATCCTTCATCTCATCGAAAGACAGCGACGACACATAGCGCGCTGTCAGGGGCTTGAGATCCTCGACATCGAACTTGGTGGGCGCGGCGCCGAAATGCGACAGATCGAACCCCTCAACCAGCTCGTCCACCGATGCGCGCAGCTCGATCGGGTCGGACGAGCCCAGCCGCGCCATATGCGAAAGCAGCGCCATGGGCTCGATCCCCGCATCGCGCAGGTCGCGCAGCGCCAGCGTGCCCAGCCGTTTCGACAGCGCCTCGCCTTTCGGCCCGGTCAGCAGCGAGTGATGCGCAAATTCGGGTGGCGTGGCACCCAGCGCCTGCATGATCTGGATCTGGGTCGCAGTGTTGGTCACATGGTCGGAACCGCGCACCACATGGGTGACACCCATTTCGGTATCATCCACGACCGACGCAAGCGTATAAAGCACCTGCCCGTCGCCCCGGATCAGCACGGGGTCCGACACGCTGGCCGCGTCAATCGACACGTCGCCAAGAATGCCGTCTTTCCATTCGATCCGCTCGTGATCCAGCTTGAATCGCCAATGCGGCGCACGCTCGGCCCGCAGCGCGGCCTTTTCCGCATCGCTCAGACGCAGGGCCGAACGGTCGTAAACCGGCGGCTTGCCCATGTTCAGCTGTTTCTTGCGCTTGAGGTCCAGCTCGGTCGGGGTTTCGAAACACTCGTAGAACCGCCCCAACTCGCGCAGCCGGTCGGCGGCGGCAGCGTAACGGTCAAGGCGCGACGACTGCCGTTCGAGGCGATCCCATGTCAGGCCCAGCCATTCGAGATCTTCCTTGATGGCATCGACATATTCCTCTTTCGAGCGCTCGGGGTCGGTGTCGTCGATGCGCAGGATGAACTGGCCGCCATTCTTGCGCGCAATCATGAAGTTGAACAGCGCCGTGCGCAGGTTGCCGACATGCAGATAGCCGGTGGGCGAGGGGGCAAAGCGGGTGACGGTCATCGGGGATCCGGTCCTTGGGATAATGTGGAACTGCGCGCGGGTTTACACGCTTGTGCGCCAATTGCCAATGGACCGGAAGGCTGCCCCGGACATCAATCTTTTGGCAAGGAATCATCGTTAATCACGAAGCGTTCCGCAAAGGCGGGATCTGCTCTGCTTGCGTTATCAGACCACTGTCTGTTCCCGTGCCTCGCCTTCCCAAGACTGGCGAGGCACATTTTCCCTACAAGACCGCGCCGGGGTTCATGATCCCGTTGGGATCAAGCGCGTCCTTGATGGCCCGCATTGCCTGCAGGCGCGCCGGGTCGGCAAATCTCGCAAGATCCTCGCGCTTGAGGCGCCCGATCCCGTGTTCGGCGGAAATCGACCCGCCCAGATCATGGGCAAGGCCATAGACCGCCTGTTTCACCGCCCCTCTCAGATGACGCCACGCCGCCACGCTTTTCCCCTTGGGCGGATAGACATTGTAATGCAGGTTGCCATCGCCCACATGACCGAAACAGTTGATCCGCAGCGCCGGGTCAACCGCCGCAACAACCCCTGCCCCGCGCTCGACCAGATCCGGTATCCGGCTGACCGGCACCGAAATATCATGCGACGACACAGCCCCGATCAGGCGATTGGCCTCGGGGATGGTTTCGCGCAGGCGCCAGAATTCCTGGCGTTGCGCCTCGGACTGGGAAATCAGGCCGTCACTGACCAGACCATGTTCCATCGCCTCGGCCAACAGGCCCTCCAGCGCGGTCTGCACCGGCATGTCGCGGGGCGTGCCGATTTCCACCAGCACCATCCACTTGCCGGGCTGCGCAAAGGGCTGGCGCAAATGCGGGATGGTTTCGCGCAGGAATTCCAGCCCCTGCCGGTCGATCAGCTCGAATGCCGAGACCATGTTGCCAAAGGCCGCCTGCGCCATTCCCAGCAGTTCGAGCGCCGCCGCGGGGCTGTCGATCTGCAAAAAGGCCGCGATGTTTTCGGCCGGGCGCGGAAACAGGCGCAACGCGGCCGCGGTGATGACGCCCAGCGTGCCTTCGGAACCCACCAGAAGGTTACGCAGATCATACCCCGTATTATCCTTGCGCAGACGTTTCAGCCCGTGCAGCACCCGCCCGTCGGGCAGCACGGCCTCGACGCCCAGGCACAATTCGCGCGCATTGCCGTAACGCAGCACATTCACCCCGCCCGCATTGGTCGCCAGATTGCCACCGATCCGGCAGGATCCCTCGGCCGCCAGCGACAGCGGGAACAGGCGGTCATGTTCGCGCGCCGCCGCCTGCACGTCGGCCAGAATCATCCCCGCCTCGACCACGATGATATTGTCGGTGGTATCCAGATCCCGCAGCCGGTTCATGCGCTCAAGCGACAGGATCACCGGCGCCGGCCCATCCGGGCAGACCTGCCCGCCAACCAGCCCGGTGCCGCCCCCATAGGGCACCACGCCGACACGCGCCTCGTTGCAGGCGCGCAGGATGATCGAAACCTCTTCGGTTGTTGCTGGCGTCAGCAGCAGCCCCCCCTGCCCATGCAGCAGACCGCGCGGCTCGGTCAGATAATGCGGGTCAAGCGGGCGAAAACAGGCAGCAGGCAATTTGGTGCGCAAACCGGCCTCGAACCTGTCATCTGCCGGATTCAGCCCCATCCTGCCCCCCTGTCAGCCCACATCGGTGCGCCCGCGCCGATCTGCACGCAGATTGGCATAGAGAACATGGTTGCGCCAGCGTCCGGCGATTTGCAGATAGCTTTGGGCGACGCCTTCATATTTGAACCCGCATTTTTCCAGCACCCCGCGCGAGGCACGGTTTTCGGGCAGACATCCCGCCTGGATGCGGGAAAGGTCCAGTTCGGTAAAGGCGTGATAGACCAGCGCGGTGACCGCCTCGCGCATATAGCCCTGTCGGGCAAAGGGCTCGCCGATCCAATAGCCGATGGTGCCGGTCTGGGCCGGGCCGCGCTGGATGTTGTCCAGCGTGATCGCCCCGACAAGAATCTGGTCCTCGCGCCGGATCAGCATCAGGGGCAGCCCGGTGCCGGCGGCTGCCGCCCGTCTGGCCGCGTGAACCCGATGCGAAAACGAGCGCCTTGTCAGGTGGTCGCGTGACCAGGTCGGCTCCCACGGTTTCAGGAAAGCCGCACTTTGCTGGCGCAGGCGCGCCCATTGGCCGTGGTCCGAGGCGCGCGGCAGGCGCAGGGTCAGGCGATCGGTTTCGATCAAGGCCGTCCTGCGTCGCCCGAAAATCATTTTTTCAACCGCTCGGCCAGCTCGGTGCGTTCGGGGGCGCTGGACACCGGCCCGTACAGCGCAAGCGAGATCTTGCCCGCGTCGCACATCTCGGCGGCGTAGGCCGCTACCCCCTGTGCGGTGACCGCATCGATCTTTTCTACGGTTTCTTCCAGCGGCGGCACCCGATCCCAGATGCCAACCATGCGGGCCAGACGCTCGCAGCGCGATGACGGGCTTTCCAGCCCCATCAAGAGCCCCGCCTTGAGCTGGGCGCGGGCGCGGGCGATTTCGGCCTCGGACATGTCATCGGCGCTGCGGCGCAGCTCGTCGATGCACAGCCCGGCAAGATCGGCAATGTCATCGGCGCTGGTGCCGGAATAGATCGTCAGCGTGCCGATATCGGAAAAAGCGCCGGCCTGGGCAAAGATCGTATAGCACAGCCCGCGCTTTTCGCGCGCCTCCTGAAACAGGCGTGACGACATCCCGCCACCCAATGCCATCGAATAGATCTGGGCGGTATAGATCCGGTCGTCGCGATAGCCTGGCGCCTCGAGCGCCAGAGCGAAATGGGCCTGTTCCAGATCCTTTTCCACCCGCCGTTCCGAACCCTTGAATTCACCCGGCTCGGCCTTGCGGGGCGGGCGCGCGGGCAAATCGCCGAACAGGCGTTCGGCCGCGGCCACGATGGCCTCGTGATCGACGGCGCCCGCGGCCGACAGGATCATCTGTTCGGGGCCATAGAATTCTTCGACGAAACCGGCCAGATCCTCGCGCTGAAAGGCGCGCACCCTTTCGGACGGGCCAAGGATCGGGCGGCCGAGGGGTTGCCCCGGAAACGAGGCCTCTTGCAGCCAGTCAAAGATGATGTCGTCGGGCGTGTCATTGGCCTGCCCGATTTCCTGCAGGATGACCCCGCGCTCGATTTCCATCTCGTTGGCATCGAAAGTCGAGTTCAGCAGGATATCGGCAATCAGCTCCAGCGCCAGATCGACGTGATCTTCCAGCACCCGCGCGTAATAGGCCGTCATCTCGCGCGAGGTATAGGCGTTGATGAACCCGCCCACATCCTCGATCGTTTCGGCTATTTCCAGCGCGGTGCGGGTCTTGGTGCCCTTGAACGCCATATGTTCAAGGAAATGCGCCACACCGTTCTGTTCCAGCCGTTCGTGGCGGCCACCCACATTGACCCAGATGCCGATCGACGCCGATTTCAGGCCCGGCATGTTTTCGGTCACGATGCGCAGGCCGTTCTTCATCCGGTGGAGATTGACGCTCACTTGCCGATCCTTTCGCGGATGGTGGCCTCGATGGCCGACAGGTCGTTGGCGACACGCGTCATG
>WFQE01000144.1 GCA_015487165.1 Paracoccaceae bacterium | reverse complement strand
TGGGGACGCACCAAAGCCGACTGCCTGGCCGCCGCCCGGTTCGCCAACGACAACATCGCCGAGATCGCAGTCAGCGATCTGGCCCGACATGAATGAGGAGCAAAATGACCGAACTTGAAAACGCCATCCTGACCTGCGCAAAGGCGCTCGAGGCCGCCACCAGAGACGAGGTGGAAAGCGCCACTTGGGATTTGAGCGATGACCAGATGACCGATGGCGAGCCGCTCGAGGCGATCCTTGACGGCATCCGCTTTGCCAAACGCATGCAGGTACGCACCGACGCTGGCGGAACAATTCTGCACCTCGCCTGGGCAGATGGCGTCGCGATGACGCTTGAAGCGGAAGGCGAGGTCAGCATGCAGGAACTGCTGAAGGATCTCATGACGGACAACACGGAAAGGAAACAAGATGAAGATCGATGACATCAACTTTGGCGATGAATGCCAGGATATCGTGACGCGTTTTCGTGGCCTGGTCACAGGAAAGGCGGCGTACTCCACTGGATGCAACCAGGTGCTGGTCCAGCCGCAGCTGGATAGCAATGGGAAATTTGTAGAGGCGCTCTGGTTGGATATCGAGCGGTTGAGAATTGTCCGCCGGAACGTGGTCGAGATCGAACAATCTCCAACTGGCGGACCGCGCGGGGCGGATAGTGCACCGCGCCGCTGACGCGATATTTTTCCCCGACCGTAGAGATGTCCCAAAATAGGTGAAAGGATGGGCCAGATGGACAAGGACGACTATGCAGAACTCTTTGAAATGGCCGTCATGGGCAGTATCGCAAAACTGTTTCTGGCTGCAGACATCGAGCCTACCGAGAGTGAGCGGGCGATGTTGCGCCTGCGCCAACCCGCAACGTTACGCGATATCGCTTACATGACATCCAGAACAGGGCAGGATTTCCGCCTGGTTCTCGCAGACGTTCAGGAGTTGAGGAATGACTGACCTGACCAAACGTCTGCGTTCGGGAGCCGCAAACATCGAGCCTATCACGCTTGGCGGCATGCGACATGACAAACGATGCCTCGAGGCGGCGGCCAAAATTGACGCCCTGGATGACAAGGTAGCTCTTCTTGACGCGATATGCTTGGGTCTGGCCAAAGATAAGGCCAGGATACGGGGGCTGCTGGCGGAAGCTTGTGGCGTCATGGAGGCCGCAGGATTTGGTCTGGCCGCCGAGTATGATCCAGATGATGTGCTCGCACAGGAATGTTCCGCCATCCTGACGAGAATGAAGGAAGAGGCAAACAAGGGATCTGAGTGAATGCCTGTAACCCTGGAATTACCTCCACGATTGATGCCGGCCCCTCTACACCAGCTACTTGGAGACCAGCAAATGTCCCGACCGGATGAAATGAAAGAGGATATCACCATGCTGAACATGACCGACGCACAGCTTTATAAAGCAGGCTGGTACTGGGCACTGCGAGATGAAACTGGAGAGCTGCTGGCCGTAAGCGTGTGCCGCCAGGACGCCGCCAACTGGTTTCACGAAAAACGCGGCCGCGTGATCGTACTCATGGGCGCGAGGGAAGTGAAATGACTCCCGCACGCCCTTTCACACCGGACACCCTGGCAGCACGGTGGGGGTGCTCGGCCGAGACCGTGAGACAGCTAGTAAAATCCGGACGCTTGCGTGGATTTCGTGTTGGGCGCATGATCAGGATTCCGGCGATCGCAGTCGAGGAGTATGAGCAATGCGGAATTTCAGGATCGGACGCCTCAAGGGAAAATTCGTCGTCACCTGGAGAGAACAGGATGGACGCAGACGGCGCTATCGTCTTGACGCATGCACGCTCGCTGAGGCTGAGCGGGAAGCGATAGACGTTATCAGGCGCGAAATCGCGCCACCGAAAGGTATGACTGTTTCCGAAATCTGGGAATCATATCAGGCCGATCTGGGAACACGCCCAACAGCAAAGACCATCAGCTATACGGGAAAAGCCGTACTGCCCCATTTCGGCGAATTGAGACCCGACCAGATAACGACTGAACATTGTCGCGCCTATGTCGCGAAGCGCCGGGCACAAGGGCGGGCCCAGGGCACCATATGGACAGAACTCGGCCACCTTCGATCCTGCTTGCGGTGGGCCGCCAAAACACGCCTTATCGAGCGGGCACCTTTCATCGAGCGCCCCGAGAAACCAGCGCCCAAGGACCGTTTTCTAACAAGAGACGAAATCCATCGCCTCCTGGACGCGGCGGCGGAGCCACATGTGAGACTTGCCATCCTGCTGATGCTCTCAACCGCTGCCAGGGTGAGCGCCATTCTCGAGCTGACCTGGGATCGCGTCGATCTCGACCGCGGGCAGATCAATCTGCGCACGGAAAGCGAAGGGCCACGCAAAGGCAGAGCCGTCGTTCCAATAAATGAGGGCCTCAGGGTCGCCCTTGTCGTCGCGCGAGAATCTGCATTGTCGGATTATGTTGTCGAATGGGCCGGAGGCCCTGTGAAGTCGATCAGAAAGGGCTTCCAGACTGCTGTCAGAAATGCCGGTCTCAAGAACGTTTCGCCCCATGTTCTTCGCCATTCCGCCGCCAGACTGATGGCGGAAAACGGCATCCCGATGGCGCAGATCAGCCAGTTCCTCGGGCACTCGAACACAGCGGTGACCGAACGGGTATATGCGCGGTTCAGTCCCCAGTATTTGCAAGAGGCGGCCGAAATTCTGGATTTTGGGGGGCAAAATAAGCTGAAATTGGTTCAATGAACCCGGGAACACTTCGCATTTTTCCGCTAAGTCATTGAAATCATGGTGGGTCGTGAGAGACTCGAACTCCCGACATCTTCGGTGTAAAGAAACACGCCTCCAGCCAAGCTATTGATTTTTCGTCAATGGAACTGTTTTTATTCGGCGTTTGTTCCCCGTTTTCCCATGGTTTTCCAGTTCAGGCAGGTTCAATGAACCAAAGAGCACTTAGTAAACGGCCACCAGGACCCTCTCATACAAACACTCAGCGATGGATATCAAAGGGCTCGTAATACCTGAAATTGCCAATCCCACAACGACCCGCTATGGTTGCGACGTTTGTTGTGAGATATTGATATGGTCGCTCTCGTCCTGCTGCATTGAACAATGGAACAGGCAAGACAAGTGGAGAGAGGAATATGAGCAACGATTACTGGTACCGGCTTCTTTTCAAGGTCAAGCTGTATGAGGTTGCCGGCGAAGCCTTCCAGCATCTTGTCAATTCTGTTCTCGGGGCAACTTTTCCAAGGTTTCAAAGTATCGCCCCATGGGGCAGCGCGGGAGATGGTGGCAACGACGGATGGATCGAAGAGGAGCGGCGCTATTTCCAAGTTTACGGACCAAAAGCTTCAAGCAGCTGGCAACCGGTCAAAGCCGCAAAAAAGGCTACTGAGGATTTCGCAAAACTCAAAGTAAACTGGTCCGATGTGCGTCACTATACCTTCGTCCTGAATGATCGTTTTGTTGGTATCCCCGCCCCGGTGGTCGAGGCATTGAAAGCCTTGGTGACTGCCAAGCAGGTGGTCCGCGCCGATGCCATGGGGGCGGCAGAGCAGACCGATTTGTTCATGGCGCTTCCTGAAGACCGCAAAATGGAGATTGCCGGCGGTTTCCCGAGCGACACATTGACCGATCCGGAGCCAGCTGCACTCAATGAGGTTCTCCAGTATCTAGCAGACAAGGACATCCCCATTCCTTCAACTGCAGTGCCGGTGGCTCCTGACTTTGAGGAAAAAATAGCCTTCAACCAACTCCCGAAAACAATCGCTACTCGACTGAGAAAAAACAGTTACCACATTTCTGATGTGGATGCCTTCTTCAAGGGCAGGGACACATGGATTGCCGAAAATATCGCGGAGGTCCTGCGCGGGATCTATAACGAGTGCGTCATGACTATTCCCGCCGAAAACGGCGACGCTCCTGCCTTGCGCTATGTCCTGCTGCTCGAAAAGATGGTCCCAGAGATTGCAAAATCCCACCCCCACAGCCTAAAAGCATACAGACAGGCGGCGGAAATGGTGGTCGCAAAGTATTTTGAGGCGTGTGATGTCTATGAGGAACCTTAGCCTTGCGGTGGCACCGGATAAGCACATCCGGTTCAGCAACAGTATGGTCGGCTTGGCGGGGCGGATCCGGAAGGAGCTGTCCCAGCCAAAGACGCTTGATGAGCTGAGCGTTGCGCTGTCACGCCATGACAGTGGATGGCCAGAAAAACCAACTATTTCACAGCTGGCGTTGGCGGCTTCACTTCTTTTCGCCATTGACGATATCGAGATCGTGGACGGTGACAGAATCAGGAAGCGTCAATGAAACTCGTCTCCCTCGAAAGCGACCTGCCTTCCTTCAGGGCATTGAAATTCAAGCCGGAAGGCCTGTCTCTTATTGTTGGTGACGCGGCGGAAAAGGAAGGCAGCGCCAACGGTGTCGGGAAGACTTTAGCTTTGAAGCTCATCCATCTTTGTCTAGGGGCCAACAAGGACGCGTTTCTAGCGGAAAAACTCCCTGACTGGCGCTTTCGCCTCGCTTTCGATCTGGGCGCTGGCTCCGCCCATGTCGTTGAACGTAAAGGTGATGGCACGGAAATCAAATTGGACGGCCAGTCCATCGGGCTGAAAGCCTATAAGGAATGGCTGACCATAAACGGGCCGTTTGACATTGAAGACCAGAATGCGAGCCTGAGTTTTCGGGCGCTCTATGGCCGCTTCGCCCGCCTGCGGCGAAAGGACCGGGAAGACCCTGTGAGGCTTGATCGCGAGCAGGAGCACGATGCACTCATGCGAACCTTCTTCCTTCTGGGGGCAGATATCAGCCTCATCAAGAGGAAGGTCGAGCATCGCACACGCCAGTTGGAACTCAAAGATCAGGTAAAATTCTTGAAAGCCGGTGACCCCAGACTTCAGGAAATGCTGCGCGCTGGGGTCGATCCGAAAGTCCAGTTGCCCGATTTGATGCGCAAGATCGACGAGATCAAAAAGCGACTTGGTGAAATGAAGGTGGCGGAGGATTACGGCGACATCCGCCACCAAGCCGATGAACTCACGAATGAACGGCGCGAGATCGAGAAACAAATTGCGGTGTTGGATTTCCATTTGAAGGGGATCGAAAAGGCCTTGCAAGAAAAGCCCGATGTGCAGCGTAACGCCATGCTTTCGTTCTATAAGGGCTTACAGCACGTTTTTCGCGATGACGCATTGCGCCGTTTCGAAGATGTTGAGACCTTTCACCAGCAACTGGCAAGCAAACGCCGGCAGCGCCTCGAGCGCGACAGCCTTGAAATGAGAACTGAGAAATCACGGCTTGAGCAACGTCTCGAGGAGGTCGGGGCGAAACGCGATGAAGCGCTTCAATACCTTGCCAGAAATGCTGCGCTCGATGAATACACGTCCGTGGTCCAAAAGCTCGAAAGCCTGAAACAGGACCGCAAACGTCTGGAAGAATACCTGTCGATTGACCATAAATTGCAGGAGCAACTTATCGAAGTGAAGCAAGCCATGGCCGAAGGGGACAGGGCCGCAGCAGATTATGTCGAAACAAATCCGCTTGACTGGGCCCATGAGATTTTCCGCACCACGGTTCAAAAGCTGTATCCGAAGGAAGCTGCTGGCATCGTGATTAAAAACAACACCGCGGACAACAAGCTCCGCTACAATTTGAAAGTCCAGATCCAAAGCCAGGAATCCGACGGCATCAACGCCGCTCGTGTTCTGTGCTTCGACTGGCTGATATTCCTGCACGGTGCTCATCACGACATGGGACACTTGTGGCACGACAACGGACTGTTCGACCACATAGATCC
>WFQE01000143.1 GCA_015487165.1 Paracoccaceae bacterium | reverse complement strand
TTGAATTTCTGGCCGCTTTCCGGGATCAGGGTGGTCATCCAGTATTTGTCGGTAAAGCCGATCCAGCCGGCATCGCCGACATCATGGGCCTCGCCCACACCGGGTTCGGTTTGCAACGGGTCGCGCTTTTTCAGTTTCTTGTAGGTGATCTCGATCAGCTTGCCGTCGGCCGAGGCAACCACGCCTTCGTGCAGGATATAGAACCCTGCAACCTTGGGGTCGCCATGGCGTGCTATGATGCCGTAAGGGGCAACCTTCAGCGGACTGGCACCGTTGTTGGTCACGGTCTGCTTGACCGAAAACATGTAGTTGTCGTCAACCGATATGGTTCTGCGGAATGTCAGGCCCTTGCCGTTGTCCCAGACAAGGGTGACCGGGGTGTCCACGGTCAGCGTGTTGCCCTTTTCAACCTTCCACGGGGTGTTGGCGCCCGGAACGTCAGCATAATCAAGCTTGCCAACGGGGGCCCAGCCATACAGGGCGTAATAGGCGCCAGGGCCGCCCGCGGGTGAAAGCAGGGTGATCTTGGGCGATTTGGGGTCGATTTCGGTGTGGTAGTCGTTGAGCGCAAGGTCGTCGATGCGGCCGCCCATGAGCGAGATGGAGCCGCTTAGCCGCGGTGTCTCGATCCTGACCCGTTCCGTCTTTGCCAGCGCCTTGTCGCGTGTTTCCTGCGCGGTGGTCGCCAGGTTGGGTGTGACGGCCTTTGAACCGGCCGCTGTCGGGGCGGCAGGTGCCTGCGCGGTATCGGTGGATTGCGAAGCGGCTGGGGCAGATGTCGTTTGCTGATCGCCCTGCGTGGTTTGAGGCGGTGTCTGAGGTGGGAAGAAGGTAACCCATACAAGAATGACAAGCGCCGACAGCGCTGTTGCAAGTATCAGGTTCTTGTTCTGATCGTCCATTCCGGAATCCACCTCGTGGTTTTTCGCTAGGGTGGTTCAACAGATGTGGGCTGGAAAGGTCAAGCGGTTTTCACCCTGTTTGGCCCTTGGGGGGCCTTTGTTTCACGGCTATGTGTGCGGTATTGGCATTCAGCCGGCCCTGCGCGCGGGCCCGGCGCCTTTTTGCAGTTTCTCGCGATGTTGCGCCAGCCACGCAAGGGTGTCATCCATGGGCATTGGCCTGGCGATGCCAAAACCCTGAACCTGCCGGCAGCCAAGGCGCGCAAGGCATTCCTGTTCGCCGATGGTTTCGACCCCTTCGGCCAGGGTTTCAATCCCCAGGCTTTCGGCCATGCGGATGATTGCCGCGGTCATGGCGCGTTGGTTGGGGTCATGGTCGAGGCCCGTCACAAAACTGCGGTCGATCTTGATCCTGCTGACGGGAAAGCGGCGAAGATTGGCGATCGAGGCATTTCCCGTGCCAAAATCGTCAAGATCGATATTGAACCCCTGCGCTGCCAGGGATCGGATATTGCGGACCATCACGTCATCTTTCTGACCCCATATCACGTCTTCGAGAATCTCGATGGTGATGCGGCAGGGGGCGATGTCGAACCTGTCGGTTTCCCATTTGATCTTTTCGGTCAGCCTGGGATTCTGCAAGTCGCGGGCCGAGAAGTTGACACCAAGCGACGGCACCCTGAAACCGGCCTTGTCCCAGGCGCGAATTGCATTCAGGCCGTGGAAAAGGATGATTTCGCTCAGCCGCTCTGACTGGCCAGAGGCCTCGATCATCGGCATGAAGCCGGCCGGTGTCATCACCCCGTTGCGCGGATGTTCCCACCGGGCGAGGGCCTCAAACCCCACGACCTCGCCGGTATCGGTGCAGATCTGCGGCTGAAACCACGGGCGGATTTCGGCATTTTCCAGCGCATCCTGCAACTCATCCGACAGCCGGATCAGTCTGCGGCTGTCATCTTTCATATCTGGCGTGAAATATCTGATTGCCGCCGGGCCGGAGCGGCGGGCCATGGTCAGGGCGGTTTCGGCGCCTTCCATCAGCGAATTCGCGTCACTTCCAGGCGCGCGACTTGCAACACATACCCCGACCGAGCAGCTCAGGTGGCAGGCCACGTCGTCAATCACAAAGGGTTGGGCAATGGCGGCCTGGACCCGTTCCGCGATGGAAATCGCGATTGCGATGTCAAATCGCCTGATCGGCCGCGGGATCAGTGCAAAACCGTCGCCATCAATACGGCAGACGATGTCACCGTCGCGCAGGCAGGAACCCAGCCGTTCACCGATCTCGCGCAACACCTTGTCGCCAGCGGTCAGGCCGAAGCGTTCGTTCACCGTGCGAAAACGGTCGATATCCACGACAAGCACCACCTTTTCGTGGCCCTTTGCAGACGGGTCGTTCAGATATTCATCCAGCCGCGCAAGGGCGGCCTGGCGGTTGGGCAGGCCGGTCAGCGGGTCGATCTGCGGCCCCATGTCTGCCTGTCGCGCGCGCCAGCGGTTGCTTATGCCATCAAGCGCCAGCAGGAACGGAAAGATGACGGTCACGACCACAAGGACCGCGCGCATGTTGCTCCAGTAAGCGATGATGACCAGCAGGGGGAAAAGCGCCATCAGGTCGGTATCAAGCCGGAAACGGAAACCCCTTCTGTTACGATTGCTGTCTTTCCAAACCATGATTTCCCACGCTCGATAAAACTGCCCACCTCGCAGGAGGGTATGAATGTCGAGCGGAGGTTTCGTTAATGCGCGCCGGGAAAGCCAACGGCATTCGCTTCAAACTTTCACGAATTCCGAGCTTCCAGACCGGCAAAATCAAACAGTCTGGGGTCGAGCAGGTGGCTGGGTCGCGCGTTCATCAGGGCGCGAAACATCACCTGACGGCGCCCCGGGTGGCGGGCCTCCCATTCATCCAGCATCTTCTTGACCTGCTGGCGTTGCAGCCCGTCCTGGCTGCCACACAGGTCGCAGGGGATGATGGGGTAGTTCATCGCGCGGGCGAATTTTTCGCAATCGGCCTCGGCCACAAAGGCAAGGGGGCGATAGACGAACAGGTCGCCTTCCTCGTTCAACAGCTTGGGCGGCATGGTCGCAAGACGCCCGCCGTGAAACAGGTTCATCATGAAGGTTTCAAGGATGTCGTCGCGGTGATGCCCAAGCACAATGGCGCTGCACCCCTCTTCGCGGGCGACGCGATACAGGTTGCCGCGGCGCAGGCGGGAACACAGCGCGCAATAGGTGCGGGTTTCGGGGATCTTGTCCTTCACGATGGAATAGGTGTCCTGATACTCGATCCGGTGGGGCACCTGCATGCGTTCAAGAAATTCCGGCAGCACAGTCGAGGGAAAGCCCGGCTGCCCCTGATCGAGGTTGCAGGCCAGCAGCTCGACCGGTAGCAGGCCACGCCATTTCAACTCGTAAAGCGCGGCCAGCAGGGTATAGCTGTCCTTGCCACCCGACAGGCAGACCAGCCATTTCGCGCCGCGCTCGATCATGCCATAGGCCTCGACGGCCTCGCGCACCTGGCGGATGATGCGCTTGCGCAGCTTCTTGAACTGCGTCGTGGTTGGCGCGTTCGCGAATAAGGGATGGATGTCTGTGTTGTCGTCAAGCATGTCCGGGCCCGTCCTGCAGGGTGCGGCCCCTCTATAGACGGGCCTGCCAGCGCCCGGCAAGCGGTGTGTCAGTCATCCTTGCGTTTATCCGTGCGTTCCGGCACCGGGTCATAGCCCGTGCCGCCCAGCGGATGACACCGGCCGATCCGGCGGATGGCCAGCCAGCTGCCCTTGATGCCGCCATGCTTTTCAAGCGCCTCAAGCGCATAGGCCGAGCAGGTGGGCTGATACCGGCAGCCATGACCGACCCAAGGGCTGAACAACAGCCGATAGGCGCGCACGGGCAGCGATAGCACAAAGGCAAGAGGGGTCATGTCATGGTTCCGGCAATCTGTTGGCCTGTTCCAAGCATATATGGTGGTCGCAGGCATGTTTCCAGCCGCCGGCGCACAAAAGGAAACGGGACCAGGGCCAGGTCGGCCGCGGTCCCGTTCGCACTGCTCGGTTGAGGGAGGAGGTCAGTAACCGCCCTTGCGCCGGCTTTCCGGCAGGCCCGCAATGCGCGCGCCCTGTTTGGACGGATCATGCGGGAAAAGGTCATACAGATCCTTTTGCGAGGGTTTCGACCCCCACTTTGCTGTCATCGCCTTGATTATTGCACGGGTGTTGGGCTGGTTCTGGTGATTTTCGAAATATTCCTCACGCAGGAAGTTGATCACATCCCAATGTTTTTCACCCAGTTCGATACCTTCGGCCGAGGCCATGGCATTTGCCAGCTCTTCGCTCCAGTCGTCGAGGTTTTCCAGATACCCCTTTTCATTGGTCTCGATGGTCTTGCCGTTGAATTCGATCGCCAAGATATGCTCCTTTCATTTTCCCTGAAGGCCGCGTTTATTCACATATTAGGATATATTCAATTAAATCTCAAGCATTCGCGCTTGCCAGGATGGTCAAGCAAACAGGGGGCAGGGAAGTTAACGCCGGTGAACCCGGTCAAGCGCCTTGGCGAGATCCCCGACAAGCCTGTCAAAGGGAATCGAGGCCGTCACATCGCGTTTGCCGATCAGCACATAATCCCAGCCGGGGCGACCGCGAGAGGGGATAACAAGGCGTGCCGCTTCGCGCAGGCGGCGCTTGGCGCGATTGCGGGCAACGGCATTGCCCAGCTTTTTCGAACAGGTGAAGCCCACGCGAATCGGGGCGTCTCCGGCCTCTCGAGGCTCCCGCTTGCGAGCCAACAGGATGAATCCCTTGGCCTGCTGTCGATTCCCGCGGCCTGCGCGCAGAAAATCGGCGCGGTTTTTCAATCTTTCGATACGGCACAAGGAAACCGCCGGTGGCGAATGACCGGCCCGGCCCGTCTGGCCTGCCTGTGTCGCCTCCGGCGGTGTCATGTTCGTGCCTTTCGGCCGGTTGTCTTATGCAGACAGAACCTTGCGGCCCTGTGCACGACGACGATTCAGGATCTTGCGCCCGGCCTTGGTGGCCATGCGCGCACGGAACCCGTGGCGGCGTTTGCGAACAAGGTTGCTCGGCTGATAGGTGCGTTTCATTGCATCAACTCCAGGTGCGGCTTGGAACCGGATCGCGCGCGGACCCGTATCCAGTGTCATTCGGAAGCCGCTGTTTAGTCCCGGTCATCTGATAAGTCAATTCGCAGGGGCGCCGTTTATTGCAACATTTCGGGGAAAAGGACAGGTTGCGCCCCGATTTGCCAGAAAATGGGCCCCAAGGTCGAAATATTGCATCACCTGTGTTCAACGCGCCGTGATGCCCCTACCATTTTGCACATGATCCGGCCCACATGGTGGGGATGGCAGCCAGAGGCGAGTGAATGGAACAGGAAACGACAATGAGCGGACAGCGCAAGAGCGGGGCAGGGGCACGGCGATTTCTGCCGCTGGGCGTGATCGTGGTTGTGGCGATTGCGGGCTATTTCATGCTGCGCGACTATCTGACATTCGACATGCTGCGCGACAACCGCGCCGCGTTGCTGGCCTATCGCGATCAGCATTACGCGCTGTCCGTGGTAGGATTCCTGTTGATTTACATTGCCAT
>WFQE01000142.1 GCA_015487165.1 Paracoccaceae bacterium | reverse complement strand
GCATCGGCGGGCAGGGCGCCTATGGCCGCGAGCAGCGCCAGCGCGATGGGCAGGTCGAAATGCGATCCCTCTTTCTGGATGTCGGCGGGCGACAGGTTTACGGTGATCCGCCTTGAGGGCAGCGCAATCGACAGCGCGGTCAGCGCCGAGCGCACCCTTTCGCGGGATTCGGAAACAGCCTTGTCGGGCAGGCCGACGATGGAAAATGCCGGCAGGCCTGCGGTGATGGCGCACTGAACCTCGACAAGGCGGGCCTCGATCCCCTGAAAAGCCACCGTATAGGCCCTTGCAATCATTCGCCCCCCTTTCTGACGGGTCATGCAAGGGGTGGCAGAAAACCATTGAAGATTGATGAATGGGGCACCGGCCGTCGGGTGGGCTTGACAGTTTCCAGACCATCATCTAGTGAAAATGCAAATCAGTCGCAACTAAGATTGCTGAAACAGATCCCCTGCAGGAGATGACCAAAATGCCGGAATTCGAAGGCTGGCGACAGGAAAGAAGCGTGCCAAGCCTGCCGGAATCACATGCATCCGTGCCGGTCACCGGGCGCATCCTGCGGCGCATGGCGGCCTTTTTCGGCCCCGGCTATCTGGTGGCGGTCGGCTATATGGATCCGGGCAACTGGGCGACCTCGATCGCGGGCGGTTCGGCCTTTGGCTATACCCTGTTGTCGGTCATTCTGGTGTCGAATTTCATGGCCATCCTGTTGCAGTCCCTGGCGGTAAGGCTGGGGATCGCCGGCGGGCGCGATCTGGCGCAGGCCTGTCATGATTCCTATCCCCGCTGGGCCAGCAACATACTGTGGGTTCTGGCCGAGGGGGCGATCATCGCAACGGATCTGGCCGAGGTCATCGGCACGGCCATCGCCCTCAATCTGCTGTTCGGCATCCCGCTCGGGATCGGAGTGGTTCTGACCGCGCTTGATGTATTTCTGATCCTGTGGCTGCAAAATCGCGGTTTCCGCTATCTCGAGGCCATCGTGGTCGCACTTACCTTGATCATCGCCGCCTCTTTCGTCGTGCAGATCATCTATGCCGACCCGGTGCTGGGCGACGTTCTGGCCGGCTTCATTCCGCGCCAGGAGCTGCTGCACAATCCGAACATGCTGTATCTGTCGCTGGGCATCATCGGCGCGACCGTCATGCCCCATAACCTGTATCTGCACTCGTCCATCATCCAGACCCGGCGCATTGCCGATACTACTGCGGGCAAGCGGCAAGCGATCTGGATGGGGACGCTGGATTCGACCATTGCGCTGATGTTTGCATTGTTCATCAACGGTTCGATCCTGGTTCTGTCGGCCGCGACGTTCCACGCCACCGGTCGCACGGAAATCGCAGAAATCCAGGATGCGCAGCGCTTGATCTCGCCGATTCTGGGGGCCCCCCTTGCGGCCACGCTGTTCGGCGTCGCCCTGCTTGCCTCGGGGTTGAGCTCGACGGTGACGGCCACATTGGCGGGGCAGGTGGTGATGGAGGGCTTTATCCGTTTGCGCATTTCACCCGTCGCGCGACGGCTGATTACCCGTGGTCTGGCCATCGTGCCTGCGGTCATCGTGACATTCCTGTATGGCGAAAGCGGTACCGGGCGGCTGTTGATCCTGTCCCAGGTGGTGTTGAGCCTGCAACTGCCCTTTGCGGTGGTGCCGCTGGTTCTGTTTACCGCCAGCCGCAAGAAGATGGGCGGGTTGCAGGCGCCGCTGTGGTTGAGCGTGACAAGCGGGGCGATTGCGCTGCTTCTGACGGTGTTGAACATCAAGATGATCGTGCATGTGATCATGGGGGGCGTGGTTTTGTAATCCACCGGTGCGGCAAGAGTGGGGGCGCTGCCCCCGTCGCTGGCGCGACTCCCCCGGAGAATATGGGCAAAGAAGAATCTCAGGGGCGGTGGTTCACGCCCTTGATGCGCCAGCCGGGGTTGAGGAATTCGAGACGGGTGACTGACAGGTTGTCGATGGTAAAGCTGAGCGCCGAGGTAGGCGCCATGCCGGCGGCGCGCTGGATCTGGGTCAGGATCACACCGAAATGGGCAACCGCGACGATGTCGGCGCCGGCGTGGCGGGTGTTCATTTCATCGACGAACCGGCTGATACGCAGGGCCGCCTGATTCCAGCTTTCGCCATCGGGGGGGGCGGTGTCGCCCGGGCTGGTCCAATAGCTGCGGGCAAGTTCGGGGTGGGTTTGCGAGATCTCGGCATGGGTCTTGCCTTCCCACGCGCCGAAATGAATCTCACGCAAGCGTGGGCTGTCGGGCAGGCGTTGGCGATTGCGCTGGATGGCGTCGGCTGTGCTGCGCGCACGCGCAAGATCGCTGGAAATCACCAGCGCGTCGTCGGGCAGGTGGCGCGCCAGCCGGTCAAGCGCGGCGTGGTCCGACAGGTCGGCGGGCAGGTCGGTCCAGCCGATCAGGCCGTCGGCATGGGTCGGGCCGTGGCGGATCCACCACCAGCAGGTCATCTTGCGCCCCCCGGGGTGCGGCCAGGGGGGAGGCTGGGGATCTGCCCCTTGAGGGCCAGCGGCAGCCCCGCCATCACCGCCACCACAAGGTCGGCACGCGCCGCAATCTGCTGGTTTAGCGCCCCCTGAGCATCGGTAAAACGCCGGGCCAGCGGGTCGGGGTTGATGCCGCCAAGCCCGACCTCGTTGGTGACCATGACCACCGGCGCGCGCTGGGCAGAGAGTGCCTCGATCAGGGGCGGGGCAAGCGCCGAGGTATCGTGACTGGCCATCAGGTGATTGCTCAGCCACATGGTCAGGCAATCGACAAGGGCGATTTCACCGGGGCGGATCCGGGCGAGGGCCGGGGCAAGGTCAAGCGGTGCCTCGACCAGGCGCCACTGGCCGGTGCGGCGGGCCTTGTGCCGGGCGATTTTCGCGCGCATTTCGTCGTCGAGCGCCTGGGCGGTGGCGATATAGGCCGGCGACAGCCCGCTGGACAGCACCAGGCGTTCGGCCCAGGCCGACTTGCCCGAAGCAATGCCGCCGGTCACAAGGGTTATCTGGGGAAAATCGGTCATTCCCTACTGTTACCAGCGCGGGCGGCGGGGAAAAACCCCCGTATGGCGGCGAATTCGGGGATTTCAGGCCGGCGATTTCACGCTACAAGGGGGCATGTTTCGTCTGTTCCTGTTTCTTGTGATCCTTGTCCCTGCTGCGGTGCGCGCAGGCCAGATCACGCCCGCCATGCTGGACCGTCTGCCGCCTGCCGATATCGTGGTGCTGGGCGAGGTGCATGACAACCCGGCGCAGCATCGCAACCAGGCCCGTGCCGTGCGCGCCCTTCAGCCGCGTGCGCTGGTGTTCGAGATGCTGGTGCCCGCGCAGCTGCCGGCCATAACCCCGGACAGACGGCTCGACCGGCAGGCGCTGGCCAGGGCGCTGAACTGGAAGAAATCGGGCTGGCCGGATTTCGCGATGTATTTCCCCATTTTTCAGGCGGCGCCCAGGGCGCGCATCTATGCCGGCAACCTGCCACGCAAGCAGATCCGCAAGGCGATTTCCGATGGCGCGGCCGGGGTATTCGGCGCAGGGGCCGCGCGTTACGGGCTGGATCAACCCTTGCCGCAGCCACAGAACGACCGGCGCATACAGGGCCAGCGCGAGGCGCATTGCAACGCCCTGCCCGAGGACATGCTGGGCGGCATGGTCGAGGCCCAGCGCCTGCGCG
>WFQE01000141.1 GCA_015487165.1 Paracoccaceae bacterium | reverse complement strand
CTGTATGGCTGGGCCCCCGTTGGCAAGCTTGATTATGCTGACGTTCCGGGCGCCAACACCCCGTGGAAGGTTGAAAAGGGCAACACCCTGACCGTGGACACCCCGGTCACCCTTGTCTGGGACAACGGCAAGGGCCTGACATTCCGCAGAACCATATCGGTTGACGACAACTACATGTTCTCGGTCAAGCAGACCGTGACCAACAACGGCAGCAACCCGATGAAGGTTGCTCCCTATGGTATCGTTGCGCGTCATGGCGACCCCAAGGTTGCAGGGTTCTATATCCTGCACGAAGGCGTGGTTGCCTCGGCAGACGGCAAGCTGATCGAGATCACCTACAAGAAACTTAAAAAGCGCGACCCGTTGCAAACCGAACCCGGTGTGGGCGAGGCCCATGATGTCGGCGATGCCGGCTGGATCGGCTTTACCGACAAATACTGGATGACCACCCTGATCCCGGAAAGCGGCCAGAAATTCAAATCGGTCGCCAAGTATCTGCCTCAGGCCTCGATCTATCAGACCGACGTGCGCATGCCGATCATGACGGTGGAACCGGGCAAGACGGCATCGGTCAAGACCATGCTGTTTGCCGGGGCGAAGGAATACGAAACCATCCGTCATTATCAGGACAATCTGGGTATCGTGCAGTTCATCGACTCGATCGACTGGGGTTGGTTCTTTTTCCTTACCAAGCCGATCTTTCAGGTCCTGCACTTCATGAACAAGGTGCTGGGCAACATGGGCTGGGCCATCATCAGCCTGACCATCCTGATCAAGGCGCTGATGTTCCCGCTGGCCTATAAATCCTATGTCTCGATGGCACGGATGAAGGAATTGCAGCCGGAAATCGAAAAGCTGAAAGAGCGCGTGGGTGAAGACAAGCAGAAGCTTCAGCAGGAAATGATGAAGCTCTACAAGGAAAAGAAAGTGAACCCCGCAGCCGGCTGTCTGCCGATCCTGTTGCAGATCCCGATCTTCTTTTCGCTGTACAAGGTGATCTTTGTCACGATCGAGCTGTATCACGCGCCCTTCATCCTGTGGATCAAGGACCTGTCTGCACCTGATCCCACCTCGATCCTCAACCTGTTCGGGCTGCTCCCCTGGGATGCCCCGGGACAAGGAAGCGCGCTTGGCATCCTTTCGCTTGGCGTTCTGCCCATCCTGCTGGGCATCAGCATGTGGCTGCAGCAAAAACTGAACCCGGCCCCCGCCGACAAGATGCAGGCGCAGATCTTTGCCTGGATGCCCTGGGTGTTCATGTTCATGCTGGGGCGTTTCCCCAGCGGGCTGGTGCTGTACTGGATCGCCAACAACACGATCACCTTCACCCAGCAATACATCATCCTGCGCAGCCAGGGGGCCAAGCCCGATGTGTTCGGCAACATCATCTCGTCGTTCAAGCGCAAACCCAAGGACGACAAGGCGACGCGCAAATAGATGGAAGCCCGCTTTCCCATATCCCAGGCCCCTGATCGGCTAACCGCCGAAACGGGGCGCAAGCTGTTTGCCGGGCCTTGCGATTTTCTCAAGGGCGTGGTGGCCATGGACGGCCTGCCACCCGACAACCGGATCGAGGTCTGTTTCGCGGGCCGCTCGAATGTGGGCAAGTCTTCGCTGATCAACGCACTTGTCGGGCAAAAGAACCTTGCGCGATCCTCGAACACGCCGGGGCGCACGCAGGAAATCAATTTCTTCACGCTTGGTTCGTCGCATTATCTGGTCGACCTGCCCGGCTATGGCTTTGCCCAGGCGCCTGTGCATGTCGTCGAGAAATGGCAGAACCTGATGAAGGCCTATCTGTCGGGGCGTGCAACTCTGCGGCGGGTATTCCTTTTGATCGACGCCCGCCACGGCCCCAAGAAGGTTGACGAAGAAATCATGGCCCTGCTCGACAAATGCGCCGTGACCTTTCAGGCCGTCCTGACCAAGACGGACAAGCTGAAAAAGGGCGCGCTGGACAAGGCTGTTGAGCAGACCCGAACAGCCCTGTCCAAACACCCGGCGGCCTATCCCGAGATCACCCTGACCTCGGCCGAAAAGAAAGAGGGTATCGAAACCCTGCGCGCGATCATCGCCGGAATTGAATGAACGCGGTCACACGTGCTGGGCGCCGTTGACCTCGATCTCGACGCCCGAGACATATGAACTTTCGCCTGAACACAGGAAGTAAATCACGCTGGCAACCTCTTCGGGTTGGCCAAGGCGACGCAGGGGAATCGTTTCTGTCAGTTTCTCGGTGCCGGGGGAAAGGATCGCGGTTTCGATCTCGCCTGGCGCAATCGCGTTGACGCGCACGCCAAGCGGGCCGAAATCATGGGCCATCTCGCGCGTGAGCGCCGCAAGCGCCGCCTTGGATGTCGCATAGGCCGCCCCGGCAAAGGGATGCACCCTGCCGCCGGCAATCGAGGTCACATTGACCACCGCCCCCTTGGCAGCCTGCAATTCACGTCGCAAACCGCGTGCCAACACGATGGGGGCAAAGAAATTGACGTGGAAAACCTGTCCCCATGTCTGAAGGTCGGTGTCGATGGTGTTCAGTCGCCGCCCCCCTTCGCCCTTGGGCGAGATGCCGGCATTATTGACCAGGGCATCCAGCGAGCCGTTCAGCTTTTCCCGTATGCCCTCAATGGCAGCCATTGTCTTTGTCGGGTCAGACAGGTCGATCTGGATATGGTTCTCCTCGCCCCCCGGCCACGGGCAATGGGGCGAAAATGGGTGGCGCGAACAGGTCAGAACCCGCCAGCCCCGATCCGAGAAACACTTGACCGTGGCGTGCCCGATACCCCGGCTGGCGCCGGTCAAAAGCAGTGTTTTCTGTCTTTTCTGTTGTGTCATGCCGTTTCCTGTTGAATCGCCGCCCAAGTTTGGCATGTTGCAGGCGCCCTTCCAAGGGGTTTAGGCTGAAACCAGAGGACACCCGTCATGGAGAAGCAGACAGCAATGAAACGCGACTGGATCGCCACCGCCCGCACGCTGAGCGAGGCACTGCCCTATCTGCAGCGCTATGACGGGGCCATCGTGGTCGTCAAGTTCGGCGGCCACGCAATGGGCGACGACGAGGCCATGAACAGCTTTGCCCGCGACATTGTGCTGATGAAACAGGTCGGTGTGAATCCGGTCATCGTGCATGGCGGCGGGCCGATGATCAACCGGATGCTGGACAAGCTGGAAATCAAGTCCGAATTTGTCGGCGGCAAGCGCGTCAGCGACGCCCCAACCGTCGAGGTCGTCGAAATGGTGCTTTCCGGCCTGATCAACAAGAAGATCGTGCAGGCGATCAACGTGCAGGGGGGCAACGCTGTCGGCCTGTCGGGCAAGGACGCCCACCTGATGATCTGTGAAACCGCCTCGCCCGACCTCGGTTTTGTGGGCGAGCCGGTCGAGGTCAACCCGCGGGTTCTGACAGAACTTTCGGGCTCGGGTTATATCCCCGTCGTGGCCCCTCTTGGCGCTGGGCGGAACGGTGAAACCTTCAACGTCAATGGCGACACGGCCGCGGGCGCGATTTCCGCTGCCCTCAAGGCCGACCGCCTGTTGCTGTTGACCGACGTTTCCGGTGTCAAGGATGCAAGCGGCGAAGTTGTCACCCAACTGACGCCCACACAGGTGCGCGAGCTGACCGAACAGGGCATCATCAGCGGCGGCATGATCCCCAAGACCGAAACCGCGCTCAAGGCGATGGAAGGCGGCGTCAGGGCCGTTGTGATCCTTGACGGGCGGGCGCGCAACGCCGTGTTGCTGGAACTATTCACCGAGCATGGTGCGGGCAGCCTGATCAAGGCCGAGTGACCCGCCTCCGGGCATGCTTGCACCCCTACCCCGAAACATGGCAGGCTGAGATCATCAGTTCAGGCGCAGCTCATGCGCCATCCTCATGAAAGGTCCGCCATGAAACGCCTGATCCTTGTACGGCACGCCAAATCCAGCTGGGACGAACCCGGTATCCCCGACAAGGACAGGCCGCTGAACGCGCGCGGCCGGGAAGCTGCGAAAAAGGTCGGACGGTGGCTTGATGAACAGGAACTGGCCCCTGACGAGGTCATTTGTTCCTCGGCCCTGCGGTGTCAGGAAACATGGGACCGCATGGCCCCGGCGCTGAAACCCGAGGCTTCGATCCGCATCGAAGATGGTTTGTATCTGGCAGATGAAAGCGAAATCCTGCACATTCTGAAAACCGCATCTGGTAACAATGTCCTGATCATCGCCCATATGCCCGGCATCGGCGATTTTGCCCGCGAAATGCGCAGGGATCCGCCACCCCATCACGAAGTCTTTGGCAAGTACCCGACCGGAGCTGTCACAGTCCTTGATTTCAACATAGACGACTGGTCGGCCCTGCTACCCGGCACCGGGGTGGTTCACAGCTATGTCACCCCACGCGAACTGTAAGCCACACGGGCCACAACAAAAAACCCCGGCGCGATGGCCGGGGTTTCTTTTTGTCCTGAGTGCAGACCTCAGTGGCCGAGGATCTGGCTGAGGAACAGCTTGGTCCGTTCGGATTTCGGGTTGTGAAAGAACTCTTCCGGTTCGTTCTGTTCCACGATCTGGCCCTGGTCCATGAAGATCACGCGGTTGGCCACCTGACGGGCAAAGCCCATCTCGTGGGTCACCACAAGCATGGTCATGCCCTCTTCGGCCAGTTCGATCATGGTGTCGAGCACCTCCTTGATCATTTCCGGGTCGAGGGCCGAGGTCGGTTCGTCAAACAGCATGATCCGCGGCTTCATACACAGCGAACGTGCAATTGCCACGCGCTGCTGCTGACCACCCGAAAGCTGACCGGGATACTTGTCGGCCTGCTCGGGGATCTTGACCTTTTCCAGATAGTGCATCGCAACTTCTTCGGCCTCTTTCTTGGGCGTCTTGCGCACCCAGATCGGGGCCAGCGTGCAGTTTTCCAAGATCGTCAGATGCGGGAACAGGTTGAAGTGCTGGAACACCATGCCCACTTCGCGGCGGATCTTGTCGATGTTCTTCAGGTCCGACGACAGCTCGGTTCCATCAACGACGATCCGACCCTGCTGGTGTTCTTCCAGCCGGTTGATACAGCGGATCAACGTGGACTTGCCCGAACCGGACGGGCCACAGATAACGATCCGCTCACCCCGGTTGACGGTCAGGTTGATGTCGCGCAGCACGTGGAATGAACCATACCATTTGTTCATGTCCGTGATTTCGATGGCGACCTCATCGGACACCTTCATCTGGCTGCGATCGATTTCGCGTTTTGTTGCAAGTTCAGACATTGTTGCGAACTCCTTTAGCGATGGTCTGTCTGAAGCTTGCGCTCCAGGTACATGGAATAACGGGACATCGAGAAACAGACGATCCAGAACATGGCGGCGATGAAAGCATACAGCTCCCACAGGATGCCGTTCCACGCCTGGTCGGCCCGAATGGCGTTTGACAGGCCCAGAGGGTCCATCAGGCCGATGATCGAGACCAGTGTCGTGTCCTTGAACAGACCGATGAATGTGCCGACGATGCCGGGGATCGAGATCTTGAGCGCCTGCGGCATGATGACCAGACGCTGTGCCTTCCAGTAGTCAAGGCCAAGCGCATCGGCTGCCTCGTACTGGCCTTTGGGCAAGGCTGCCAGACCGCCACGGATGACCTCGGCCATATAGGCGGCCGAAAACAGCGTGACCATGATCATGACCCGCAGGATGATGTCGAAATTGGTTCCCGGTGGCATAAAGTAGTTCAGCAGCGTCGAAGCCACAAACAGCAGCGTGATAAGCGGCACGCCCCTGATGAACTCGATGAACCCGATTGACAACGACTTGATGATCAGCAGATCAGACTGCCGGCCCAGCGCCAGAACGATGCCCAAGGGCAACGAAAGCGCGATACCGGTAATCCCGATGGTGATCGACAGCATGAACCCGCCGAATTTTGCCGACTCGATGTATTCGATGCCGATAGGAACAATCGAATGCAACGTTTCGCTCACCGGCGCAGCAGCCAGCCCCCACCACAGGATGGGCACCGCAAACCCGGCAATGACACCCACAAGATTCCCCGCAAGCGGCGCGACGATCTTGTGCGAGATCGGCGCCAGGACGAAACCGAACATTACGCTGAGCGGCAACCAGACCGACCCGCCCCACAACAGAAAATACATGATGAAGGGATAGACGGCGGTGAACATCAGCATCTTGCGCGGCAGTTGAGAGAACAGCACCGGTGCCAACGCCACAAGCAACAGCACAAACGCCGTAACGGGGCGCCAGTACATGTCTTGCGGATAAAAGCCGAACAGCAGCTGGTGCCAGCGATCGACGATCACGCCCCAACAAGCCCCGACAGCATCCTGACCATAGGCCTCGCGGATGATTTCCCGGCATTCATTCAGCGAATTTGCATGAACAGCCGAATGGAATATCCAGGGCAATATCGCAGAAAGCCCGAGATACAGGAAATACAGCGCCAGGATGGTCAGGACCGAGTTCGGGATATCGGGAAACAGGTTTTCCCGCACCCACTTGATCGGACCGATCTGAGACGACGGCGGAGCCTTCTCTGGGATCATCTCGGTGCGGACATAAGCAACGTCACTCATATCACCGCTCCTTCAGTTTG
>WFQE01000140.1 GCA_015487165.1 Paracoccaceae bacterium | reverse complement strand
CGATATGGCTGGAGGCGCGGGTGCCAATGGTGCGGTCGGTGTTGCGCACCGCATATGACAGCTGCATCTTTTCGCCTTCGTTAAAGAACCTCTCGGCGTCCTTGACGATTTCGGCGTCCAGCGTATCAGGCACCTCTTGCCGCGGCTTCTTGCGGTCATAGGTGATGTTGTGGCCCTCATCGACCGACAGCAGCATCGGGTTGAGGTCAAGGTCATCCAGATGGGCCGAGCCACGGCTGACCTGCGTCAGAAGGTCGGCGCGACCGATCACCTCGTCCAGGCTGCGGGCGCCGATGCTGGCCAGGATCTCGCGCACCTCTTGTGCGTAAAAAGTGATTAGATTCACGACCTTGTCGGCTGTTCCTGTGAATTTCTTGCGCAGGCGTTCATCCTGTACACAGACACCCACCGGACAGGTATTCGACTGGCACTGCCGCACCATGATGCAGCCCATCGCGATAAGGGCCGCGGTGCCGATGCCGAATTCTTCGGCCCCCATCATGGCGGCGATCACGATATCGCGGCCGGTGCGCAGCCCGCCATCGGTGCGCAAGGTTACGCGATCACGTAAATTATTCAGTGCAAGCACTTGATGTGCCTCGGTTAATCCCATTTCCCAAGGCAGGCCGGCATATTTGATACTGGTCGCCGGGCTGGCCCCGGTGCCGCCATTATGGCCGGAAATCAGGATCACATCGGCCTTGGCCTTGGCGACACCGGCGGCAATGGTGCCCACGCCGCTGGCCGCGACCAGTTTGACCGTTACCTTGGCTTTGGGGTTTATCTGCTTGAGATCATAGATCAATTGCGCCAGATCTTCGATCGAATAGATGTCATGATGTGGCGGCGGGCTGATCAATGTCACGCCGGGTGTCGAGTGGCGCAGGCGCGCGATCAGCTCGGTCACCTTGATGCCGGGCAACTGGCCGCCCTCGCCGGGCTTGGCGCCCTGGGCGACCTTGATCTCCAGCTCTTCGCAATGGTTCAGATATTCAGCCGTCACGCCAAACCGGCCCGAGGCAACCTGCTTGATCTTGGCGCTGGGGTTGTCGCCATTGGGCTCTGGCGTGAAATGCGCCGGGTCTTCGCCGCCCTCGCCGCTGTCGGATTTCGCGCCGATGCGGTTCATGGCGATGTTCAGCGTCTTGTGCGCCTCGGGCGACAGCGCGCCAAGCGACATGCCGGGGGTGACGAAACGCTTGCGGATGGCGGTGATGCTTTCGACCTCTTCCAGCGGGATCGGGTCGAGCTGGGGTTTGAAATCCAGCAGGTCGCGCAGATGGATCGGCGGGTTGGCCCGCATCCGGGCCGAGTATTTCTTCCACAGATCATAAGACGCCTGATCACAGGCCGACTGCAACAGATGCATCGTCTGCGCGCCCCAGGCGTGCTTTTCTCCGGTGCGGCGTGCCTTGTAGAACCCGCCAATCGGCAGCATGTCCGCCTGCCTGAGCCAGCCCTTGGCATGCACGGCGGAAATCTTGCGCTGAACGCCGGTCACGCCAATGCCTGAAATCCGGCTATGCATACCGGGGAAATATTCGGCCACCATCGACCGGCTCAGGCCCACGGCCTCGAAGTTCAGGCCGCCGCGATAGCTGGAAATCACCGAAATGCCCATCTTGGACATGATTTTCAGCAGGCCCTGATTGATCGCGCTGGCATAGCATTCGACCGCGGCATCCAGCGGGCCGTCAAGCAGGCCGCGCGCAACCCGGTCGGCAATGGAATCCTGCGCCAGATAGGCGTTGACGGTGGTTGCACCACAGCCGATCAGCACGGCAAAATAATGTGGATCCACACATTCGGCAGAACGCACATTCAGCGAACAGAACGTGCGCAGGCCCTTGCGCGTCAGATGCGAATGCACGGCCGAGGTCGCCAGGATCATCGGCATCGGCACCTTGTTTTCGTCCTGATACTGGTCGGTCAGAATCAGGTGCATGGCCCCGGCGCGCACGGCGTCTTCGGCCTCGGCCCGCAGTTTTTCAAGGGCCTGGCGCAGGGCGTCGTCGCCACTATCGCGCGCAAAGGTGCAGTCCAGCTCGGCCACATCCCGACCGAAATGCTTGACCATTTCCTCGAACTTGGCGTTCGACACGAAGGGGCTTTCAAGGATCAGGATTTCGGTCTGCGAATTATCCTCGTCCAGCACGTTTTTCAGATTGCCGAACCGGGTCTTGAGGCTCATCACCCTGTGTTCGCGCAGGCTGTCGATGGGTGGGTTTGTGACCTGGCTGAAATTCTGGCGGAAGAAATGCGACAGCGGGCGGTATTGATCCGACAATACGGCCGAGGGCGTGTCATCGCCCATGCTGGCAATGGCCTCTTTGCCGTCTTCGGCCATCGGGTGCAGGATCTGTTCCAGTTCTTCGATCGTATAGCCGGCCGCGATCTGGCGCTTGCGCAGCTCCTCGCCGGTGAACATCGCCTTTTCAGAGGCGTTTCCGGTTTCCTTTTCCAGATCAACGATAGAGCCCACCCATTCGCCAAAGGGGCGGGATGCGGCGAGTTCGTCCTTGAGCTCGGCATCATGCAGCAGGCGACCCTCTTGCATGTCAACTGCCAGCATCTGGCCGGGGCCCAGCGCACCCTTTTCAACGACCGTTGCCTCGTCGGTCGGCACCATGCCGGCCTCGGACCCCGCAATCACCAGGCCGTCGCCCGTCACCACATAGCGCATGGGGCGCAGGCCGTTGCGGTCAAGCCCGGCACAGACCCAGCGCCCGTCGGTCATGGCCAGTGCGGCGGGGCCGTCCCAGGGCTCCATCACGCTGTTGCAGTATGAATACATGTCCTGCCAGGCCTTGGGCATTTCGGTCGCGCTGTTCGACCAGCTTTCCGGCACCAGCATGGTTTTCGCCATGGGTGCGTTGCGCCCGGCGCGCACCATGACCTCGAATACCGCATCCAGCGCGGCCGAGTCGGACGATCCTTGCGCCACGATGGGCTTGATATCTTCGGCATGGTCGCCAAAGGCGTTTGATGCCATGCGGATCTCGTGGCTTTTCATCCAGTTGATATTGCCGCGCAGCGTGTTGATTTCGCCATTATGGGCCAGCATCCGGAACGGCTGGGCCAGCCACCATTGCGGAAAGGTGTTGGTGGAATAGCGCTGATGATAGATCGCAAAGGCCGACGTGAAGCGTTCGTCCATCAGATCGGGGTAGAAAACCGCAACCTGCGCGGCCAGCATCATGCCCTTGTAGATGATCGAGCGGCATGACAACGAACAGATATACAGATCATAAACC
>WFQE01000139.1 GCA_015487165.1 Paracoccaceae bacterium | reverse complement strand
CGGGCCGATGACGGCATCGGGCAGGTTGGCATAGCCCAGATCGGCAAACTGCGCGATCAGCGCCTTCTCGATATCGTCTTCGGTGAGGAAGCTTTCGGCCAACCTAATTCCCTTTTCCCAAAACAAATTTCGCCTTCTCGCGCCTCAACATTTCATAGGTATTAATGCATTTTACGCCAAGCGCCCTGCAGGCATCAGGCACTTTTATTTTGTTGGGGGAGTTTGCTGGAACTTCTTGGGTAACGACCGTACACTTGTGGGCGATCCCATGAGCAACCAGCCAACTGTCGGCATCGCTCAAGAACTTCGCCACCGCAGACTGGCTGAATTTCTGGGCATTAGCCCAGATGCTTACATTTTCCATAGCCTGTGCCGTCAAATCGTCGGCAGGGAGAAAAAAATCCCGCTTCTTCGCTCTAACCCAGTCGGATAAATGATCTCCAAATGAAATTATTTCCTGCGCCACCTTTTCGATACTCAACACCTTTCTTGCTGAGTTCTGCATCTCCAGCCAATCCCAAAATGCAGGGCAAAAGTCGAAGCCGTAGTGACGGTTATTTGCTTCAATGAAAACGTTAGAGTCGAGGAGATATGTCATCACATTATCACCCCAACTTCCCGACCAAGATTGTTGAATGTTTCGGTTTTCCGGACCCCCAACATGCGAAACGCGTCGCGATAAAGTGTTTGCCCCTCTAACGTGCTGATGACCAGTGCTCTGGTGAAACGGTGACTCACTCTCGACAGAGTTGTTCTATAGAAATTGCCGCCGTCGCTTGCGCTTCGCGTGAGTTCCCGCAGGCGTCCGATCTCCTCTTGCCAGGCCACGTCAAATTGTGGGCGTGTCAATGCACCGGAATCCAGAAGGCGGCGAAGAACGACCAAGGTGCTGACCTTGAAATGGCGGGCTAGGCGCCGGAGTGTCTTTTCAAGTGGTTCGTTTGGCCGAAGCTCTTCCCGAATAGCTTGGAGCGGAGCCAGCAACTCGGCGGCGACTTTGTTGCACCAGACTTCCTCGCGTCGGAAGCCCCCAATTGGAGCAGCGCTAGCATTCGAGAGTGCGGACGCCCCGAGCCAGATGTGCGCGAGCTCATGCGCAAGAGTGAACATCTGGGCGGCTTTTGTATCGGCACCGTTAATGAAGACCAGCGGTGCTCGGCGATCTACCAAAGCAAATCCTCGGAATTCCTCGACGTCCAGCTTGCGCTTCGTGTTGCTGAACACGATGCCGCTGACCATAACCAGAATACCCGCATCGTCAGCCCGACGGATGAACAGGCGAAGGGCTTCCTCCCACGTTGCGCAATCGCGCCGTTCCTCGATGCTGAAGCCCAGCGTCTCGCGGATGCGCGCCGCCACCACTTCCGGCGCAGTATCCAAAGTTGCGCTGCCGACGAAGGGCAACGCCGGCTCCTGGTATAGCCGCGCGAAATCGGCATACCAGCTCTGCCGTTCTTGGCAGGCGTAGATCATTTCCAGAAGGTTCGGGCTAGGCCGTTCGAGCGGGCGACCGGCGACCGTCCGGAAGTCGGGAATCGGCAACTGCTCCTCGGGCGGCTCGGGAAGAAACAGGTAACCCACCGGCACATGCACCGCATTAGCGAAGGCCTCCAGTTGCTTGAGAGTCGGTTGCACCTCGCCCTGAAGCCACTCTTCCAGCTTCTTGAAACGCGCGATCAGGTCATCAGGGGACATCCGGGCGCGCTCAATCGCCCAGCGCAGCATCTCCGGTCTGACCGGTGCACGCGTCATAATAATTCTTCCTCCCGTTGCCCGGCCTCCCGGCAGGCATTCAGCACCTGCTTGTATGCCTCGCGATCCACCCCGAACAAGAGCTGCGAGGGTTTTACCAGCAGATCGAAATCATTTCCGCCGGGCAGAGAGACTGTCACCGTCATGATTCCGTCTTCATCGGAGCTTGCCACAAGGGCGCAGTTTTCGTCTATCAGTGCGTTGTTCCTGGTGAAACGGTCGTAAGGTTCAAGCGTCAGTACCGGGTCCGGCTCGCGTTCGAGATAGGCCTCGTGCAGAAAGGTGACGATGGCATCGGCGGCCAGGACAGCCGCGCGCCGTTGATGGGCGGAAAGCTTCGCAACGAACCCATCCTTCCCGTGGCTGACCGTGCCGGCCTTGTTGCGCAGATCATCCAGCGCTTTCGTCAGCTTGTGATACTGGGAAACCAGCTTCTTGAAGGACTCGTCGCGCACGTCACCCAGCTCAAGCGCACGCACTGCGGCCGAGAGCCACTCGCCAAAGGAGGGTGTCGTGGATTTCGGCGTATGTGGGCTGGCTGGATCGTCTATGGTTTGGAGCAGGACGCGACAGGCACACTCCACCAGCCCCTTTGCCGCGTCGATGCAGGTGTCGCTGTCACGCTCGAACTCGGATTCGAGCGTATGGAAGGTCTGTTGCAGCATCGGAGCATGCGACCAGTGGGCGCAGAAAGCGCGGATGCCGGGAAACCAGTCAGCGGTCATGTCGAACTCCGGCAGACGGAACCACTGTTCGAGGCGAGCGTCGTATCAACGTTTCCCCTCCTGCAGGATCACAAAGCCGGACAAGCCGCGTTCCTCGGCAATCTCGCGCAATCTTCCGTCGGTTTCGTCGCCGCCTTCGCCTACGGACAACGGCTCGAGGTAGTCGGGCAGGCGTTGCCGTGGTTTGAACCACGGAATGTCCTCGAAACCGTCGAAACTCTCCCTGCAAAGCTCCCTGCCAGCCATTCGAGAATGTCGGAGGACCGCGAATGCCGCGTCGGCCAGGCGGCCTCCGGAGGGCGCCGGGGCGCCGGAGAGTGGGCAACAGGGGCAGTTGCAGACGAGGCAGTGCCAGGGGTGGCAGACGCGGGCGAGGTCGTTCAGCTTGTTGGAGCCGGTTGCGCGGACGGCGACGGCATCGCCGATCAGGCAGCCGTGAAGGAATCGTCTCGTAGTTCGGCTGCAACAGCGAGAGTATGTGCCGGCCGATCCCGGTTGGCTCACATAGAGACAGTAGGCGGGGTTCAGATTGTCGATCCGCGCTTGCTCGGCCAAAACCTCGATTTGCAGTCTCTTCATCGACGCGGTGCGGTAGGTCTGCAATGTGCCGAAGTCGTCGCCGGGATATTTGATCCGCTTGGCCTGAACGCGCATTCCAAACCACCGCCCGCGGCCGCCTATCCACCATTCCCAGTCGGCCCCCGTCGCTGGTTCTCCTTTCTGCTTTGAAAAAGCACGAATCTTGATTTCCTTTGAGTGGTATCGCCTCAGGTGAAGCAGGTTTGTTTCCGTGATCGTCTCTTCACCATAGGACAGGCCCGCCTGATGCGCATCGGCGATGGCGCGCCAGGTCCGGTCGGCGAGGTTCTGGAAGGTGAAGCAAAGCCGGCTCACACCTCGCCCTCCACGATCTTCTCGGCTTCGCGCACGCGGATTTCGCCGGACATGAGCCTGGGCAGCAGCAGGTCGCGGGTCTGGGCGAGGGTCCGGGATTCGTGGATGTTTGCGATGATCTTGTCGATCATTGGCGCAACAATCCGCTGAAACGCCGCTACAACTTCCGTGGTGCCGAGGCAGGTTTTGTATGTGGACATGACCTTCCAGCTCGTGCGCGGCATCTTCGTGCCTGTCGAGGCGGCATTCGTTAACTCGACGAAGTCGTCAGAGGATATGCAGGCGAGCGTGTATGCTGACAACTCCTTCCGCTTTGGGCGGACAACAACAATGTCGGTGGAGCATATGCCATCGACTGGGGCGACGCCGACCTTGTGAAAATACGGGCGGAGCTTGCCGAACAGGAATTCGCCCTTTCGGAAGGCCGACTTGTTGCTCGTGACCTTGCCCGCACCCTCCCACTCGGACAGCGCGATCGAGCGGCGGGGCATGTGCTCCAGCCCGATATAGGGCGTGTCTTCAGGTATTTCGCTTGGCTTGACGCCACGGCGGGGAGAATCCGCCACATCCCCCAGCGTGCCCATCTGCCACCCCTCGGGGATGCCGTGGTCGTCGAGGCGGTCGGGGAAGAGGGACCAGATT
>WFQE01000138.1 GCA_015487165.1 Paracoccaceae bacterium | reverse complement strand
TAGAAAAGCATTTTGGCCCCGTGATCGCACTTGGCGGCGTCAGTTTCGACGTCTGCGCTGGCGAGGTCCACTGCCTGCTGGGTGACAACGGCGCCGGCAAATCGACCTTCATCAAGACGATGTCGGGGGTACACAAGCCTACCAGCGGCACCATCCTGTTCGAGGGGCGCGAGATGCATTTCGACAGCCCGCGCGAGGCAATGGCTGCCGGCATCGCCACCGTCTATCAGGATCTGGCGATGATCCCCTTGATGTCGGTCACGCGAAACTTCTGGATGGGCAACGAGCCGGTGCGCAAGATCGGTCCCTTCCGCATGATGGATTTCGCCCGCGCCAACCGCGTGACGATGGAAGAAATGGCCAAGATGGGTATCAATCTGCGCGAGCCGAACCAGGCCGTAGGCACGCTTTCGGGCGGCGAACGTCAGACGGTTGCGATTGCGCGCGCCGTCTATTTCGGCGCCAAGGTCTTGATCCTGGACGAGCCCACATCGGCCCTTGGCGTGCGCCAGACCTCGAATGTTCTGGCCACCATCGACAAGGTGCGCAAAGCCGGCATTGCGGTGGTGTTCATCACCCACAATGTGCGCCACGCGCTGGCGGTGGGTGACCGGTTCACCGTGCTGAACCGGGGCAAGACATTGGGCACTGCCAAGCGGGGCGAGATCACCCCCGAGGAACTGCAGGATCTGATGGCCGGCGGGCAAGAGCTGGCGCAGCTGGAAAGCTCGCTCGGGGGAACCGTATGAGCCTTGACGTCATCACGATCGGGCGCGCCTCGGTCGATCTGTACGGCGCGCAGGTCGGCGGGCGGCTCGAGGACATGCGCAGTTTCAACAAGTATATTGGCGGCTCGCCCGCCAATATCGCCGCCGGCTGCGCGCGTCTGGGGCTGAAATCTGCGCTGATCACGCGGGTCGGCGACGAGCATATGGGCCGCTTTATCCGCGAGGAGCTGGCCGCCGAGGGGGTGGAGACAAACGGGGTGATCACCGACCCCGAACGCCTGACCGCCCTGGTGCTGCTGGGAATTCGCGATCGCCAGCATTTTCCGCTGATCTTTTACCGCGAAAATTGCGCTGACATGGCGCTGTGCGAGGATGATATCGACCCCGATTTGATCCGGCGCGCGGGCTGTGTGGTGGCAACCGGCACGCATCTGAGCCACCCGCGCACCACGGCGGCTGTCCTCAAGGCGCTGCGCATTGCGCGCGAGGCGGGTATCAGGACGGCGCTGGATATCGACTATCGCCCCAACCTGTGGGGGCTGGCCGGCCACGGTGCGGGCGAAGAGCGTTTCATCGACAGCCCGGCGGTTACCGCGCGTCTGCAGGAAACTCTGCCATTGTTCGACCTGATCGTCGGGACCGAGGAGGAATTTCACATCGCCGGCGGCAGCACCGACACAATTGCCGCCCTGCGTGCGGTGCGCAACCTCTCTCATGCGACCCTGGTGTGCAAGCGCGGCCCGATGGGGGCCAGCGCCTTTGCAGGCGACATTCCCGACAGCCTGGACGACGGCATTTCAGGGCCGGCCTTCAAGGTCGAGGTGTTCAACGTGCTGGGGGCCGGTGACGGTTTCATGGCCGGCCTGTTGCGCGGTTGGCTGAAGGGTGAGGACCTGCAGACAGCACTGACCTGGGCCAATGCCTGCGGTGCCTTTGCCGTCAGTCGCCACGGCTGCACCCCCGCCTATCCCAGCTGGGAAGAGCTGCAGTTCTTTCTGAGCCGCGGCATCACCACGCCCGCGCTACGCCATGATGCAGATCTGGAACAGATCCACTGGGCCACCAACCGCCGCGGCGACTGGCCCGTGATGCGGGTATTCGCCTTTGACCACCGGATGCAGTTCGAACAGATGCCGGGCGCCACTGCGGCCCGCATCGGGGCGTTCAAGAAGCTGTGCCTGAGGGCCGCGCTCGAGGTTGCCGACGGGCGCGGTGGATACGGCATATTGTGCGACAGCCGACTGGGTGCTGACGCGCTGTTTGCCGCTGCCGGCACCGGTCTGTGGATCGGCCGGCCGGCCGAGCGGCCCGCCTCGCGCCCGCTGGCGCTGGAACCCGAACTGGGGGTTGATCTTGGCGGCCTGGCAGAATGGCCGCGCGATCATGTGGTCAAGGTGCTGTGCTTTGCCCATCCCGATGACAACCCCGCGCTGATGCGCGAGCAGGGCGAAACCCTGATGCGGCTGTTCCAGGCGGCGCGGCACAACGATCTGGAGTTTCTGCTGGAAATCATCCCGTCAAAACACGGCCCCGTCGATGACGACACGACAGCGCATTTGATCGAACATTTCTATGATCTTGGCCTGCATCCCGACTGGTGGAAACTGGAGCCGATGGCCTCGCACGCGGCATGGGAAAACGCCTGTGCCGCCATCAAGCGGCGCGATCCCCATTGCCGGGGTGTCGTGGTGCTGGGGCTTGAGGCCGACCACGAGGCCCTGGCCGCCAGCCTGCGCGAGGCCGCCCGTTGCCCGCTGGTGCGCGGATTTGCCGTCGGGCGCACGATATTTGCGGATGCGGCGCGCCGGTGGTTTTCGGGCGAAATCGACGACGACAGCGCGGTGCGGGACATGGTAGAAAAATACCGCGCACTTTGCGATGTCTGGGATCGGGCACGCGTAACGGGGGAAAAGGCATGAAAACCATCCGTCTGACCATGGCACAGGCAATGGTGCGCTATCTGGCAGCGCAGCGGGGGCCTGATGGCACGCGCTTTCTTTCGGGCGTCTGGGCGATTTTCGGCCACGGCAATGTGGCCGCCCTGGGCGAGGCGCTGCAACAGGCGGGCGATGCGTTGCCCACATGGCGCGGGCATAACGAGCAGACCATGGCACATGCCGCGATAGCCTATGCCAAGGCAAGCCGGCGACAGCATGCCATGGCGGTGACATCCTCCATCGGCCCCGGTGCCACCAACATGGTGACCGCCGCCGCGCTTGCCCATGTCAACCGCCTGCCGGTGCTGTTTCTGCCCGGTGACGTGTTCGCCAACCGCCGCCCCGACCCGGTGTTGCAGCAGATCGAGGATTTCGCTGACGGCACGATCTCGGCCAATGATGCCTTTCGCCCGGTCAGCCGCTATTTCGACCGCATTACCCGACCCGAACAGTTGCTGAATGCGCTGCCACGGGCCATGTCGGTGATGACCGATCCGGCAGAATGCGGCCCGGTCACGCTGGCGCTGTGCCAGGACGTGCAGGCCGAGGCTTTCGACTGGCCCGAAACCTTTTTCGCGCCCCGCCAGTGGCACCAGCGCCGGCTGCGCCCGGATATGCGCGAACTGGCCGAAGCGGTCGATCTGATCCGCCATGCCGAACGCCCCCTGATCATTGCGGGCGGGGGTGTGCATTATTCGGATGCGACCGATGCGCTGAAAGCATTTGCCGAGGCCCATGACATCCCGGTGGCCGAAACACAGGCCGGCAAATCGGCCCTGCCCTGGGATCACCCGCTGAATCTGGGCGCGATCGGAGTGACGGGATCTTCGGCCGCCAACGCGGTGGCCGAAACGGCCGACCTCATCATCGGCGTCGGCACCCGTTTTCAGGATTTCACAACCGGCAGCTGGGCCCTGTTCCGCAACCCCGCGCGCCGGATCCTGGCGATCAATGTCACACCCTTTGATGCGGCCAAGCATCATGCGCAACCCTTGCTTGCCGACGCCCGCATCGCGCTGGAAGAGCTGGGCGCGGCACTGGGCGATCACAAGGCCACCGCCCCCGACCCTGCGCTGAAACGCGACTGGCTGGCCGCGGTCGATGCCGCCACCGCCGCGCCCGAGGGCAATGCCCTGCCAAGTGACGCACAGGTGATCGGTGCCGTCCAGCGCAGCCTTGACGAAAACGCGGTCGTGGTCTGCGCCGCAGGCGGCCTGCCGGGCGAGTTGCACAAGCTGTGGAAACCGGGCCGCGTGGGTGGCTATCACGTCGAATACGGCTATTCCTGCATGGGCTACGAGATCGCGGGCGGTCTGGGCGTCAAGATGGCCGAGCCTGCGCGCGAGGTGGTCGTCATGGTCGGGGACGGGTCCTACATGATGGCCAATTCCGAACTGGCGACCAGTGTCATGCTGGGCCACAAGATCATCGTCGTGGTGCTGGACAATCGCGGTTTCGGCTGCATCAACCGGTTGCAGATCGGCTGTGGCGGCGAAAGCTTCAACAACCTGCTGGATACGGCGCGACATGCGGTGCCCAGCCAGATCGATTTTGCCGCTCACGCTTCGGCGATGGGGGCTGTGGCCGAAAAGGTGGGCAATATTGCCGAGCTTGAACAGGCCATGGCACGCGCGCAGGCGGCTAGAGGCACATATGTGATCGTCATCGACACCGACCCGATGCTCAGCACCGAGGCTGGAGGCCACTGGTGGGACGTCGCCGTGCCCGAGATTTCGCCGCGCGCCGAGGTGCAAGAGGCCCGGCAGAACTATGAACAACAGATCAAGACCCGCGATCAGGCAGGCTGAGCAGGAAACAGACATGATCAGATTCGGCACCAACCCCATCGCCTGGTCGAATGACGACGACCCGCGCCTCGGCGCCCATATCCCGCTGGAACAATGCCTGCGAGAGGCCGCCGAAATCGGCTTTGACGGCATCGAAAAGGGCCACAAGATGCCCGACAACGCCGACGAGCTGCGCGCGGTGCTGGCGCCGCACGGGCTGCAATTCATTTCGGGTTGGTATTCGCTGGAACTGCTGGAACGCAGCGTTGAGGCCGAGAGACGCGCGATGCAGGGGCATCTTGATCTGTTGCGCGCAATGGGTTGCAAGGTGGTGATTGTCTGCGAAACCTCGAACGCCGTTCACGGGCGTGATGACTTGGCGGTAAATGACAAGCCAGCCCTGGATGCCGCCGACTGGCCCGATTTCGGCGCGAAAGTCGAGGAAATTGCACGGTTCTGCGCGGATCAGGGGTTGATACTGGTTTACCACCACCACATGGGCACAATCGTTGAAACCCCGGACGAGATCGACCGCTTCATGCAGGCAACCGGCCCGGCCACGCGCCTGCTGTTCGACACCGGTCACTGCCTGTTTGGTGGCGGGGATCCGGCGGCGGTGGCCGCGCGGCACATGGGGCGGGTTGCGCATATACATGCCAAGAATGTGCGCCGCGGCGTGATGGAGGACGTGCGCGCGCAGAGATTATCATTCCTGGAAGGGGTGCGTCGCGGCGTGTTCACCGTACCGGGTGACCCCGAAGGTTGTGTCGATTTCCTGCCGGTGCTGCAGGTGGCGGCGGGCGCGGGCTATGACGGCTGGCTGGTGATCGAGGCCGAGCAGGACCCGGCCGTGCGCACCCCGCGACACTATCAGGCGATGGGGTTGGCTGCGCTGAAAAAAATGGCGGCCGAGGCGGGGCTGTGATGGCGTTTTTCGCGGGGGCCAGCCCCCGCACCCCCGGAGTATTTGGACAAAGAAGAAGGAGCGGGTGATGGTTGAACTGCTGCGCAGACCCCAGGGCGCGTGGGGCAAGACGCATGACATCCCGCCCGAAAGCGCGGGCTGGAAATATGTGGGCTTCGAGCTGTGGCAGCTGAAGGCCGGGCAAAGGGCGGCGCAAAAATGCGGCGGACGCGAGGTGATCCTTGTGCTGGTCGAAGGCAAGGCGCGGATTGCCGGCGCCGGGCAGGATTTCGGAGAGATGGGCGCCCGCATGAGCGTGTTCGAGCGTCTGCCGCCGGCCGCTGTCTATCTGCCGCCAGGCAGCGACTGGCAAGCAGAGGCGACAACAGATTGCGTGCTGGCGGTGTGCTCGGCCCCCGCAACGGGTGGGCACGAGGCCGCGGTGATCGGGCCTGCGGGGATTTCCATGGTCGAGCGCGGCAAGGGCGCCAATACGCGCCATATCCACAATATCGCCATGGAGGATCGCGATGTTGCCGATCATCTGCTGGTGACCGAGGTTTTCACCCCGGATGGCAACTGGTCATCCTACCCGCCCCACCGCCATGACGAGGATGATTTTCCCCGCATCACCTATCTGGAGGAAACCTATTATCACCGGATCAACCCGCCGCAGGGCTTTGGGTTTCAGCGGGTATTCACCGAGGACGGCGCGTTTGACGAAAGCATGGCCGTGCGCGATGGCGATGTGGTGCTGGTGCCACGCGGGCATCACCCCTTTGGCGTGGCCTATGGCTATGAAAGCTATTACCTGAATGTCATGGCCGGGCCGCTTCGCAAGTGGCGTTTTCACAATCACCCTGACCATGACTGGATATATCAGCGCGATAATGGTTAGGGCCGTGTCTTTATTTGTTGTTTGATCCCGCTCCACGTCAATGATGATGGCGCGGAGCGGGTGTTGTGGGGCTGATTACGTCGTTATGCAGGCAGCTTGTTATGGCTGCCGTCGCAGAAGGGTTGATTGTCGGTCTGTTTGCACGTGCAGAAATACTTGGTTTCTGTGGCTTCCGCAGTCCACTTCAATGGCTTGAAATCGGTATCCTTGTGGCTGCCGTCGCAGAAAGGTTGATTTTGGGACATGCCGCAAGTGCACCAGAAATAACTTTTTCCCTCTTCCACCTCGATGGCGATCGGTTCCGTGCCGGCCACTTGTCCTTTGGTCATGTTCGGTTCTCTCCTTTGGTTGGGTTTTTTGATTGGCTGTTCTTCAGCCAAAGCGGAAGGCGCTTTCGACGGCGCCCATGACGTGATCTTCCAGCGTTTTTACGCCACGGTCATTGGTGGCTGCTCCGGCAACCACATGCAATGGGACAAGATGTTCTTCACGCGGGTTGGCTTCGCGCGCGCCGGGGGCCTGTGCCCATTCGGCCAGCAGGGCGTTGCGTTCTTGCGGGTCCTTGCGGGTTACCGCATCCGTCAGCCAGCGATCGAATTCGATACCATGAACCCGCCCGTCCGGGCGCCCCCGCATCGCCTGCATCATCACCTGCATGTTGTGATATGTGTTGCCCGAACCGATGATCAGCACGCCTTTATCACGCAGCGGCGCCAGTGCGCGCCCGGCGGCCAGATGCGCCTGTGGGTCCAGGTCTGATCTGAGGCTGAGCTGAAGCGTCGGTATATCGGCCTTGGGGAAGGCAACCTTCAACGGGACAAAAGTTCCATGATCAAAGCCGCGTTCTGTATCTTCGGCGGTTTCGAGCCCGGTCTCTTCCAGCAACTGTCGGACCTGCGAGGCTAGTTCGGGATCCCCCGGGGCGGGCCATGTCAATTCATAGGTTTCGGGTGGAAACCCGTAATAGTCAAAGTAAAGTGACGGCGAGGGGTTGGTCTGCACGGTAAAGACAGGTTCTTCCCAGTGTCCCGAGATGACCAGAAGCGCCTTTGGCCTGGCGGGCAGGGATGCTTGCAGATTTTCAAGGTGTTTCCGTTGCCGATTCCATGTGTCGGGCGGGTTCCAGTCCATGAAAAAGCAGGGCCCCCCGCCATGTGGAATGAATATCGCCGGTTGCCGTGTCATGGCCTGATCCTTGTTGCTATTTCGTGTCATCGGGCGATGGCAGATCCCGACCTGCTGGCGAAACTTTCCTTTGTACCGTATTCATACTAGGTTTGATTAGGATATGAGGATTGTTTTTGAAAGTAGGCACAAAAAAGTAACTGATAATTTTCCGGGAGGAAAACGGATTGAAACGCGCCACCCCCCCTTCCTGCCCGATGGAGGCGTTGCTCAGGCTGATCACCGGTCCCTGGACCATCTATATCCTGTGGGTGCTGTCCGAGCAGGGACCCCAGCGGTTTGGCGAACTGAAACGGGCCGTGCCGGGGATCTCTACCCGAATGCTGACCGAGCGGTTGCGCATGTTGCAGCGCGCCGGGGTTGTCTGGCGAAAACAGGCTCAGACAATACCGCCAGCCGTGACCTACGGCCTGACCGACCGCGGCAAGGAACTGCGTTCGGTCCTTGACAGTCTTGGTGAAGTTGCACAGCGCTGGCAGGCCGAAGGCACTTTCGAATTGGCCCCGGTATCCGGACGACAGCTGAACGGTCCATAGCCATGGTGTCGGCCATGACCGATGGGTTGCGATCACACGCCCGTGCAGGTCTGGCGCGGCTTATCGCAAGCCGTCCTCGCCCACCACATCGGCGGCTGCCAGCCCGCCCATGCGGGCATGGATGCGTGGCCCCTTGGCCATGACCAGCGCAAACAGGATCTCATCGGCGCGCGGGCCGTCGGGCACGCCCACCTCCATCGAATCGAAGTGGCTGCGCACATAGGCGGCGTTGATATGGCCGATGGGCACGTCGATCCGCGCCCCAACATGGCCCATCTTCATGGATGACGGCACGATGGCGCGGGCCTCGCCCAGACGTTCGCGCATGGCATAGCCGCCCGGCACATGCCACAGGGCGGTGTGCTCAAGCTCGCCATTTTCGCCGCAGATCGCAGCCTTGCCATAGCCGTCGATCCCCTTGATGCCACCCAGCGCATAGATCAACCGGTCGGTCATCATCAGGCCCAGCGGCTTGAGATCATCCATTGCGCCCTGAAGGTCGGCCTCAAAACGTCCGGCAAAGGGGTTTGACACCACCGCCACGATCGAGGCCCTTTGACGCGGCACCTCGGCATCGGGGCCGCCATCGTGAAAGATTTCCTCAACCGACACGACCAGCTTGCGCAACCTGAATTCCGGCATTCCCGTTCCTTTCGATCCGACTTTTTGTGGCGGCAAAACCCTGCCCTGTCAGCCTGACCTGCCCGCGCAACATCAGCGCAGCCCCGGCGATCAGCCCGTCCCGCATCATTTCTTGCGCGTGTGCCTGCCCGCGGTCAAGGGCGGCGCTGATTTCGGTATCGGTCAGCGCGCCGACTGCGGTGGTCACCAAGCGGTCGCCGAGATCGGAATCCGGTGACAGATCACAGGCGGGCATACGCATCACGGCCGGGTGCCCCGGCAGATCGACGGCGTTGGCAATCAGCGTGGCGGCGGCATCGGCGGCGGCAGCGTTGGCGGCAACCACGGTCACCGCGTCGGCAATGCCAAGCGAATGACTGCGCCCTCGCCAGCCAGAGGTTGCCAGCCCGCGCGACGGTTGGTCGGCCTCCAGTGTGACGGTGCCCGCCGCCTCGGCACCGACGATTGCGGCGCGCAGGCTGTGGCCGGGTGCCAGGAAAAAGGCGATATCGCCGCCATTGTTGACATAGGCACGTTCCAGATCGCAGCCCTCGCACAGGGCGGCGCAGATCTCGTCGGCGACAGCCCCGGCAACGGCGGCCATTGGGGTGATAAAGACATCGGCAAAGGGGCTGACTGCGGCAACCATGCGGCGGGCGACGGCGCCTGTAGGGCGGTTGCTCCCGATTGGCGCGCGCAAAAGCTCAAGCTCTGCCACCAGCTCCGTCAGCACTGTCTGGAACCGGGTCTCGGCCTGTCGACAGGCCTTTGCGCGGTCGGGCCCATCGGCCCCGATCACCAGGTCGATCGGCCCGTGATGCAGGTGCAGGCGGTTGCCGGACAGAATGGCGGCCGAGGGGCGTTCCATGTCAGCGGCCTTTGGGCGGCCCGATCGCCCTGATGTCATGCCCGTATTCCCCGCCATGCGCCAGAATGTCGGGCAGGTCGCGAATGGCACTCACATGGCCGCCCAGTGCCTCGTATTCCGCCCGTGGAAGGGTGAATTCAAGAGGTGCCACCAATGCGGGGGTAGGAACATACCCAAATGAGTTCAACGGCATGTCCAGAACGTCAACCATCAGCGTGATCCCTCCGCCCGGCCAGATATAGACCGGCGCGCCGCCGCAGGTGACGCGGGTTTCTCCGGCCCTGACCGAATGGGTCAGGCGTACCGGATTGCGTGTCACACCGGCGCGCAAGCTGCCGCCGGCCCCGCCCATGAACAGCACGCTGCACAGGGCCGGTTCGCAGTTCTCGGCGATCAGATCGACCGAGGGGCGCAGGTCATCGGGCAGGGGGCGGGCGACGGGGTGCAGGTCGTCACCCAGTTCGTAATAGGCATATTGCTCGCCGGTGGTGGAAACCATCAGCAGGCGCAACCCCGGCCGCGCGCCCTTTTTCGGGTTCCAGTCGCCGAGAATGGTCAAGGGGTCGGTAATGTCTGTGCCGCCCCAGCCCAGCCCTGGATTGGCGACGCGGAAATACCGCCCCGGGGTCGAACGACGCCCCTTGATCCTGATGCCGGTTGGCTGCCAGCCCAGCACCTTGCCGGCCTGATGTTCGCTGACCACCCCCGTGATGTGGTCGTCCACCACGACGACCTCGTCCACCAGCCCCTTCCACTGGGCGGCAAACATGCCGATGGTGGCCGAGCCACAGCCGACGCGCATCCGTTCCTCGACCTTGCCGTCAACGACGGGCGGCGCACCGGCCTGCACCACGACGGTTGAGCCCCCGTCGATGGTCATCTCGACCGGCTGGCGGTTGCACAGCTTCAGCAAGGTGTCGCAGGTCACGCGGCCCTCGGCCTTGCTGCCGCCGGTCAGGTGATCGACCCCGCCAAGTGACAACATCTGGCTGCCATATTCGCCGGTCATCACATGGCCCACGGCCTCGCCCTGCACGCGGACGGTGGCGGCCTCGGGGCCGATATGGCGGTCGGTGTCGATCTTGATCTTGGTGCCGCAATAGGAAAAGATCGCCTCGGTCACGACCGTCACCATGTCAACACCCTCGACCTGACGGCTGACGATAAAGGGGGCGGGCTTGTAGTCCGGGTAGGTGGTGCCCGCACCGATAGCGGTTACAAAGGGCGTGTCGCCGCTGATGTCGTTTCCATCCCAGTTGGCGGCAAGAAAGGGTTTGACCTCGTCCCCGGCCTTGATGCGCCTGTCCAGCAGGGTCAGGGGATCGACGCGAATGATCTTGCCGTCCTGGTTGGCATAGCGATCACAGGCCCCGGCGCGGCCTTCGGCGACATAGCACATGACCGGGCAGGCCTCGCAGCGGATCTTTTCCGGTTTGCCTTCGTTCTCAGCCATTGGCGCGCGCCTCGCGGATTGCGGCCAGCACGCGTGGTGGCGTTGCCGGAACACGCCTCATGCGCGCCCCCGAGGCATGGCGGATTGCGTTCAGCACCGCGGGCGCGGTCGGGATCAGGGCGTGTTCGCCAAGGCCGCGCGCGCCGTAAGGGCCCTCGGGGTCGGGTTTTTCGATGAAGATCGTGTCGATTTCCGGAACGTCCCCGATGGTGGGGATCAGATAGTCATGCAGGTTTTCGCTGCGGCCGGGGATGTATTCCTCCATCAGCGCCAGCCCCAGCCCTTGGGCTACACCCCCCTCCACCTGGCCGCGGGCAAGCAGGGGGTTTATGACACGGCCAAGGTCATGCGCGGCTGTCAGGCGATGCACCCTGACGGTGCCCAGATCCAGATCGACCTCGACCTCGGCGAGATGGGCGCCATAGCCGTAAACCGCATAGGGGCTGCCCTGGCCATTTTCGTCGAGCGGGGTCGTGGGCGGGTCATAGCTTTCCTCGACCGACAGGGCATAGCCCAGCGCGTCCGGTTCCATCACGGACAGATCCAGACGGTGCTCGCCGGTATCGCCCACAACAACAACCGCGCCACTTTCGAACCGGATACCGCTGATCTTCCCCGCATTGGTCAGCCTTTGCAGGGCGGCGCGCAGGGCGTGCCCGGCAGCCAGCGCCGCGCGCCCGGTGATGAAGGTCTGGCGCGAGGCTGATGTCTTGCCACAATCGGGGGTCAGTGCCGTGTCGGCCCCAACCAGCGTGACCTGATCGACCGCCACCCCCAGCGCATCGGCAAAGATCTGTGTGATCACGGTGTTGGAGCCCTGCCCGATATCCACCGCCCCCTGGTGCAGCACAAGACGCCCGTCGCTTGTGATGCCCGCGCGGATGGTGGCCGGGTTGGGCAGGCCGGTATT
>WFQE01000137.1 GCA_015487165.1 Paracoccaceae bacterium | reverse complement strand
TGACTATGGGCTGCGCGGGCTGATGGTGCGCATCAACGGGTTCGATACCGAATGGGCGCTCGAAGACCTGCAGGTGATCTGCGACACCGCACCAGAGGCGATCCTTCTGCCCAAGGTCGGAGGCGCGGCCGACATCCAGCGGCTTGCCGAATATCTGGACAGCCACCCGAAATGCGCGCACACCCGCATCTGGGCGATGATGGAAAGCCCGGCAGGCGTGCTGAATGCGGCCGAAATCGCCGCGGCCTCGCCCCGCATGGCGGGCATGGTGATGGGCACGAATGACCTGGCCAAGGATCTTGGCGCACGCGACACCCTTGACCGCGCCCCCATGATGACCAGCCTCGGGTTATGCCTGCTGGCGGCGCGGGCGCATGGGCTGATCTGTGTCGATGGGGTCTATAACAAGTTCCGCGACACCGACACGCTGCGCCGGCATTGCGAACAGGGCCGCGACATGGGCTTTGACGGCAAGACCCTGATCCATCCGGCCCAGATCGAGGTTGCCAACGAGGTCTTTGCCCCATCCGAGGATGATCTCGACCTTGCCCGCCGCCAGATCAAGGCCTTTGACGAGGCCCAGGCCAAGGGGCTTGGCATCGCGGTTCTTGATGGCAATATCGTCGAAAACCTGCATATCGCCGCCGCCCGCCGCCTGTTGGCGCGCGCCGAGGCGATAGCGAAACTTCAGGAAGGCTGATCCGAATCGGCCAGCCGGTCAATCGCCTCGGCACAAGAAGAAAACCACCCGGTCAGCGGGCGCGTCAGATCGTGATGGGCCGCCCAACCCGCGCCGTGCAAACAAAGGCGCTGCGCCAGCTGCGGGTCGGCACCGATCTTGTCATAGCGCATCGCCTGGGCCGCATCGACCCAGCCGGTTGATCTGTAACGCCGATAGATGACCGTCAGCCGCTGGACGAAATGAAAACTGATGAACAGGAACAAATAGGCCAGATCGTCGCCGCTGTCCGGTGGCAGGATGCGCTCTAGCGCGGGCAGCACGGTTTCCGGCGGGTAGGGCCAGAATTCATCCCCGGCCAGCCAGGCGAAATCTTCCATCCCCTGACGCCGGCCGCAATGTTCCCAGTCGAACCAGAACACGCGCTCGCCGGCACCGACAACCGCATTGCCGGGCCGCGCATCCCATTTGACAAATGTATCGGCCGGCACCAGCAGGGCATTTTCAAGCGCTTCGAAATCCAGCTTGGGCGGGGCGATCCCGTACATTTCGGATGCACCCACCACGCTGCGCACAAGCCCCGAAACCCATTTCTTCTGATCGCCAAGCGGGGGCGCGATCCGGCCCAGATCGGCGCGCCGGCCCGCCTCTCGAATCTCGACAAGGCTTTGAAGGGCGCGCCTCATCAAATCGGTCTTGCCCGCGCGCGCCTGTATCAGCAATTCGCCCGACAGGCGGCGCGACCCGACATCGGCCTGAAAGAAGATCTGCTCATTGCCCCCAAGAAAGGCCGGAACCGGCGCCCCCTGTTCGGACAGCCGCTTGAGAACCTCAACCTCAAGACGCATCCGCCCCGGCCATTTTCGCTGGGTCGCGATGATGGTGCGGGCCGGAAAATGAACGCGCAGGCTTTCGCGCGACCTGCCGCCGGGCGCGGTTACGCGCTCGACGGGCAGGCCGAAGATCCGTTCAGATATCCGGGCAACATTTTCAGGCGTCAGTTTTTCGCGCGGCTCGCTCATCCGGTCAGTTTTCGCCTGACTCCGGTTCAAAGCCAAGCGAAAGCTGCAGTGACGGCCATTTGGTCGCCGTGGTCACCTACTGCGTGCGCGCCTTCAACTGGTATGCCTGATGACAGGCAACACAGTTCAGCATGGTGTCGGAAACCGCGGCAAGCATCTTTTGCGGGGCCGGGTTGGTCGCGGCAAGATCGGCGAGGTCGTCAAACCTTTGATGGGTCGCCATGCCCAGCTTTTTGAACTCCAGCGGCAGGGTGGCAAGGAATGCGGCCGACTCGCCACGCGCCTTGACCATGCCCGACGCGCGCGCGATGGTTTCGACCTCTTTCATGTTTCCATCGGCGATGGCGGCATTGATTCCCTGCACCGCTTCGAGAAATGCCCGCATCTCGCCCAGCACCCTGATCCGGTCGGCCGAATCCATTACCACGGCGGTGCGGCCGTCATCGCCGGCCTCGACATTGCCGCGAATGCCGACCACATAGCCGCCATACAGAAGCACGGCCAGCAACAGGGCCGAAACACCCCAGCACAATTTGCAATTCCTGTTCACGAGAAAACTCCTTGGTTGAGTGCCATTTCCTGGCAACAGACATATTTGGTTATATAATTATAACATTTCCACATATTCGCAACCCGGTCACGTCAAGATGCCGCAATGTCTGCGCCGATATCACGAATTTCGATGGCAGGTCTTTTCATCCGCGGCAAACCGCGTATAGTCGCGCCCATGACAGCAAGCGCACATATCATTCCGACCCTGCCCCGCCCAGGCGGCGAGGCCGCGCTTAACCTTCTTCTTAGCCGCCTCTGAGCGTGTCTGTCGAGGCGCGCCCGCTCAGAGGATGAAACAGCGCGCCACCGAAACAGACCTTCAAGCTAAGAACAGAACGAGATGCCCATCATGAACGATACAACCAAATCCGAACAGGATCGCGTCCTGATATTCGACACCACCCTGCGTGACGGCGAACAAAGCCCCGGCGCGACCATGTCGCTGAGCGAAAAGATCGAGATCGCGATGCTGCTCGATGAAATGGGCGTTGACGTGATCGAGGCCGGCTTTCCCATCGCGTCCGAAGGCGATTTTCAGGCGGTCAGCGAAATCGCAAGGCTGGTGAAAAACGCCTCGGTCTGCGGGCTGGCGCGCTCGTCGGCCAAGGATATCGACCGCGCGGCCGAAGCCCTGAAAGCGGCGGCAAACCCGCGTATCCACACCTTCATTTCCACCTCACCCCTGCACATGAAATACAAGCTGCAGATGGAACCCGAGGCGGTGCTCGAGGCGGTCCACGATTCGGTCAGCCGCGCGCGCAATTACACCGACAATGTGCAATGGTCGCCCGAAGACGGCACCCGCACCGAACATGATTTCCTGTGCCGGGCCGTAGAAACCGCCATCAAGGCAGGTGCAACCACGATCAACATTCCCGACACGGTGGGCTATACCGCCCCCAATGAAAGCGCCGACATCATCCGCATGCTGCGCGAGCGGGTGCCGGGCATCGACGAGGTGATCATCTCGACCCACTGCCACAACGATCTGGGCATGGCTGTGGCCAATGCGCTGGCTGCGGTCGAAGCGGGGGCGCGCCAGATCGAATGCACGATCAACGGGCTGGGCGAACGTGCCGGCAACGCCGCGCTGGAAGAGGTCGTCATGGCCATGCGCGTGCGCAACGACATCCTGCCCTATCAGACCGGCATCGACACGACCAAGATCATGCAGGCCAGCCGTCTGGTTTCGACGGCGACCGGCTTTCCGGTGCAATACAACAAGGCGATCGTGGGCAAGAACGCCTTTGCCCATGAAAGCGGCATCCACCAGGACGGGATGCTGAAACATTCGGGCACCTATGAAATCATGCGCCCCGAAGATATCGGCCTGTCGGAAACCAACCTTGTTCTGGGAAAACATTCCGGCCGCGCCGCCCTGCGCGCCAAGCTTGAAGAGCTGGGCTATCCACTGTCCGACAACCAGCTGAAAGACGTGTTTGTACGGTTCAAGGAACTGGCCGACCGCAAGAAAGAGGTCTTTGACGAGGACCTGCTGGCATTGATGAGCGACAGCGCCACCTCGGCCGCCCATGACCATCTGCAGGTCAAGTTCCTGCGCGTGATCTGCGGCACCGAGGCCCCGCAATCGGCCGACCTGACCCTGAGCATCGACGGCAAGGATCACCAGGTCACCGCACAAGGCGACGGGCCGGTGGATGCCACCTTCAACGCGGTCAAGGCGCTGTATCCCCATGAAGCCCGCCTGCAGCTGTATCAGGTGCATGCGGTCACCGAGGGCACCGACGCCCAGGCAACCGTCAGCGTACGGATGGAGGAAGGCGGCCATATCGTCACCGGGCAGGCATCAGATACCGATACGGTGGTGGCCTCGGCGCGGGCCTATGTGAATGCGCTGAACAAGCTGCGGGTGCGCAGCACAAAGTCGGCGCCAGATGCGGCAACAGCCTGACCGGTCATGGCAAAATCCGGCAGGGCCGTACCCGACAGGGGAATGCGCGAAAACACGCGCATTCCCGCGCTGCGGCCCCCTTTACGCCGCGGTCCCGCCACGCCTATAAGGACGGGTAACGGGAAGCGCAGAGTCGCGTTCCGGCGCGATCAATCTGACGGGAAATCTCACTCATGGCACGGCCTTTTTCGAGTCTGTTTTCTTCCGACATGGCCATTGACCTGGGCACGGCAAACACGCTGGTCTATGTCAAGGGGCGCGGAATCATCCTCAATGAACCTTCGGTCGTTGCCTACCACATCAAGGATGGGCGCAAGACGGTTCTGGCAGTGGGCGAAGACGCCAAGCTGATGCTGGGCCGCACGCCTGGCAGCATCGAGGCCATCCGCCCCATGCGCGACGGCGTCATCGCCGATTTCGACGTGGCCGAGGAAATGATCAAGCATTTCATCCGCAAGGTCCACAAGCGCACCACCTTCACCAAGCCCAAGATCATCGTCTGCGTGCCCCATGGCGCGACGCCGGTGGAAAAACGCGCGATCCGCCAGTCGGTTCTTTCGGCAGGTGCGCGCAAGGCCGGGCTGATTGCCGAACCCATCGCCGCGGCCATCGGGGCCGGCATGCCGATCACGGACCCGACCGGCAGCATGGTTGTCGATATCGGCGGCGGCACCACCGAGGTGGCAGTTCTGTCGCTGGGCGACATTGTTTACGCGCGCTCGGTCCGGGTTGGCGGCGACCGCATGGACGAGGCGATCATCAGCTATCTGCGCCGCCAGCAGAACCTCTTGATCGGCGAAAGCACGGCCGAGCGAATCAAGACCTCGATCGGCACCGCGCGGATGCCCGATGACGGGCGCGGCGCCAGCATGCAGATCCGCGGCCGCGACCTGCTGAACGGGGTGCCCAAGGAAACCGAGATCACCCAGGCGCAGGTGGCCGAGGCCCTGTCCGAACCCGTGCAGCAGATCACCGAGGCGGTGATGAGCGCGCTTGAGGCGACCCCGCCCGACCTTGCGGCCGATATCGTCGATCGCGGGGTCATGCTGACAGGCGGCGGCGCGTTGCTGGGCGATCTTGATCTTGCCTTGCGTGAACAGACCGGGCTGGCCATTTCGGTTGCCGAGGAATCGCTGAACTGCGTGGCGATGGGCACAGGTAAAACGCTCGAATACGAAAAACAGCTTCAGCATGTAATCGACTACGACAGCTGACGGGCCGCCGCCGCAGGCGCCCGCGCAAAGGATAACCGGGTGGCACGAAACCGGAACTCAGACAATGAATTCGGCGGCATGGTCAAGCGCATCCTGGCCGGCATTCTGGTTGTTCTGCTGATCGGCCTGTTCCTGCTGTGGCGGATCGACAATCCGCGGGTCGAGCGGTTTCGCATGGCCCTGATCGACCGGATCGTGCCCAGCTTCGACTGGGCGCTGATGCCGGTCACGCAGATGTCGCGGATGGTGTCCGACTTCCAGTCCTACGCCAAGCTGTATGAGCGCAACATCGAACTTCAGCGCGAAATACAACGCCTCAAGAGCTGGCGCGAGGCGGCGCTGCAGCTTGAGCAGACCAATGCCAAGCTTCTGGCCCTCAACAAGGTCAGGATCAGCCCCAAGCTGACCTATGTGACCGGTGTGGTGCTGACAGACTCGGGCTCGCCCTTCAGAAAATCGGCGCTGATCAATGTCGGTCGGCGCGACGGCGTGCGCGATGGCTGGGTCACCATGGACGGGCTGGGGCTGGTAGGGCGGATCTCGGGGGTGGGCGAAACAGTAAGCCGCGTCATCCTGCTGACCGATTCAAGCAGCCGCATCCCGGTCACGATCATGCCCTCGGGCCAAAAGGCGATCATGGCCGGCAACAACAGCCCCTACCCCGTGCTGGAATTCATCAAGTCGCCCGAGCAGATCCACCCCGGGGATCGGGTATTGAGCACGGGCGACGGCAAGCTGTTTCCGCCCGGACTTCTGGTCGGACAGGTCGTCATGGGACGTAACGGCCAGTTGATGGTGCAGCTGGCAGCCGATTATCAGAGGCTGGAATTCCTTCGCGTTCTGCGCACCAGCCCGGCAGAACAGATCGGCGTGTCTGACGAGCTGGTGGGCGGCGCGGCCAAACCGACCACACCCGCACAGCCGGCACCTTCGGCAGATGGTGGTAATGATGGATAGGCCGGTGCTGCTGGGAAAATGGATGGGGCGGCTGACCTATTTCGCGATTGCCGTGGCGATCCTGTTCGTCGATCTTCTGCCTCTGTCCTTTACCCCAGGTTTCATGCCGAGGCCCGACCTGTTGTTCGTGCTGACGCTGGCCATCGCCCTGCGGCGACCGGAATTCGTGCCTGACTGGCTGGTAGCGCTTATCTTCTTTCTTGCCGACATCCTCTTGATGCGTCCCCCGGGCCTGTGGACGGTGGCCGCGCTGGTGGCAACGATCTTTACCAGCCGACAGGAATACCGGTTCAGGGATGCGGCGTTTCTGCTTGAATGGGGTTTTGTCGCTTCGGTCATGTTTCTGGCCATGCTTGCAAACCGGATGGCCCTGACCATCATGTTGGTCGATCAACCGCCTTTCGGCACGATGATGCTTCATTTTCTTGTGACCACAGCAATCTATCCTCTGGTCGTGGCTTTCTGCTATTTCATCCTCAGGATTCGCAAGGTGACACCCGATGTCGCCATCCGCTTCGGGCACAGGTTATGAGTCTGCTCAACCGCGATCAGGGCAAGGGTTTCAAGCGGCTCAATCGGCGCGCCATGCTGCTGTTTGGCGCACAGGCCGGGTTCATGGCGCTGCTGGGAAGCAGGCTCCATTACCTTCAGGTTGTCGAGGGAAAGAAATACAGGCTGCTTGCCGAAGAAAACCGGATCAATATTCAGCTGATCCCACCCGCCCGCGGCCTGATATATGATCGCGACTGGGTTCCCGTTGCGCAGAATGACCAGAATTACCGCGTGGTCATGGTTCGCGAACAGGCGGGCGACGTGCGCAAGGTTCTTGATCGCCTCAGAAAGATCATCCCGCTTGATGACAAGGATTATGCCGCCGCAGTAAAGGAATTCAAACGGCGCGCGGCATTCGTTCCCGTCACCATTGCAGAACATCTGACCTGGGAACAACTTGCCGAGATCTCGGTAAACGCCCCTGCCCTTCCAGGTGTTTCGGCCGAGGTGGGCCTGTCGCGCTATTACCCGCTGGGTTCCGATTTCGCCCATATTGTCGGCTATGTCGGTCCGGTGTCGGATTACGACCTCAAGCGACTAGACGACCAGGATCCCCTGTTGCAGATCCCCAAATTCCAGATCGGCAAAACAGGCGTCGAACGCAAGCTGGAACGCCGCCTGCGTGGCCTTGCAGGCACCCGCCGGATCGAGGTCAACGCCGTCGGTCGCGTCATCCGCGAGATCGACCGCCGCGAGGGCAAGCCCGGTGCGAATGTTCAGCTGACCGTTGACCGCCGGCTGCAAAACTATGTCGAGGCCCGTCTCGAAGGCCAGAGCGCCGCCGCCGTGGTCATTGACGTGAATAACGGCGATATCGTCGCGCTTGGCTCGGCGCCCAGTTTTGACCCCAACAAGTTTGTCACCGGCATCTCGTCCCCCGACTATCGCGCGTTGATGGACAACCCCTATCGCCCGCTGGCCAACAAGACGGTTCAGGGCACCTATCCGCCCGGATCGACCTTCAAGATGATGGTGGCACTTGCGGCCCTCGAATCCGGTGCCATCGACACCAGGGAAACCATCTTCTGCCGCGGATATATCGATCTGGGCAAACAAAGGTTCCATTGCTGGAAACGCTCGGGGCATGGCAAGATCGACCTGAAAAACAGCCTCAAGCAATCCTGTGACGTCTATTATTACGAGCTGGCGCAGCGGGTGGGGATCGAAAAGATTGCCGAAATGGCACGCAAGTTCGGCCTGGGGGAACGCCACCAACTGCCCCTGAATGGCATCGCTGCGGGCCTTGTGCCCACGAAAAACTGGAAAAAAACCAAGATTGGCGAACATTGGCGCATCGGTGATACGCTGAACTCTGCCATCGGGCAGGGCTTTGTTCTGGCATCGCCCCTGCAGCTGGCCCTGATGACCGCGCGGATCGCGACAGGGCGGGCTGTGGCTCCCCGTCTGATCAAGTCCATCGACGGCGTCCCGACCGAAAACCCGCGCCCGCCGTCACTTGGAATTTCCCGCGCGTCTCTGAACGCGGTTCGTGGCGGCATGTTTGCGGTTTCCAACGAACGCGGAGGCACCGCCTATTCCAAGCGGATTGCCGAAAAGACGATGCGCATGGCCGGCAAGACGGGAACCAGCCAGGTGCGCCGGATTACCCGCAAGGAACGCGCTGCCGGGGTCATCCGCAACGAAGACCTCCCGTGGGAACGCCGCGACCACGCCCTGTTCATTGCCTTCGCACCCTATGACAAACCACGTTATGCCGTGGCCGTCGTTGTTGAACATGGTGGTGGAGGGTCACGTTTCGCGGCCCCCATCGCGCGTGACATCATGCTCGAGGCCCTGTATGGCGGCGAGCCCCCGCTGAAAGCCTACCCTGCAAGCCAGCGCACCCGTATCATGAACGAGCGCAAGAAGCTGAAATTGCGGGCGCCCGAAGATTATCCGAAAGCCAAGGATCGCGCATGAGCTACCTTGTCCACAACCTCAAGACCGTGCCCACCGGCTGGCGCAAGCTGCTTTACCTGAACTGGCCGCTGATCCTGTTGGTGACGGCGGTGGCCTGTTTCGGGTTTCTGATGCTGTATTCGGTGGCCGGCGGCAATTTCCAGACCTGGGCCGAGCCGCAGGTCAAGCGCTTTGCGATCGGTTTTGCCCTGATGATGGTGGTTGCCTTCATTCCCATCTGGTTCTGGCGCAATGTGGCGGGGCTTGCCTATTTCATTTCTCTGATGCTGCTGATCGGGGTCGAGTTCTTTGGCCAGGTCGGCATGGGCGCGCAGCGCTGGATCGATCTGGGTTTCATGCGGCTGCAACCGTCGGAACTGATGAAGATCGCCCTGGTAATGGCCCTGGCCGCCTATTACGACTGGCTGGATGACGAGCGCGTCTCGCGCCCCTTCTGGGTTCTGCTGCCGCTGCTCTTGATCCTTGTGCCCATGCTGCTGGTTCTCAAGCAGCCGGATCTGGGCACCGCCCTGTTGCTGGCCATTGGCGGCGGGGCGATCATGTTTCTTGCCGGGGTCAGCCTGTGGTATTTCCTTGCCGCCTTCCTCAGCGGCGGCGGGCTGGTGGCGGCGGTGCTGTTTTCGCGCGGCACCAGCTGGCAGCTGCTGAAAGATTACCAGTACAAGCGGATCGACACTTTCCTCGACCCGTCAAGCGACCCGCTGGGGGCGGGCTATCACATCACACAGTCGAAAATCGCGCTGGGCTCGGGCGGCTGGTCGGGGCGTGGGTTCATGCAGGGTACGCAAAGCCGGCTGAACTTTTCGCCCGAAAAGCAGACCGATTTCATCTTTACCACATTGGCCGAGGAACTGGGCTTTGTCGGCGGCATGACATTGATGGTGCTGTATGCGCTGATCATCCTGTTTTGCCTGACCTCGGCCTTTGGAAATCGCGACCGTTTCGGTTCTCTGCTGACCCTTGGCATCGCAACGACCTTTTTCCTGTTCTTTGCCGTCAACATGTCGATGGTCATGGGCATGGCGCCGGTTGTCGGCGTGCCACTGCCGCTGGTTTCCTATGGCGGCACGGCGATGCTGGTGCTGCTGATCGGGTTCGGACTGGTGCAATCCGCCCATGTTCACCGCCCGCGCAGGGCCGGGTGATGGCGGGGCCGCTGGTTCTGTATGCGGGGGACGCGGCCGAGTGGCCCGTCTATCGCGCAGCACTGAATGACGCGCTTGAGGCGCGCGGCGTCAGGGCGCGGCTGGTCAACCGGACCGAGGCGCCGGAAAAGGTAGACTACATCGTCTATGCGCCCAGCTCGGGACTGTCGGATTTTACGCCCTTCACCGGGCTGAAAGCGGTTCTCAGCCTGTGGGCGGGGGTCGAGAAAATACAGAACAACCCGACCCTGCAAGTGCCGCTTGCGCGCATGGTTGACCCGGGCATGAGTGCGGGCATGGCGGAATATGTGCTGGGCCATGTGATGCGCCACCATCTGGGGATGGATGCGGATATCCTGAACCGCACAGGCCCATGGCGAAACCGCCCCGCCCCGCCGCTTGCCAAGGATCGGCCGGTCGGCATCCTCGGCCTCGGCGCATTGGGCAGTGCGGCGGCGGAGCGGCTGGTGGCACAGGGTTTTCCGATCAGCGGCTGGGCGCGGACACAGAAAGACCTGCCGGGGATTGCCTGCCACAGCGGGGCGGACGGGTTGCAAGATGTGCTGAGCCGCGCGCAGATCCTTGTGCTGCTGCTGCCGCTGACGGGTGAAACCGAAAACATCCTCAACGCCGAAACCCTGGCGATGCTGCCCAGGGGGGCGGTCGTCATCAATCCGGGGCGTGGGCCGCTGATCGATGACGAGGCGTTGCTTGATGCGCTGGATTCGGGGCAGCTGTCTCACGCAACGCTGGATGTATTTCGCACCGAGCCCCTGCCCGATGACCATCCCTTCTGGGCACATCCACGGGTGACAGTCACGCCCCATATCGCCCCGGAAACACGGCCGCAGACGGCGGCAGAAACCATTGCCGAAAACATCCGCCGCGGCGAGGCGGGCGAGCCGTTCCTGCATCTGGTTGATCGGCAGCGCGGATACTGAGGCGCACTTATCTGGGCAGGCGATCCTCGGGAATGATGCTGCGCAACGCGAATTGCGAACGCATGGACCTGACGCCGGGAATGCGGCTCAGCTTTTCCTGAAGGAATTTCTCGTAGTCATGCAGGTCCGAGGCCAGCACCCGCAGCATGAAATCCTGTGTGCCGGTCATGATGAACCCCTGCACAACCTCGGGGATCGCGCGCACGGAACGTTCGAAATTCGCCAGCGTGTCAGCATCCTTGCGATCCAGTTCCACAGTCACGAAAACCGTGATGGGGTATCCCAGCTTTTCCTGATCGACCACCGCCCGATAGCCGGCGATGACACCGGCCTCTTCCATCATGCGCACGCGCCGCGCGCAGGGTGTCGGCGACAGCCCCACCTTTTCGGCCAGCTCGATCATGCGGATCCGCCCGTCCGAGCGCAGAACATGCAAAATCTTCAGGTCGATTTCATCCAGCTTCATTTTTCGCCAATCATTACCGATATATTAGAGTTTATCTTCAATATCCGCGCATTCCAATGCGGAATTGGTGAATATCACCGCGCTTGCCGTGACAAGCTTGGGCCGGCAACACCGTGGGAGGGAATCAACATGCGGATCACCGAAGAAAAGGGCGGCGACGCCTTTGAGCGCCTGCTTTACTGTGAAGACGACACCACCGGCCTGCGCGCCTATATCGCCATTCATTCCACCCTGCTGGGCCCGGCTGCGGGTGGTTGCCGCATGTTTCCCTATCCCGACCATGCCGCGGCCCGCGCCGACGCCCTGCGGCTGGCCCGCGGCATGACCTTCAAGAACGCCGCCGCCGGCCTGGACCTGGGCGGGGGCAAGGCGGTCATCATTGCCGACCCTTCACGCGACAAGACGCCCGCGCTGATGCAGGCCTTCGGACGGTTCGTCGATACCCTGAAGGGCAGCTATTACACCGCCGAGGATGTCGGCATCAGCGTCGAAGACATCGAACAGGTTGCATCGGTCACACCCTATGCGGTGGGCCTGTCCACCGGGCGCTTTGCCAGTGGCGACCCCTCGCCCTTTACGGCGCTGGGGGTCTTTCTGTCGATGCAGGAGGCCTGGTTCAGGGTTGCCGGCACGCGCAGCCTGAAAGGCACGTCGGTGGCGGTGCAGGGCCTTGGGCATGTGGGCTGGCAGCTGGCCTCGCGGCTGCACCAGGCGGGTGCGCGGTTGCTGGTTGCCGATATCGACAAGGGCCGGGTCGCCGCGGCCTGCGAAGAATTTGACGCAACCGCCGTCGATACCGCCCATATCGCGGCAGCGCCCGTCGATATCTATGCGCCCTGTGCGATGGGCGGGGCGCTGTCGCCCGAGGTCATCGCCGACCTGAAGGCGCGGCTTGTCTGCGGGGCCGCCAACAACCAGCTTGCCGACGACAGCTGCGGTGCAATGCTGATGGCGCGCGGCATCACCTATGCGCCCGATTATGTGGTCAATAGCGGCGGCATTATCAACGTGGCCAGCGAAATCTTTCGCATTGATGATCGTCGCTGGGTGGCCCGCAAGATCGACGCGCTTGCAGCCTTTACGGGGCAGATCCTCGATCAGGCGCGCGAACAGCAGACCGCCCCCAACATCATTGCCGACCAGTTGGTTCTGGAGCGTCTGGCCAACAGCGTAAGACAGCGCGACATAGCCTGAGGCGGGCTCTGGCGCCTGACGCATGAACCCGCCGCTACAGCACTTCCAGCAACCGCGCGCGGGCCTCGGGCAGCGGCGCATCCCCCAACGCCAGTTCCAGAAAATGGCCGGTCGTCCCCAGACCATCTGCCGGCATTTGCGGATCTGGAAAGGGAAGCAGCCGGTCGGCCCATGCGCCCGCGCCCTGCCGTGAAACCGCCCGCCCGCTGCGCGGAGAAACATGAACCAGGTCGGATGTCTGCCCTGTCACCGCACAGCTTGTCAGATCCAGCCCGAAACCCATTTCTTCGAGCAGCAGCAGTTCCCAGTGCAGATAATGGCCCGGCCAGCCCTTGCTGCCCGCGACCATCTCGTCCAGCAACGCGACCGAGGCCTGATACAGACGCTTATGGGCCTCGCGTTCGGGCAAGGCGAGGCGCAGCAGCGCGGTGACGGAATTCAGGCCGGCAAGGGCGCGCCGGTCGCTCATCAGTGCCGCGGCGCGTGCCTGCAGGGGCTCGACGGCAAAGGTGCCAAGATGCTCTTCCAGCCGGGCCCGCCATGTCAGCTGCAACTGGTTTCCTTGCTGCAACAAGGGTGAGACGCGGCGCGAGGCCCCTCCTCTGACCACCCCGGCGTGACGGCCGTGCAGTTCGGAAAATACCTCGATGATGGCGGATGATTCGCCATGCCGCCGCATTCCCAACAGAAACCCCTGATCGCGCCATTCCATGCGCGCAGCCTATTCCGAAAGCCCCGGCTGGTCGAGCAGATGCCGCCCGGCGCGGTCTTCGACCTCGATGATCCAGATATCGGGGTCAAATCCCCTTTGGCGGGCGAGGCTGGCATCAACCTGCGCCTCGTCGCCGCTGGCAAGCGTGACCCAGACGCGGCGGCCCTCGGCATCATAGCTGCGCTGAAAGGCCTGTGCCTGCCCGTCCAGCGTGTTCAGCTTGACGATCACCGCGCCCGCCGTGGCGTCGCCGCGGGCAACCACGAAAGCAGGTATATCGGCAAGCCGAAGCCGGTTGAGATAGGCCTGAACCCAGAATTCGGCGGTCAGACGGGGCATGGTCGGCCTCTAATTCCCGTCACGGAAATCCAGCCCCATTTCGGAATAGCGCTCGGCCTCTTCCAGCCAGTTCGGGCGCACCTTGACCTGCAGGAACAGATGCACCTTGCGGCCAAGGAATTCGGCGATATCAGCGCGCGAGGACATCGAAACCGCCTTGATGGTTTCGCCCTTCGGCCCAAGGGTGATGCCCTTGTGGCCATCGCGCGTGACATAGATCACCTGGTCGATGCGCACGGAACCATCCTTGCGCTCTTCCCAGTTCTCGGTCTCGACGGTCAGCTGATAGGGCAGTTCCTGATGCAGGCGCAGCGTCAGCTTTTCACGGGTGATTTCGGCGGCGATCATGCGCAGGGGCAGATCGGCGATCTGGTCTTCGGGATACAGCCACACCCCCGGCGGCACCTGTTCGGCCAGCCATTTGCGCAGATCAACAACCCCGTGGCCCCGTTCGGCCGAAATCATGAAGGTGGCGGCAAAATCGAAGGCATCGTTCATCTGCGCAGTCAATGCCAGCAGCTTGTCCGACTTGACCCGGTCGATCTTGTTGATGGCAAGCGCCACCACCTGTTTGGGGGTGGCACGCTCGGCCAGGGTTTCGACGATTGCCTTTACGCCCTCGGTGATGCCGCGATGGGCCTCGATCATCAGCACAACGACATCGGCATCCCCCGCACCGGCCCACGCGGCATTGACCATCGCACGATCAAGCCGCCGGCGGGGGCGAAACAGCCCCGGTGTATCGACAAAGATCAGCTGGGCATCGCCTTCGATTGCGACGCCACGAATACGGGTGCGGGTCGTCTGCACCTTGTGGGTAACGATCGAGATCTTGGCCCCGACCATGCGGTTCAGCAGGGTCGATTTCCCGGCGTTCGGTTCACCTATCAGGGCGATGAATCCGCAGCGTTGTTCAGCCATTTCCGGCCTCCAGATTTCGCAGTAGCTCGGCGGCTGCTGCCTGTTGTGCCTGTCGTTTCGAAGGCGCCTGCGCGGTGGCCTCCTGTCCCGATTCAAGGCGGGCGGTAATGGTGAATACGGGGGCGTGATCGGGCCCCGAACGTCCGATTTCCTGATAAAGCGGTGGTTTCTGGCCCCGCGCCTGCGCCCATTCCTGAAGCATCGTCTTGGGATCGCGGGCATCGATCTTGGCCGTGGTAATGCGATCTTTCCACAGCCGCAGGATCATGTCGCGCGCCACATCAAAACCGGCATCCAGATAGACGGCGGCAATCACGGCCTCCATCGCGTCGCCAAGCAGCGCCAGCTTGCGCCGCCCGCCCGACATCATCTCGGACCGCCCCAGCTTGAGCGCGGCGCCAAGATCGACCTTTTCGGCCATCTCGGCGCAGGTTTCCTTGCGCACAAGCGAATTGTAACGCGGCGCAAGCTGGCCCTCTGTTGCACCGCGGTCGGCTGCAAGCAGGGCCTCGGCAATCACCAGGCCAAGAATCCGGTCGCCCAGGAATTCAAGCCGCTGGTTGTCGGGCCGCGTGCTGGAGGCCAGCGAGGCATGTGTCAGCGCCTCGATCAACAGCTCGGGGCGTTTGAACTCATGCCCGATACGGGCCGAAAAATCCCTGAGTTCCCGTGACAGTTTCACTCGATCGCCTTGAAAAAACGGTCCTTGCGCCAAGTCCAGAAGGCCAGGATAGACCTGCCGGCGGACGAAAAGATCACCCGGTCGGCGCGCCCGACAAGATTTTCAAACGGGACAAAGCCGACGCCACCGATACGTTGGGAAAAGCGGCTGTCTTCCGAATTGTCCCGGTTATCCCCCATGAACATGAACTTGCCTTCGGGGACCGTGAATACCTTGGTGTTGTCGGCCTGACCATTGTCCACGATGTTCAGTATATCATGTTCCACGCCATTTGGCAGGGTCTCGCGAAAGCGTTCCTTCTTGCAGATGTCGCCCATGCGCACCGGATCATTGGCGCAGCGCGGAATATTCCCGCCTGGCCCCTGGGGCGCCTTGATTTCCTCGAACACGCCGGCGGGAACAACCTTGACCGGCTTGCCGTTGATATATAGCAGCCCGCGTTTCATCTGCACGCGGTCTCCTGGCAGGCCGATGAGGCGTTTGATGAAGTCGACATCGGTTCCCGGCTTCTTGAACACGACCACATCACCGCGCTTTGGCATCTTGCCAAGGATACGGCCGGAAAACGGACAGGCGGAAAACGGGCATGAATAGCGCGAATAACCATAGGCCATCTTGTTGACGAACAGGAAATCGCCGACCAGCAGCGTGTCTTTCATCGAGCCCGACGGGATCCAGAAAGGCTGATAGAAAAGCGTGCGGATAAGCCCGGCCAGAACCAGCGCCCAGGCAATCGTCTTGATCCATTCAAGAACGCCGCCTTCTTCCTTGGTGTCGTCAGTCATGTTTCCTGCCTGTCATTTGGTTTTCGGGGGTTTTCATGGTCCCCTGGCGGTTGGAAGTCAAGGCGAGCTGGCACGGGGATGGGCCTCGATCACCACGAAAGCCTGTGCCCAGGGGTGATCGTCGGTCAATGATACGTGAACATGGGCTTCCATGCCTTCGGGGGTCATCTGGCGCAGACGTTCGGCGGCCCAGCCCGTCAGCTCCATTCGGGGCTGGCCGGTTTTCAGGTTGACCACCCCCATGTCGCGCCAGCTGATCCCCATGCGCAGCCCCGTGCCCAGCGCCTTGGAACAGGCCTCTTTCGCGGCCCAGCGCTTGGCATAAGTGGCGGCGGTCTGTTCGCGGTGATCGGCGGTGGCGCGTTCGATATTGGTGAATACGCGTTTGCGGAAACGGTCGCCAAAGCGTTCGAGCGTGCGTTCGATGCGCTCGATATTGGCCAGATCGGTGCCCACGCCCAGGATCATCGTGGCTGCCCCGAATGGGCAGAAAACGGCGCAGACAGGGCTGCGCCGTGCCTCCGGCGGGAGTATTTGGGCAAAGAAGAAGAAGGGGACGGGGCGATCATCTCAGCCGGCGCCCTTGCGCGCCTCATCCATCAGGCGGCGCATTTCGGCCATCGCCGCGGGCAGGCCGACGAATATGGCCTCGCCGATCAGGAAATGACCGATATTGAGTTCACGGATCTCGGGCAGCGCGGCGATGGGTTTGACGGTGTCATAGGTCAGCCCGTGGCCCGCATGAACCTCGAGCCCCAGCGAGGCGGCATATCTGGCCATTTCGGTCAGGCGTTGCAGTTCGCCGTCGCGATCGTCAAGCCGGCCCTCGGCATGGGCGTCGCAATAGGCGCCGGTGTGCAGTTCGACGACCGGCGCGCCTATGCGGGCGGCGGCCTCGATCTGGGGCTTGTCGGCGGCGATGAAGATCGACACGCGGCAGCCGGCCTCGCGCAGGGGGGCGACGAAATGGGCGAGGCGGTTTTCCTCGCGCGCGACCTCGAGCCCGCCTTCGGTGGTGCGTTCCTCGCGCTTTTCGGGCACCAGGCAGACCGCGTGCGGCACATGGCGCAGGGCGATCTGCTGCATTTCATCGGTTGCGGCCATTTCCAGGTTCAGCGGAATCGTCAGCTGATCCATCAGGCGCGCAATGTCGTCATCCGCTATGTGGCGGCGATCCTCGCGCAGATGGGCGGTGACGCCATCGGCGCCGGCCTGCTGGGCCAGAAGCGCCGCGCGCACCGGATCGGGATAGGCGCTGCCGCGGGCATTGCGCACGGTGGCAACGTGATCGATGTTCACACCGAGGCGCAGCTTGCCGGACTGATCTTTCGGATGGCGGCTCATGGTACCCCTTTCGGCCAGGTGATTCCTGCGGTCGAGACTATGCGACTCAGCTGCTGTCGTCAGCCCCCTTCGAAGCCTTGGCCCTGCGTTCGTTCCAACGCGCCATGAGCAGCCCCTTGCGGCGATGCTTGTATGCGGTGATCAGCGGTTTGGACAGCACATACCCGGCGATGGCAAAGAACAGCCCCGGCAGGATGCCGCCAACCAGATAAGGCAGAAAGACACGCCACCAGAAATCGAGAAGGTGGGTCCAATCGACGGTTTCACTGGTCACAAGCGCCAGAAGGTTGTGGAAGAGATCGCCGCCTGCCTCGCGGATGACGGCAATGACGGTTTCATGAACGACCGGATCGTTGGACTGCCCAAGTATCCAGTGCCCCAATGACATGCTGCCCGCCGCAATGAATGGAAATGTCAGGGGATTACCGAAAAAGGTTGCCAGAATGGCCGCGACCGCATTGCCCCCGAACAGGAAGGAAAGCATGGCTGCAAGGACGAAATGCAGGCCAAAAAGCGGCGTGAAGCTGACAAAGATGCCGAACGCCACCCCGCGGGCGATCTTGTCGGGCGTGTCAGGCAGGCGCCGGACGCGATGCACCACATAGGCAACCGCACGCTTCCAGCCCTTGCGCGGCCAGAAGAATTCGAGAATCCTTCGCCCCAATGGAAGCTTGTTACGCCTCTTGAATACCATGGCCCATTTCGATCTCGCGACATTCGCGTCAAACTGCAACTCGGGACTTTCGCCCTTTTTCAGCCCCGCTCGGGCATTTGCCGTCGGCGCGAAACTTCTGCAACATCCGAATCCGCCTCGACGGCCGTCAGGACATTGTGAAGATGTTCGACGTCGCGGACCTGGATGTCCACCATGATGCGGTAAAAATCAGGTTTCTTGTCCGTGAATTGCATGTCCGAGATATTCGCATTCTGCTCGCCTATCAAGGTGCATATGCGGCCCAGCGTCCCGGCGTCATTGGCCACGACGATTTCGATGGTCACGATATGCTCGGGCGCGTGTTCGCCGTCGCTCCAGCGCAAATCGATCCAGCGGTCGGGCTGGTCTTCGAATTCCTCAAGCGTGGGGCAATCGATGGTGTGCACCGTGACACCCTTGCCGCGATAGGTAATGCCGACGATGCGCTCGCCCGGCAGGGGTTGGCAACAGCTCGCCGGTTCGGCGGTCTGCCCCTCGCCCAGGCCGATCATGGCACTGTCGGCCTCGACGGTTTTCACGCCCTTTTCGCGCAGCAATTCGGGATAAAGCTTGCCGACGACCTCGTGGCCGGAAATTTCGGCATTGCCCAGCATGGCCAGCAGGTCATCGGGGTTGTCGATCCCCATCTGGCGGGCAGCGGTGGCGATGGCCTTGTCGGTCAGCTTCTTGCCCACATGCTCGAACGCGACCCTGGCCAGTTCGCGCCCCAGCCGGACCGCACCCTCGCGGCGTTCCTGGCGCAGGCTGCGGCGGATTTCGGCGCGCGCACGCCCCGTGACGGCGATATCCATCCAGGTTGCCTGCGGCCGCTGCCCCTCGGCGGTGATGATCTCGACCGACTGGCCGTTGCGCAGGCGCGTCCACAGCGGCACACGCACGCCATCAACCTTGGCACCCACGCAGCTGGAACCGATACGCGTGTGAATCGCATACGCGAAATCGATGGGGGTCGCCCCCCTGGGCAGCTTGATGACCTCGCCCTTGGGGGTAAAGCAGAACACCTGGTCGGAAAACATTTCCAGCTTGAAATGCTCCATGAATTCGTCGTGGTCGTCCTGCTGCACGCGCTCGGTCAGGCCTGCCAGCCATTTGAACGGGTCCACGGCAAAGGGGTTTTCGACCCGCTGGCCATCCTTGTAGGACCAATGCGCGGCAACGCCGGTTTCGGCGACCTCGTGCATTTCGCGCGTGCGGATCTGGATTTCGACGCGCTTGCCGTCGCGCCCCGACACGGTGGTGTGGATGGACCGATAGCCGTTGCTTTTCGGCTGGCTGATGTAATCCTTGAAACGTCCCGGCACGGCGCGCCACCGCTGGTGAACCGCCCCCAGCACGCGATAGCAATCGTCGATGTCGCGGGTGATGATGCGAAAGCCATAGATGTCGGAAAGACGGGAAAACCCCTCGTTCTTTTCCTTCATCTTGCGCCAGACCGAATAGGGTTTTTTCTCGCGGCCGAACACGTCGGCCTCGATGCCGTGCTTGTCCAGAACCTCGCGGATGTCGTTGGTGATTTTCGGGATCAGGTCGCCCGTCTGCTGGCGCAGCTTCACAAAGCGCCGCATGATCGAGCTGCGCCCCTCGGGGTTCAGGACGTGGAAAGCCAGATCTTCCAGCTCTTCCCGCATCCACTGCATGCCCATGCGCCCGGCCAGCGGCGCAAAGATATCCATCGTTTCATGCGCCTTTTGCAGCTGCTTTTCGGGCGGCATGTGGCGGATCGTGCGCATGTTGTGCAGCCGGTCGGCCAGCTTGACCAGCAGCACGCGCAGATCCTTGGACATGGCCATCAGGAGCTTGCGGAAATTCTCGGCCTGTCGGGTCCGGGTGGAGTGGAGCTCCAGATTGGTCAGCTTGGTCACGCCATCGACAAGCTGGGCAATTTCGTCGCCAAAGCGTTCGGCAACCTCGCCATAGGTGGATTTCGTGTCTTCGATGGTGTCGTGCAGCAGCGCGGTGACGATGGTGGCATCGTCAAGCTGCTGTTCCGTCAGGATCGCGGCCACTTCCACGGGGTGGGTGAAATAGGGCTCGCCAGACGAACGGAACTGCCCTTCGTGCATTTCCTTGCCATAGGCATAGGCACGGCGGATCAGGTCGCTGTCAGAGTTCGGGTTGTAGTTGCGGACCAGCTCGACCAGATCTTCGACATCGATCATGCCTGCCGCCCCCCGGCGGGGTTGGGCGCCGGTTGTCCGGCGCCGGTTGTCATTTCTGTCCCTGAGCTTCCATCAGGGCACGAAGAAGGTTTTCTTCGGACATGTCGTCTTCGGGCTTGTCTTCCTCGGCTTCGCCCATGAGCAACGCCATCCGGTCTTCTTCCGGCTCGTCCACCTCGATCTGGGTCTGGTTGGACTGGATATAGCTTTCGCGCAGCTCTTCGGCGGTCAGGGTTTCCTCGGCGATTTCGCGCAATGCGACCACGGGGTTCTTGTCGTTGTCGCGTTCAACCGTCAGCTCGGCACCGGCCGACAGCTGGCGGGCGCGGTGGGCTGCAAGCATGACAAGTTCGAAACGATTGGGAACCTTGTCAACGCAATCTTCGACGGTTACTCGGGCCATGGGGCACTCCACTTGGTCGGGGTATCTGAAAGAAAGGGCTTCCTAGGGCGCTTTTCAAGGGATTTCAAGCGAAATCGCCCTTTTTTCATTGATGGAATCACGAAATTTCAGGCGGATGGGCCAGCATTCGGATACCGTCACGCTCGGCAGCAGGCAGATCGCGCAGCATCTCGCGCACTGTCCTGCCCAGCAGGGGGTGGCGCCAATCGGGGGCAACATCAAGCAGCGGAACCAGAACAAAGCCCCGTTGATGCATCCGCGGATGCGGCAATAACAGCTGCTCGGGGGCCTGTGATTGCTGTTGTGCAAGCGGCATGTCCATCCAGCTGCGCAAGGTGGTTGGATCCGGCAGAACCATGTTTCCACAGGCCAGAAGATCAAGATCCAGCACCCTGGATTCCCACCGTTTGTGCCTTGTGCGGCCAAAACGCGCCTCGATCGCATGCAGCGCAGCCAGAAGCTCTTGCGGCGAGCGCGAGGACATCCCGCAAAGGGCCGCATTGACATAGTCGGGGCCAGAGCCCGCGGGGAAAGCAGGCGTTACATACAGCCGGCTGATGACAAGTGATTCGTCGAATTCATCGGCCAGCAACCCAAGCGCGACCGACACCGTTTCTGTCACGCTTCCTGCGGGCGACGGCAGATTTGCCCCCACGGCAACAAGGCATTCTGCGACGTCTGGCGCATTATTTGGGGGTTGAAGCATTTTCGTGAAACCTTATCTTCGGGCCATAGTTTCATCGATGTATCAAACCCATTACCACTCACGGCATTGATGAAACATAATTTTGTGAGGGAACCTACATTATGTTTTACAGAGATGAGCGACTGGCGCTCTTCATCGATGGTTCAAACCTGTATGCCGCCGCCAAGGCGCTTGGTTTCGACATCGATTACAAGCTCTTGCGGGCGGAATTCATGCGTCGCGGCAAACTGCTGCGCGCGTTCTACTATACTGCCCTGCTGGAAAATGACGACTATTCACCCATCCGCCCGCTGGTGGACTGGCTGAATTACAACGGCTTTACCATGGTCACCAAACCAGCCAAGGAATTCACCGATTCCATGGGCCGGCGCAAGGTGAAAGGGAACATGGATATCGAGCTGGCGGTCGATGCGATGGAAATCGCTCCGCATGTTGACCATATCGTGATCTTTTCGGGCGATGGCGATTACCGCCCGCTGGTGGAAAGCCTGCAGCGGCAGGGCGTGCGGGTTTCGGTGGTCTCGACCATTCGCAGCCAGCCCCCCATGATTGCCGACGAACTGCGCCGCCAGGCCGACAATTTCATCGAGCTGGACGAACTGAAAGAGGTCATCGGTCGCCCCCCGCGCCCCGACAATTTCGTTCGCGAAGATCGCACCGAGATGGCAGACGACTGAAGACCGCTTTTTGGGAATGTTTCCATGATCGACGGCCCCCAATACACCTTGGGGGCCGTTATTGTATGTGGCACGTGCTGATTGAACTTTTCGGTTGCGACTCTCGTAACGACTTATTAACTTTTCCATAGGGTCAAACGGTTTGAATACGAGGGAGTTTCAAGATGAAGCTTGGTTTCATTGCGGCAGTCGCCGCTCTTTCATTGTCATTTCAACAGGCAACCGCCCAGATTGCAGTCGGCCGATTTCTTGGAAGCTGGCAAACGGTTCGTGTCGCGCTTGATGATGGCACCTATTCCTGCCAGGCGGTGCAGTGCAGTGGCCAGTGCGGACTTGGGAAATATTTCCTGCTGATCGCTTTGCCGGGAAAGTCCTATGTCATCCCGTCCTTCAACAACGAATTCTTCGTGCCACCGGGCACAGAAGCAACGCTGAAGATCTCGGGCAAGAAATACCGCCTTCGCAACCGCGCAAAGAAGCCCGACAAGGTTCTGACCCCTGTTGACGGCCGAACACTGGTCGCAATCGTCAACGCAATCAAGGCGCTCGAAAGAAAAAGCAAGAGGGCCAGATTCGAGGTTACTACCCCCAACGGGACAACCGAAAGTTTTTCGGTGCGGGGATTCCGGCGGGTGCTGGCCGAATTCAACGAGCAATGTGAAAGCGCGAAACGGGGCTATTGAACCCGCACCCCCGGAAACGGGCGTTGTGATCTTTCCCTTGATCCTATTATAACACCGCTCGATGGGCCACCCGGCCCGTCTTGCCACAGGGGAACCGGTCCATGCCCAAGCCCAGCCTTGCCTTGTATCTTGCAGCCCCGCGCGGCTTTTGTGCCGGCGTTGATCGCGCAATCAAGATCGTCGAGATGGCGCTGAAGAAATGGGGCGCACCCGTCTATGTGCGCCACGAGATCGTTCATAACAAATATGTCGTGGACAGCCTGCGCGAACAGGGCGCCATCTTTGTCGAAGAACTGGACGAATGCCCCGATGATCGCCCGGTCGTGTTTTCTGCCCATGGCGTGCCCAAATCGGTGCCCGCTGCCGCCCAGCGGCGCAACATGATCTGGGTGGATGCCACCTGCCCGCTGGTCAGCAAGGTCCATATCGAGGCCGAGCGTCACCACGCCAACGGCCTGCAGATGGTGATGATCGGTCATGCCGGCCACCCCGAAACCATCGGCACCATGGGCCAGTTGCCCGAGGGCGAGGTTCTGCTGGTGGAAACGCCCGAGGATGTTGCCCGCCTTAAGCCACGCGACCCGGACAAGCTGGCCTTCATCACGCAGACCACGCTTTCGGTAGATGATGCCGCCGAGATCATCGCGGCGCTGAGGGCGCGCTTTCCGAACATCATCGGCCCGCACAAGGAAGACATCTGTTACGCCACCACCAACCGGCAGGCCGCCGTGCGCGAGGTGGCCCCGCATGTCGATGCCCTGCTGGTCATCGGCTCGCCCAACTCGTCAAACTCGCGCCGGCTGGTCGAGGTGGCCAGCAAGGCGGGATGCGACTATGCGCAGCTGGTGCCGCGCGCAAGCGACATCGACTGGCAGGCGCTGGAAGGGGTGCGGGCGGTGGGTATAACGGCCGGCGCCTCGGCGCCCGAGATCCTGATCCGCGAAGTGATCGACGCCTTTTGCGACCGTTTCGACGTGACTGAAAAGGTCGTGGAAACCGCAGTGGAGTCGGTCGAGTTCAAGCTGCCCCGTGCCCTGCGCGAGGGGGTCTGATGCCGCAACTGTTTGCCTATACTGATGGGGCCTGCTCCGGCAACCCCGGCCCCGGCGGCTGGGGGGTGCTGCTCCAGGCGCGCGAGGGCGACAGGATCCTGCGCGAACGCAGCCTTTGCGGAGGCGAGGCAGACACCACCAACAACCGGATGGAGCTGATGGCCGCGATCAGCGCGCTCGAGGCGCTGGAACGGCCCTCGGAAATCACCATCGTGACCGACAGCGCCTATGTCAAAGGCGGGATCACCGGCTGGATGGACGGATGGAAGCGCAATGGCTGGAAGACCTCGGCGCGCAAGCCCGTCAAGAACGTGGATCTGTGGCAAAGGCTGGATGCTGCCCAGGCCCCCCACAAGGTGACCTGGAAATGGGTCAAGGGCCATGCCGGCCACCGGGAAAACGAGATCGCCGACGAGCTTGCCCGCAAGGGAATGGCCCCTTTCAAGCCCGCTACCTGACGGGGCGCTCGATCCTGCACCCGATCCTGCATACGAAAAGCGCGCCCCGAGGGACGCGCTTTTTCAAACCCCTGTCGAAAGGGAAAGGGTCGTCAGGCGGCCTTGGCCTGGTTCTGACGTTCGCTTTCCTCGCGCGAAAGGGCTACTGAGGTTCGGACACCGCGGCGTACGAATTCCATCATTCCCTGCACGCAGCGCTCGGTCGGGTCGATGCCGGCACACATCAGAACTTCACGGCCATCACGCGAGCGCGCCCAGCGGGCGATCACTTCGGGGCCGTTGCCGTATTTCTTGTCATCAGCAATGGCATCGTCGAGCGCAGCCAGGACAACGGCCGCAAACAGCTTGCGCGCCCGCGCACCCTGGTCGTTCGAGAATGCGGTTGCATCAACGTAATCAAACATACGCCGTCCTTTTCACTTTACACTTGCGTTTTTGGCTTGTGGCGCAATATGGCGGTTTTATGTCGATTCGGGTATGCTAATTTGGAATACCACACATGCATGTGACGCATACCTTTATCAACATCATGTCGCCTTGTCACCTGGTACTCTGCAAGATATAGGTGCGGGCTGACAGGCTTCAACCATTTGGCAAGGTTTTCTCTCAATGCCCAAGATCAACGGAAATGAAATTCGTCCCGGCAATGTCCTCGAACATAATGGCGGCCTCTGGGTTGCCGTGAAGGTCAGCCATGTCAAGCCGGGCAAGGGCGGCGCCTTTGCCCAGGTCGAGATGAAAAACCTGCGCGACGGGCGCAAGCTCAACGAACGTTTCCGCGCCGCTGACAAGGTTGAACGCGTGCGCCTTGAACAGAAAGACCAGCAATTCCTGTATGAAAATGACGGGATGCTGGTGTTCATGGACACCGAAACCTACGAACAGATCGAGCTGCCCGCCGACATCCTGGGCGACCGCCGCCCCTTCCTTCAGGACGGCATGACCATCCAGATCGAATATCACGAAAACGAGGCCCTGTCGGCGACCCTGCCGCAAAAGGTGACCTGCACCGTGGTCGAAACCGAACCTGCGGTAAAGGGCCAGACTGCGGCCAACAGCTTCAAGCCGGCCGTTCTTGACAATGGCGTGCGCGTGATGGTGCCGCCCTTTATCGGACCCGATGAAAAGGTGGTCATCAACACCGAAACGATGGAATACGCCGAGCGCGCCTGACGCGGCTTGGCTGACAACAACTCTTCTTCTTTGTCACAATACTCTCGGGGGTGCGGGGGCAGACAGCCCCCGCCATAGCCGCCTGAAATGTCGGGCGCCTCCGGCGGGAGTATTTGGACAAAGAAGAAACCCGGCCCGCAACAAGGCCCTGCCCCCTTTCAGGCAACCGCTTCGAGGCTGTCCTTTGGTTCAACCCCGAGGGCCGCGCAGATCTGGCGCGTCAGATGTGGCTTGTTGAGGGTGTAGAAATGCAGATCCTCGACACCTTCATCAACCAGATTGCTGCACAGCTCGGTGCCGATTGAAACCGACAGCAGCTCTTCCACGCCATCGCGTTTGGCCTTGGCAAAGGCGTCGTCCATCCAGCCGGGCAGCCTGGCCCCGCAACGGGCCGAGAAACGCTTGACCGCGTCCCAGTTCTCGATCGGCAGGATGCCGGGGATGATCGGCTTGGTGATGCCGGCGGCCGCGGCACGGTCGCGGAAACGCAGGAAGCTGTCGATGTCATAGAAATATTGGGTGATCGCGCTGTCGGCACCGGCATCGAATTTGCGTTTCAGCATCTCGATGTCGGAATTCTCGTCGCGCGCCTCGGGGTGCGGGTCGGGATAGGCGCCCACGCGGATGTGGAACAGGCCCAGCTCTTTCAGCGCGGCGACCAGTTCGACCGAGCCGGAAAACCCCTCGGGATGGGGGGTGAACCTGTCCTGCCCCTTGGGCGGGTCGCCGCGCAGGGCGACGATTTCCTTGACCCCGATCTCGGCATAGCTGCGCGCGATTTCCAGGGTTTCGGCGCGGGTCGCGTCAACGCAGGTCAGATGTGCCGCGACGTTCAGCCCGTAATGCTTGATCAATGTGCCCACGGCCTCGTGTGTCAGTTCGCGGGTCGAGCCGCCAGCGCCATATGTCACCGACACGAAAGAGGGTGACAGCGGGGCCAGAACCTGCACCGATTCCCACAGCCGGAAGGATGCCTCCAGCGATTGCGGCGGGAAGAATTCGAATGAAACATTGGGCACTTTGCCCGAATCGGTGGTGGTCATGCTTGGCTCCAGGGATTTTCAGCGCCTCTTGTGCCATAAATCCATATGTGAGACAAATTCATAATAATCATTATCTTTATGAGGTTCACTCATTATGCACCTTGAACTCCGCCACCTGCGCAGCATCCGCGCCATTCACGAGGCCGGCGGGCTGGCCCGCGCGGCCGAGCGGCTGAACCTCACGCAATCGGCGCTGTCGCATCAGATCAAGGCGTTGGAAGAACAGGCCGGCGTCGATCTGTTCCTGCGCCGGACCAAGCCGCTGCGCCTGTCATCGGCCGGCATGCGCCTGCTGCGGCTGGCCGAAGCGGTGCTGCCCGAGGTCGAGGCCGTCGAGCAGGATTTCCTGAACCTTCAGGACGGCCGCACCGGACGGCTGCATATCGCCATCGAATGCCACGCCTGTTTCGACTGGCTGTTTCCGGTGCTGGAACTGTTCCGCCGCGCCTGGCCCGATGTCGATGTGGATATCCGCCCCGGCCTTGCCTTTGATGCCATGCCCGCCCTGCAACGCGAGGAAATCGATCTGGTGATCTCGTCCGATCCCGAAGACCTTGACGACGTCACCTTTTCCCCGCTGTTCGACTATGAACCCGTGTTCATCGCCGCATCCGGTCACCCGCTGGCCGACAAGCCCTGGATCGAGGCTGCGGATTTCGCCGACCAGACGCTGATCGCCTATCCCGTGGACAAGACGCGCCTTGATGTCTTTTCGCTG
>WFQE01000136.1 GCA_015487165.1 Paracoccaceae bacterium | reverse complement strand
CGCCGGACCCGTCGTCCGACCCCCCGCCCGAACTCCTGCCACTGCCGGACCCCGAGCCGCCCGCGCCGGTCCACAGCGCCATGGCAGTGCCCGATCCTGCCCCGGACCCCGCGCCGTCGCCGAACAGCACGTCGTCGCCGTCGCCGCCAAGCACCGTGTCCGCGCCGAGGCCGCCGACGATCCGGTCATTGCCCGCCCCGCCGTCGAGGTAGTCGTCAAACCCCATTGGCGCGCCGGAACCGGATCCGTCCCCCGACCCTGCGCCGTCGCCGAACAGCAGGTCGTTGCCATCACCACCGAATATCCGGTCCGCGCCGAGGCCGCCATAGACAATGTCGTCACCGTCACCACCGTCGAGTGTGTCGTTGCCGTCCTCGCCGTTCAGCCAATCGTCGCCGGCACCGCCCAGCAAAGCATCATCGCCTTGTCCGCCGTCCAGACGGTCACGCCCGTCGCCACCATCGATATAATCATTGCCCTTACCGCCCTTGATGCGGTCGTTTCCCCCCAGGCCGTAGACAGTATCGTTGCCGCCCTTGGCATCGATTCGGTCCGCTCGGTCGGTCCCAATGATGGTATCCGCGGACTTGGATCCCTCGATCTTGTTCTTGTGTGACATGTCATTATTCCTTGACATACCGGTAATCTATGACATACCGCCAATCCATGTGTTGCGTTCATGAACAATCCTTTTCCGGTCATTTTTTGTTTTCCAGCATGCATCTGCCCCTGCATGCTGTTACTTCCCGCGCGCAGATTGCCCGTCTGCTGTTCGAAAAAGGCATACGTTCAAATAAATTAACATTATAGCAGCCTTTGGGGAAATCGGCAAGATTCGGGCGATGGGCGTCCCAGGCTATCGCATTTGGCGGATGATTGATCTTGTGAAGCTGCCGGACCATCCTGCGCGCTTGCGTTTGCTACTGATGGGGAAGGTTTGGCCTTGCGGTTTGCAGGAGGTTCAGCGTGAGGCGCCGGAGGATGACGAGGTTTTTCGGGCCGTTGTCCTTGCGGTTTCTGGCGGCATCCTCGTTGAAGGTGACGTCGAGCACCCGGTGCAGGCTGTTCTCGATGGTCCAGTGGGAACGGATGGCGCCGGCGAAGCGCTCTGCCGTCAGGCGGGCCGAGGAGAGGTAGTAGCGGCGGCAGGGCGTGCCGCCGTTGCGCGTGGCTTTGACGCAGGCCAGCGTCGCAAGGCCGGGCATGCGTGGTGCGCCTGGCTCGGCGCGGTCGCCGAAAAGCCAGTCAACGGAATGGGTTGCCCAGTGGCGGCGGTGCTCGACGCGGCCATGATCGGCATTCGCGGTCTCGAAACATGCCAGCGCCTCGGGCGGGTCGGCGAAGAAGGCGGCGACCGCCTCCAGCGGCCTGGGCGGTTGGCCTTGAGCGCGAACAGGTAGTCGCCGCCGCGCTCGAGCACCAGCTGCGCCGTCTCGGCCTGGGCTATGGATCGCGTCGGCGGTGACCAGCGCGCAGTCGAGTGCCAGCGTCGCCAGCAGCGTGCGGGCGGCGGCGATCCCGTTCTCGCTTGGCGCCACTGCGCGCTGGCCGAGGCTGATCCGCGCGCGGGCGCTGAAGGCGGTCACCACGTGCAGCGGCGAGCGCCCCGCCGCCCGGTCGAAGGAGCGACGCAGGGTCTTGCCGTCCATGGCCAGCACGCCCGCACCGTCCGCACCAAGGTCGTCGAGAAACGCCCCGAATGCTCGCCCAAATGCCTACGGTTCCAGGAGCCGGGACACCCGGCTGAACATGTCGTGGCTTGGCAACCCGTTCCTAAGACGGAGAAATCCCCGCAGGAGCGGCTCCCGGTCCTCGGCGAATTCCGCAAAGTCCACGCAACCCTCAGCCCCGCAAACCGATGTCACGAGCGCGATCGACAGAATGTCCAGTAGGTCGTGGCGCTGCGCATTGCCCGTGCGCGGAGCCGGTATCTGGCGGAAAATCGTGATCAGAGACGGCATCGGTGCCTCCTTGGCTTGGAGGCGCCTCAAGAATCCACATCAACCGAAAAAGCCAGAACTATTATCAAATGCGATTCCCCTGGATGGGCGTCGCGCTTTCAGTCCCATCGTGCCCAGCGGACTTGCAGGACTTCTGCATTTCAGTAAACGACCCGGAAATATCAAATCCTTTCATTTTAAAGACTTTTCAACAAACGACGACCGTGATCGATGCATCGACTTCCCATGTTTTCGATGAGTTTCGAAGAGATGAGCTCGCCACAACCTCATGATTGTGTTAAGAAGAGTAACAATACATGTTGGGTGGGTGCATTATGCCGATGGGCTTGTCGACCAGGCCCTGTCGATTCGCGCGGTGCAGGACTTCGAACACACCGAAATTTCTCCGAATGGAAAGGGATTCCCATACAGGGTTCGTTGTGATGCGTCCTGCATACTGATGGAGGAGCCCGGCATGGAAGACAAAAGGGTATTTGAATGACCTCGGAGGCAGGTGATTGCGGAGAAACGCTCTGGGAGGAGCCGTCACAGCGAAGCAGAGTGTTTCGGTGTGGCACTCTCAAGCGCGGTAACCTTCAGGCGTGGTAAAGTGACCGGGCGTGCTGACCGGGTTGGTAGCCTGGCGAAGACAGGCAGGTATCGCCGCCAGATCCTTGCGCCGCGCAGGGATTGTCTGCCGTGTATCCTTAACCTTCTTGCCTGACAAAAGACATGACGGTTTCGATGGGTCTGCGTCCCATGTTTCGGCAGCCCGGATGCGGTCGTTCGGCATTGGAATGCCCCAATCCTGCGTCGAGATCGGCCTTCAGGGCTTCGACGGTGTTGTGGAATGCCTCACGTATCTTCATCCGGAAGAACCCGTCCGGAACGGTGCGGTTGGAGCATTCGACGAAGCCGTTGGTTTCGGGTGATCTGACCTCGGTGCGACTGTGCTCGATGTCGTTGAGCTCGAGGTAGTG
>WFQE01000135.1 GCA_015487165.1 Paracoccaceae bacterium | reverse complement strand
GATCGGGGTGATGTCGGTGCCGCTGGGCATTGCCACCAACATGATTGTCGATGGCATTGACGTATTGGTGCCGATGGCGACCGAGGAAAGCAGCGTGGTTGCGGCCGTGTGCAATGGCGCGCGGGCCTGTCGCGATGCGGGGGGTGTGATGACTTCGGCCGACGCCCCGCGAATGATCGCACAGGTGCAGGTGACGGGTATTGCCGACCCCGCCGGGGCGCGGGCGCGTCTGTACGAGAAACATGGCGAAATCAAACGCCTGTGCAACGAATGCGACCCGATGCTTGTGAAACTGGGCGGTGGGTTTGTCGATATCGAGCTGCGCCTTGTCGCCGACATGGTGGTGCTGCACCTGATTGTTGACGTGCGCGACGCGATGGGGGCAAACGCCGTCAACACAATGGCCGAGAAACTCGCCCCCCATGTCGAGGAATGGACCGGCGGGCGCGTGGGGCTGCGGATCTTGTCGAACCTTGCCGACAGGCGCCTTGTGCGGGCGCGCGCCACTTGGCCGGCCAGCGCGATCGGGGCCGACACCGTTGATGGCATCATTGCCGCATACCGCTTTGCCGCAGCCGATCCTTACCGCGCCGCAACCCACAACAAGGGTATCATGAACGGCGTGTCGGCCGTGGCGCTGGCAACCGGCAACGACACCCGCGCGCTCGAGGCCGGGGCCCATGCCTTTGCCGCCCACGGGGGCTATGGGCCGCTGTCGCGCTGGGAAAAAACCCGGGCCGGCGATCTGTCCGGCGTCATCGAGCTGCCGCTGGCAATGGGTATCGTCGGCGGCGCAACGCGGGCGCATCCAACCGCGCAGATGGCGCTGAAGATCATGGGCGCCAATACCGCCGACCGTCTGGCGCGGGTCACGGCGGCGGTGGGGCTGGTGCAGAATTTCTCGGCCCTCCGGGCGCTGGCAACCGAAGGCATCCAGCGCGGCCATATGGGGCTGCACGCCCGCAACGTGGCGATCGCCGTCGGCGCCAAGGGGGAAGAAATCGACGCGGTTGCCCAAAGGATCATTGCCCGCGGTGTCGTGCGCGAGGATGCGGCCCGCGAGGTGCTGGAGGAATTGCGGGCGAGCGGGGCGGAATCCTGACCCCGAGGGCGCGCGTCCTGCAAGATCATTCCATCGCAAACGGGTCGCGGCCTCAAACCCCAACATACCGGTGCACAAGGCTTTCATCCGCGCGCAGGTCATCGGGCGTGGCCTCAAGCGCGTTGCGGCCGTTTTCGATGAATATCACCCTGTCGGCAACCTCAAGCACGGCCTCAACCCGCTGCTCGACCAGGATGATCGCCACGCCTTGCGCCCGCAGCTCGACCACCGCCGCGCGGATCATTGCTATCATCGAGGGTTGCAGCCCTTCGGTCGGCTCGTCCAGCAACAACACCCTGGGGCGAAGGCACAATGCGCGCGCAGTCGCCAGCATCTGCTGCTCGCCGCCTGAAAGCGTCTCGGCACGTTGATCCATGCGCTCGCGCAGGCGGGGGAACATGGTCAGGACGTGTTCCAGCACCTCATCCCCCTGCCCGCGGGTCATCAGCCCGATCTGCAGGTTCTCGGCCACCGTCAGCTCGGCAAACAAGCGCCGGCCCTGCGGAATATAGCCGACACCCTGGCGGGGCACCTTGTAGGCGGGCAGGTCGTTCAAAGGCACACCCTCCAGCAGGATTTCGCCGCTGCGCGCGCGCACCAGCCCCATGATAGTTTTCAGCAAGGTCGTCTTGCCGGCCCCGTTGCGCCCCAGCAGGCACAGGATTTCACCTGCCTTGACGCCCAGCGACAGGTCGTGCAGCACCTGCACCTTGCCATAGCCTGCGCTTATGTGCCGAACCTCCAGCATCATCCCCCCAGATAGGCGGCCTGCACCGCCTCGTTTGCGTGGATTTCCTCGGGCGTGCCCTCGGCGATGATGGCGCCGAAATTCATCACCGTGATCTTTTGCGCCAGCGCCATGACCACGTCGATATTGTGTTCGATCAACAGAACGGTGGTGTCGCGGGCGACCTCGCGGATCAGGCGGATGAAATCGGCGATTTCCCCGTCCGACAACCCCTGCGTCGGCTCGTCCAGTATCAACAGCCGTGGATTCTGGCCCAGCCCCATGGCGATTTCCAGCAGGCGCTGGTGGCCATAGGCCATGTCTGCGGCCACCTGCTCGGCGCGATCCAGCAGGCCGACACGTTCCAGCAAGGCATCAGACGCGGCACCCAACTGCCCCCGATCCGCACCAAGGCGGCGCTGGACGGACAGTTCGACATTTTCCCGCACGCTCAGCGCCGCAAAGATCGAGGTGATCTGAAAGGTATAGGCAATGCCCATCTGCACCCGCTTGTGGGCAGGCATGCGCGTGACATCGCGCCCGGCAAAGGTGATCTTCCCGTTTGATGCCGGTATGCGCCCGCACAGCATGGAAACGAATGTGGTCTTGCCCGCGCCGTTCGGGCCGATCAGGGCGCGGATCTCGCCCTCGGGCAGGTCGAAATCGACGTTCTCGACCGCCCGCAACCCGCCAAAATGGCGGGAAAGGCCGCAGGTGGAAAGCAGGGTCGTCACGGCAGCCATTTCGCCCACCTTTCCCTGACCACCCCCATGATGCCGCGCCGGGCATACATCGTCAGCAGCACCAGAACGATACCTGCGACCAGCAAATGCGCATCGGTAAACGAGGACGAGATATCGCGCAGATAGAACATGAACAGCGTGCCGACAAACGGCCCGATCACCGTGCCCGGCCCGCCCAGCAGAACATACAGCAGCGGCAGGATGGAAAACGGCACCTCGGCGAAACTGGCCCCGACCGAGCCGAACAACAGCCCATAGGCCGCCCCTGCCGCGCCCGCCATGGTGCCCGACAGCACCACCGCAAACAGCTTGTGCGCCCAGCTGTCATAGCCCAGCATCCGGGCGCGTTCCTCGTTTTCGCGAATGGCAACCAATACGCGGCCCGTGCGCGAACGCACCAGCCAGACCATCCCCAGAAGGGCAATCGCAAACAGCAACAGCGCCGCAAAATAGCGTGTAACCGGGTCGGACAGGTCAAACCCCGCGACCTGCCGGACGGCCTGCGGAATGACAAAACCCTCGTCCCCCCGGGTCAGCGGGTTGAAATACAGGATCAACAGATAGATCGCCTGGCTGAACATCAACGTCACGATCATGAAGGCCACGCCGATGGTGCGCAGCGCCAACAGGCCGACGCCAAGCGAGAACAGGATCGACGCGATGATCCCGATACCAAAGGCCGGTGCCGCAGCCATGTCAAACAGCCTGATCGACAGCCCCGCGCCATACATGCCCACGGCAAAGAACATGGCGTGGCCCAGGCTCAGCAGCCCCGTATAGCCAAACATCACGTTATAGCCCATGGCATAGACCGCCAGCACCATGATGCGGGCCAGATTGCCCGAATGGTAGACGGGCAGGATGAACTGCAGCACCGCCAGCACAATGATCGCGCCGATATGAAATGTCAGCGCGCGGCTCATGCGGGTTTTTTCCCGAACAGGCCCTGCGGGCGATAGACCAGCACCATCGCCACCAGCAATGTCGCCAGGATCTTGGCCAGCGTCGGCGAGAAAAAG
>WFQE01000134.1 GCA_015487165.1 Paracoccaceae bacterium | reverse complement strand
CGGCAGAACAGGTGCACAACCACGTTGTGCTGCAACTGCTCGACCCGACGGCGGAACTCGATCAGCCCAGCGCGGATCGAGGAATAGGTGACGCCTTCGAGATCGCCGGATACCAGCTCGTAGGGCAGGCCCAACCCGGCGGCGATGGCGCGCAGGTGGTTCTTCACGAAAGGCGCATAGGCATCGTGTTCGGTCGGGTTCGAGAAACGGATGTCGGTGCCGGGGGGTAGCGGGATCAGGCTGCCGGGTTCCATGCCGACGGTAAGAACACCGGAATTGTTGCTCCCCGACAGGCCACCAGCGGTTCCGTCCGGATCGGTGATGAATCCGGTGAACAGGGCTGCCACCTTGGCCTTGACCAGCGCGGCGTCCTCGAACTGGTCGAGTTCGTGCAACCGTAGCAGCACCGGCGCCAGCCAAGTGATCCCGCGAAGCTGGCCCGCGACGAGCGGCTTGAACAGGTGCAGGCAATCGGCAGCAGGGACGCGGATCATGTCCGTGCGGTATGGCTTCAGCGGGTCGCCTGGGCGAGCGGAGAGCACATGGTAACCGACACGGCGTCCGGCAGAATCAAACTCGATCCCTGCCCGAATCCGCGCCCCGCCGCCAATCTCACGGTGCAGATCCAACGGCACCTGCTCGCGATCAAGAAGTTCGATATGAAGGGGGATGCTGCTGGCCTCGGGCGGCACACGCATGCGGGCGAAGCTCTCGCCGCTCTCGATCATCGCCCGCACGGCCATGGCCTGCAGCCCGTAGAAATCGGCAAGACCGTCCGGGGTGGCGTGATCGGTCCAGCGCAGCCACAACGCCTGCAGCCGTTCGCGCACTGCCCGGTCCGGATGGGTGGATTTCGGTTTGATCCCGGCGCCGACGACATTGCCCACCAGGCTGTCCACTGCAGCCGCGACCCAAGGGTTGTTCCGTGCATACCACCCGGCCCGCCGTGCGGCCGTGGTCGCGCCCGCGAGGATTGCGGCGTTCAGGCCGTCGATGGTCTTGGCGTTCTCCCAGCGCCGCCCGCCACCCGCGGCGTCAAGGCCGCGAATGCGCGCGAGTTTGAGCAGGCGTTTGAGGAAGGTCCGCATGGGCGCGAGAATCGCCCATTACTGCCCCTCAAGCTATTGGGAATGTTTGGGAATAGTCGGCCTTGACCCGCTAGAATTGGATGTCGCGCTGAAGTTCATTCAGAAACTTGGCGCGCGAGACCTTTGCGTTTTTTCCCAGCCGATCGGCACGATACCAGCGGATAACATTGTCGACCGGCACAACGAACACGTCGACGACCGGGAAATTGACGATGTCGGAGAGGATAAAGCCCTTTATCCCTGTGAGCTTCGCAATGAAGCCATCCTCGTTGAAAACCCGACCGGATCCCACCTGGTTGCTCGGGTTGAAGTAGACGCCCTGCCGCGTGATCGACCGGACCTCCCACTTGTTTCCCTCTGGATCGAGAAGATCGTATCCCGCTCCCTCGGATGGTGCGAGTTCCCAGCCGGGGTTCTCCCACTTCAAACGTCGCTCAATGATAAAGGAGACCCGACGACCGTCTGTCAGGTATTCGCGAATATCGTCTGTCGAGACCTTGAACGCAGCCGCCAATTCGTGCTCGTCCCACTGCATCTGAAATCGATTCTTCATGCTTCCTCCAAGTCTTGGATGAAGTGCAGAAAAGAGGATGGCGGCCCGGTTGTCTATGGCGCGGACCAGATAAGGACGGCCACGCGCCGGCTTCCGGTCCAGCGTAGGCCGTGGTAACCCTTGGTCCGTTCACTCTGGGTCGAGGCAACGCCGATGGGGCAGTCCAGGGGGGCTTCTCCGCGGTTACACCGAACAAGAGGTTTTCATGAAAAAGATCGCTTTGAATCAGTCCGAAATGAATGAACTGAGGAAACCAAACGCTGGTTCAGGCGGCTGGCAGAGCCTTCTGGAGGGTCTTCAGCGCAAGGTCAATTACCAGACCGGTGAGATCACGCTCACGGACTCCGATGTCGAAAGGATCCAACGATACGCTTTCGACTACGGAAATGGTGGCTGGGAGAGCCGTCTGATCTCAGTGTTTGGCCGGCACCTTGGGCAGACATTGGGCCGATAGCTGTCGTCAGTGCCTTTGTAGAAGCACAATGCGGTTTGTATTCGTGCCTTTGGTTCCGTTGGCGACGCCCCAGCAATTTGCCGTTTTCGTGAATTCCTGATCGTTAATCATGACGCCAATCCGCTCGAACGGAAGACCTTCAGCAGCGCGCCATACGAGCTTCTCAAGAAGAACTTTGCCGTTCCGCACCTCACCAACCTCAAATGCCACATAGCCACCGGGTCGCAGGATACGGGCTTGCTCCGCGAGAACGGATGCAACCATACTCGTCCATGCGTCTTCCGTGCGGTGCATGTCGATGGCCACGGTATCGGGGTCAATTCCAGCAAACCAGCAGCGCAGCCAGTTGTCGGCGGCATATTGGACGATGTCCAGGAACGGCGGCGAGGTAACGACCAGATCGACTGAACAATCTTCGATCTGAGGCGTGTGCCAAGCCCGCTCAGTCAGCAACCGATACCCTATGGTGTGTGGCACGCTGCCATGCCGAAGCAGGGACTTGGTTTTTTTCGCAATGATTTGAGCCACGTCACGTTCCGGTGGAGAAACGCCCAGCTTTTCATTGATTTTGAGCTGGGCTTTGATCGAGACGGCTTGATTGGGCGGCATCGAGCGGCCGGAAAAGAAGCCGGGCGAATGGCCTGATAGACGGTTGATGGCGACCATTCTGATCCAGTCCGCCACCGGATCGACCTCGGTTTCTCCGAGTGGCGCTCTTTCCGCCAACCACACTTTCAACGCCTCGAGTTTCCGGAGCGTCTTCGGGTGGTAGAAGGCGAGCAGGTCTTCGCGCTCAATCTCGCCTTTGGTCCAGTCGACCGTCTTGAGCGCTGCAACAACGTCCGTCGGCGAAATCGGAGAGAGCCGCGGGCGGGTGAGAAGCACGGACAGAGGGTTGATGTCATTGCCGAAGACGCGGCGCCCCATGAGAGCGGCCTGCACAGGAGTGGTGCCGCGTCCCATGAACGGATCGTGCACGGCATCGCCTTCACGTGTCAGTCGCGTTATGAAAAACTCTGGAAGCTGCGCTTTGAAACACGCTCGGTAAGAGATCTCGTGGATCGAATGGGACTGGCGCTGTGCAGATGTCCAAAACTCGTTCACGAAGTATTTGATACCCGCAATCTCTTCGACGGCGGTCTTTCGGCCAAATTCATCGAAGCCACAAATTCCCTCAACGAAGTCATCCGGGCTCGCGGCGTATTCCGAAATCGCAAAGAGAGGGAACTGATTCATGGGATTTTCGTCTTTGCTTTGCGTCCGCATCTACTGCATTGGATACCTTGCTTCGCTGGGCGCTAGCAAGAAGTTGGTTCGCATTTGGTTCCTGTATGCCGATGGACCATCGCGCAGCGCAGGCCGCACCTCATTGTAGCCACGGGGAACGGATCACGTTTGCCGGCTTGTTGAAGTATGCCTTCTTGGTTCCGTGGATGCCACAAGAAACTATCCCCTCCACCTCCTCATTCAACCGCAACCCCATGCTGATGAGCCCGTGCAGGGCGGCGTGGGCGTAGACGAAGGTGTCGAGGGCCTCGTTGCGTTCGCCGTCGCGCTTGGGCTGCCATGAACGGAC
>WFQE01000133.1 GCA_015487165.1 Paracoccaceae bacterium | reverse complement strand
TGGCCGGTGATGCCTTGCGCGCGGCGGCAAGGGTGGCATCAAACCCGTTGACATTGCTGGCAACAAAATCGCCGTCGATCGCGCCGCGCGCTTCGATTTCGGCCAGCAGCAGGTTGAACAGCGCGCTGTCGCCATCCGGGCGGATCGGCAGATGCAGATCTGCCCCTTGCGCGCTGGCGGTGCGGCGCGGGTCGATCACGACCAGCTTGATGCCGGGCCGCGCCTTGCGGGCGGCCATGATGCGCTGGTGCAGCACCGGATGGCACCAGGCAAGATTGCTGCCCACCAGAACCACAAGATCGGCCTGGTCCAGATCTTCGTAGGTGCCGGGCACGGTATCGCTGCCAAAGGCGCGCCTGTGGCCAGCCACGCTTGAGGCCATGCACAGCCGCGAATTGGTATCTATATTGGCACTGCCGATGAACCCCTTCATCAGCTTGTTGGCGACGTAATAGTCCTCGGTCAGCATCTGGCCGGAAACGTAGAAGGCCACGCTGTCAGGGCCGTGGTCGCGGATCGCCTGGGAAAAGCGCGCGGCCACCAGATCCAGCGCCGTGTTCCAGTCGGCGCGCGCGCCATTGATTTCGGGGTGCAGTATCCTGTCGTCCAGCGACAGGGTTTCCCCCAGTGCCGCGCCCTTGGAACACAGGCGCCCGAAATTGGCAGGATGATCCGGGTCGCCCTTGATCCGGCCCTTGGAACTGGCCAACACGCCGCAGCCAACCCCGCAATAGGGACAGGTTGTGCGGATGACGTTCTTCATGCGGCCGACCTTGCGGCAAGGCGGCTGATATCCAGCAGAACGCGGCCCTGTTCGACGCGCGCGCGATAGGTGTTGACCTGACCCCGCTCATTGCCTTGCGCCTGACCTGTTTCAAGGTCGATCACCCAGTTGTGCAGCGGGCAGGTGACCGCATGACCATGCACGATGCCATCGGAAAGCGGACCCTTCTTGTGCGGACAGGCATCATCAAGTGCAAAGATCTGGTCGTCATGGGTGCGGAACAGGGCGACACAGCCCATGCGGGTCTTGATCACGCGTGCGCCGCGGGGCGGGATGTCGTCAAGTGCGGCAATATCCATCCAGGTGCTCATTCGGCTGCCTCCAGTGTCAGATCGGCCAGCGGGGCCCATTTTTCCCGCCGCATGTCGGGTTCGGCCTGTGCGGCCCAGGGATCCTTACGATACACCGATTGCGAGATTTCAAAGCGTTCAATCAACGCGGCGCGCTGATCTGCGTCATCGACCACCTGGCCGCGCACCCAGTCCATGCCCACACGGGCCACCCATTTATGGGGCCGGTCCAGATAGCGGGCGTTTTCGCGATACAGCTGCACAAAGGCGCAGGTCAGGGCGATGACCTCGTCCTCGGTTGCGACCTTGGCAAGGGGTTCGGTTTCCTTCAGCTCCATTCCCGCGGCGCCGGCGACCGAAACCTCATAGCCGCTGTCAACACAGATGATGCCGATATCCTTGCAGGTGGCCTCGGCGCAGTTGCGCGGGCATCCCGATACCGCCAGCTTGACCTTGTGCGGGGTCCACGACCCCCACAGGATCTTTTCAAGGCGGATGCCAAGGCCGGTGCTGTCCTGCGTGCCGAAACGGCAGAAATCGGTGCCGACACATGTCTTGACGGTGCGCAGCCCCTTGGCATAGGCATGCCCCGAAACCAGCCCCGCGCGGTTGAGATCGGCCCAGATTGCCGGCAGATCCTCGCGCCGAACGCCCAGCAGGTCGATCCGCTGGCCACCGGTGACCTTGACCGCCGGCACGTCGTATTTTTCTGCCGCGTCCGCAATGGCGCGCAGCTCGTCCGGGGTGGTCATGCCGCCCCACATGCGCGGCATCACGGAAAAAGTGCCGTCCTTCTGGATATTTGCGTGGTTGCGTTCGTTGACGAAACGGCTTTGGGCGTCGTCGCGGTATTCCAGCGGGTATTCGCAGATCAGGTAATAGTTCAGCGCCGGGCGGCAGACATGGCAGCCGCAAGATGTTTTCCAGCCCAGTTCCTGCATGATGGCGGGGATCGATTTCAACCCCCTGGCCCGGACAAGGCGGCGGATGTCGTCATGGCCCAGATCGGTGCAGCCGCAAACCGGCGCCTCGGTCGGGGTCTCGAAATCCTCGCCCAGGGTGAGCGCCAGCAATTGTTCGACCAGGCCCGAGCAACTGCCGCACGAGGCCGAGGCCCTGGTTGTTGCGCGCACCGCAGCAAGATCATGGGCGCCGTTTTCTATGGCGCTTGTGATCGCACCCTTGCATATGCCGTTGCAGCCGCAAATTTCCGCCTCAGGCGGCAAGGCTGCAACGGCTGCCAAAGGGTCCGCAGGGGCGCCCCCCTGATAGGCCGGTCCGAAAATCAGGCTGTCGCGGATGGCGGAAATGTCCTCGCCCGATTTCAGTTTGGCAAAGAACCAGCTGCTGTCGGCGGTGTCGCCATACATGACCGCGCCGATGATGCGGTTGTTTTGCAATACCAGACGTTTGTAGATGCCGCGCGCCGGGTCGCGAAAGACGATATCCTCGCGCCCGTCGCCATCGGCGAAATCCCCGGCGGAAAACAGATCCACCCCCGTGACCTTGAGCTTGGTCGAAACCGCGGGCGGCACAAAGGCGGCGTCCTGGCCGGTCAACACCTGCGCCAGCACGCGCGCCATGTCGTAAAGCGGGGCGACGAGGCCATAGACGGTTGCGTCATGTTCGACACATTCGCCAAGGGCATAGATGTTTGGGTCGGATGTCTGCATCCGGTCATCGACATTGATGCCGCGTTCCACATGCAGCCCGGCGTCGATTGCCAAGCGGGTTTCGGGGCGGATGCCGGCGGCCATCACGACGAGGTCGGCATCGATCACGCGCCCGTCCTCCAGCAACACCGCATCAACCTTGTCATGGCCGAGGATGGCCTTGGTATGGGCGTTGCAGATGACGTTGATGCCACGGTTTTCCAGCTCTTTCTGCAGCAGGTATCCGGCGGCCTCGTCAAGCTGGCGTTCCATCAGATGGCCCATCAGGTGCAGAACGGTGACCTTCATGCCCTGTGCATTGAGAGCGGCAGCGGCCTCGAGCCCCAGCAGCCCGCCGCCGATGATGACGGCATTGCCGCCCGGCCGCCTGGCGGCATCAAGCATCGTCTGAACATCGTCATAGTCGCGAAAACCGATGACGCCGGGCAGATCCTTGCCGGGCACCGGAATGAAGAAACTGGCCGAGCCGGTTGCAATGATCAACTTGTCATATTCGGTCACCCCGCCGGGGCTGATGACCCGCCTGGCGTGACGGTCGATCCTGACCACCGGCTCGCCAAAGCGGGTGGTGACCCCGTGGGCCTGATACCATTGCGCATCATGGGTGACGATCTCGTCGAACTGCTTTTCACCGGCCAGAACCGGCGACAGCATGATGCGGTTGTAATTGCCGCGCGGCTCGGCCCCGAACAGGGTGACGTCCCAGGCGCCGGGCTGTCTGTCGAACAGTTCTTCCAGCAGCCGGCCCGAGGCCATTCCCGCGCCGATGATGACAAGTCTTCTGGCCATGTAACGATCTCCTTGGCGGTTTTGCCGCAGCGGAATGCGCGATTCCCCGGCGTTGAGCCCGTGATACGCCTTGGAAGTGTTGATGTCTGCTGCTAAGAAATCAGTGATGCGTTGCATAAAACGCAACACCATGACCGAGATTGACCCATGCGCCACCTCTTGATCCTGAAATATATCGAAAAAATCGCCAAGACGGGTTCGCTCCGCCGCGCGGCCGAAGAGCTGGGCATTACCGCATCCGCCCTCAACCGTCGTGTTCTGGCATTCGAGCAGGAACTTGGCGTCGAGATATTCGAACGCCACCCTTCGGGGTTGCGGCCCAATGTGGCTGGCGAAATCCTGCTGAAACATATCCGCGACCAGATTGCCGACATGGAGCGCGTGAAATCGCGCATTGCCGATCTGTCGGGCATGCGGGCAGGGCATGTGAACATCGCCGCCACGCGCGAGGTGGCGCAGTATTTCCTGCCCGCGCTGATCCGCCGCCACCTGGCCGAATTTCCCGCGGTGACATTCGGGGTGGCCATGCTGGACCGGGGAGAGGCCGAGGTTTCGTTGCTGGACAACAGCAACGACATTGCCATCGTGTTCGAGCCCACCCGCCTGGCCGAATTTCAGGTGGTCTGTTCGGTCGAGCAGCCGCTTTACTGCGTGATGTCGGCAAGCCACCCGCTGGCCGGGCGCGAGAGGGTCAGGATCTATGATTGCATCGACTATCCGCTGCTGCTGCCGCGCGCGCCCAGCGGGATCCGGCAGGCACTGGATGGCATTGCTGCGCGTGTGGGTGTGCGCCTGTCGGCGGCGGTCGAATCAAACAGCCTGGATCTGCTGCGCCTGATGTCGCAGGACAGCGACGCGCTGAGCTTTGCGCTGGCGGTCAATCTGCGCCCGAGGCTCGCGCAAGAGGGGCTGGTCGCGGTGCCGCTTGACCTCAAGGGGGCACCGGCGGGCATGCTGATTGCCGGCCATCTGCGGGGCCGCACCCTGCCGGTGGCAGCCGCACGGTTTCTGGAAAGTGTGAATCGCGAGCTTTCGCTGCGTTACGGATAGCCAAAAGCGACCACCCGCCTGCCAGCCATGTCGCGATTGGGCGGCTGCGGCAGTGGCGAATCCCCTATGGGGCGTCCATGATGTCGATGGAGGCCGTTTGATGCTGTCGGTTGCGCGAAATTCCTGGGCCCTGTTGCTGGGCATGTTCCTCTTGATGCTGGGAAACGGCCTGCAGGGCACATTGCTGGGTGTGCGTGGTGCCGCCGAAGGGTTCAGCACCACCTCGATGTCTTTCGTTATGTCGGCCTATTTCCTGGGCTTCCTGGGGGGGTCGTATATGGCGCCCGCCATGATCAGGCGGGTCGGGCATGTGCGGGTTTTTGCGGCGCTGGCCTCGTTCATCTCGGCCGTGCTGATCCTGTATGCCGCCGCGCCGGACCCGGTGGCGTGGGTGTTGATGCGGGTCGTGATCGGGTTCTGTTTTTCCGGCGTTTATGTGGTTGCCGAAAGCTGGCTGAACGACGCCGCCAGCAACGAGACCCGCGGGCAGGCGATGTCGTTGTATCTGATCATCCAGATGCTGGGGGTGACGGGGGCGCAGGG
>WFQE01000132.1 GCA_015487165.1 Paracoccaceae bacterium | reverse complement strand
GGTCATAGATCGGCGGATAGGGCTTGCCAAAATACAGGGAAACGCCCCCCATTTCCTCGTAGGCGCGCGCGATGGCGCCAGCGCAATAGATACGGTGATCGCCCTTGTCCACGAATTGGTCGGGGTTGGTGCAGAGCAGCTTCATCCCCTTGTTTTTCGCGTATAGCAGGGTCGCGCGGTAATCCTCGGGGGTTTCGGTGTCGTCGTCGAACAGGCCGGTGCAGACGATGCCTTCGGCCTGTTCCAGCGGCACGCGCCTGATTTCGTGGCCTTGCAGCACATCCTCTGGCAGGTCGCGGAAAAAACCGAGGTCGCGTTCGGGGCCCAGGTGATAGACATTGTAGCCAACCGCGCCCGAGGCCAGCGCAAATTGCGAGGCATCGCCCGAGGCGGCGATATCGTCATACAGATCTCGCGGAACCCCGATCTTGTCGAGTTGCCGGATCACCGAGGGCCGCGGCCGGGGCGAATTGGTCAGCAGGATGACCTTGCCGCCGCGGGCGCGATAGCGGGTCAGTGCGGCCACCGCCAGTGCATAGGGGCGATAGCCATTGTGCAGGCACCCCCATAGATCGACATAGGCGGCACGATAGCGCGCCGAAATCTCGTCGAAACTTTCGATGATCCGGGTCAAGCTGGCTCAGACCTTGAGATTCGGGATGATCTGCTTTTTCCGGCTGACGATGCCGGGCAGAACCACCGTGTCGCCGGTGACATTTGCGCCGAATGACTTTTCGGCCAGCGTTTTCACCAGATCGTTGGGCACCAGAAGGGTTGCTTCCTCGTTCAGGATATCCACAACAAACAGCAGTACCTGATCGACACCATCCTCGGCGGCGACCTGCTCCATCGCGGCGATCAGCGCATCCTTGCGGGCCAGCACAGCGGCGGGGCTGGTGGTTTCCAGGACCGAGACGCGGAATTTCTTGCCGCCGGATTCATATTTCTTGCTGTCCATGCGCAGCAACTCGGCCTCGGAAAAACGCGACACGTCGGATTTGGCGGCGAACATCTCGGCCGCATAGGCGGAAATGTCGATGCCCAGATCGGCGGCCAGTTTTTCGACAACGGCGCGGTCGGTGGGCGTTGTCGTGGGCGAGCGGAATTCCAGCGTGTCCGAAAGAATTGCCGACAGCACCAGCCCCTTGATCGCCCTTGGCATGCGCTCCATGTCGCGCCCGATCAGCCAGTGCATGACCGTCGCAGTGCAGGCCACAGGCCGGATGGTAATCTTGATCGGCCCCCTGGTTGTCAGCCCGCCGGCCAGCAGGTGGTGGTCGATGATCTCGGCGATATTGGCATCGTTGATGTTCGCGGGTAGCTCGGCTGGGTTGTTGGTGTCCACGATGACAACCTCGTCATCGGCGGCAAGGTTGCCCAGCGTTTCCGGCATGTCCACACCCCAATGGCGCAGGACGAACTGTGCCTCGGTGTTGGGCTCTTCCAGAACATATGCCCGCGCGGGCTTGTTCTGAACCTCGGAAAGATACCAGGCCCAGATCAGCGCGGAACAGGTTGCATCGGTGTCGGGGGCCAAATGGCCGAAAATCTTGATCATGCGTCTCGATCACATCTGATTGGTGGAAAAACACGGGTCTTATAGGCGCAGCGCAAGGGGATGTCATCACGCCGAGGATGGGAAATGGCGAAAAAATTGTCATCGCCAATGTTCGTGGATCTTGACTCGGGTGGTCCGCAGCCCTACATCCCGGCTGTTAGCACTCAAGGGTGGCGAGTGATAACAACGTTTTCATAAGGTCACCCGCGAAATTCTGGAACCTCAACTCTCAAGGAGCGATTTCCATGGCATTCACACCTTTGCACGACCGTGTACTGGTTCGTCGTATTGAAGGCGACGAAAAAACCGCTGGCGGACTGATCATTCCCGACACCGCCAAAGAAAAACCCGCCGAAGGCGAGGTGATCGCAGTCGGCGAAGGCGCCCGTGACAGCGACGGCAAGCGCATCCCCATGGATGTGAAGCAAGGCGACCGCATCCTGTTCGGCAAATGGTCGGGCACGGAAGTCACGATCGACGGCGAAGAGCTGCTGATCATGAAAGAAAGCGACATTCTGGGCATCATCAGCTCGTCTGCCGCCGCGAAAGCCGCCTGAACACCGAAATTCGTCTGACCCACGAAAACGGAAAACCTAGGAGAGACAACAGATGTCTGCAAAAGACGTAAAATTCGATATCGATGCCCGCAATCGTATGCTGGCCGGTGTCAACATCCTGGCCGACGCAGTCAAGGTGACCCTTGGTCCGAAGGGCCGCAATGTGGTGATCGACAAGTCGTTCGGTTCGCCGCGCATCACCAAGGATGGCGTAACCGTGGCCAAGGAAATCGAGCTTGAGGACAAGTTCGAGAACATGGGTGCCCAGATGGTGAAAGAAGTCGCCAGCCGCACCAATGACGAAGCGGGCGACGGCACCACCACCGCCACCGTTCTGGCCCAGGCCATCGTCAAGGAAGGCCTGAAATCGGTCGCTGCCGGCATGAACCCGATGGACCTCAAGCGTGGTATCGACCTCGCCGTCGAGCGGGTCGTTGGCAAGATCCGCGAAATGTCGCGTGAAGTGAAAGACAGCGACGAAGTTGCCCAGGTCGGCACCATCTCGGCCAACGGCGAAAGCGAAATCGGCCGCCAGATCGCCGATGCAATGCAGAAGGTCGGCAACGAAGGCGTCATCACCGTCGAGGAAAACAAGGGCCTCGAGACCGAGACCGAGGTTGTCGAAGGCATGCAGTTCGACCGCGGTTACCTGTCGCCCTATTTCGTGACCAACGCCGACAAGATGACCGTCGAGCTGGAAGATGTGCTGGTTCTGCTGCACGAAAAGAAACTTTCGTCGCTTCAGCCGATGGTTCCGCTGCTCGAACAGGTGATCCAGTCGGGCAAACCGCTTCTGATCATTGCCGAAGACGTCGAAGGCGAAGCCCTGGCAACGCTGGTTGTCAACAAGCTGCGTGGCGGTCTCAAGATTGCTGCCGTCAAGGCGCCGGGCTTTGGTGATCGTCGCAAGGCCATGCTGCAGGATATCGCCATCCTGACCGGTGGTCAGCTGATCAGCGAAGATCTGGGCATGAAGCTTGAAAACGTCACCATGGACATGCTTGGCCGCGCCAAGAAGGTTGCCATCACCAAGGACGAAACCACCATCGTCGACGGTGCCGGCGACAAGGCCGAAATCGAGGCCCGCGTCAACCAGATCAAGGCCCAGATCGAGGAAACCACCTCGGATTACGACCGCGAGAAACTGCAGGAACGTCTGGCCAAGCTGGCCGGTGGCGTTGCCGTGATCCGCGTTGGCGGTTCGACCGAAGTCGAGGTGAAAGAGCGCAAGGATCGCGTCGAAGACGCCCTGAACGCCACCCGTGCCGCCGTGCAGGAAGGCGTGATCGTTGGCGGTGGTGTTGCTCTGGTTCAGGCAGCCAAGGCGCTTGACGATCTCAGGGGCGACAACGACGACCAGAACGCCGGTATCCACATCGTTCGCAAGGCACTCGAAGCTCCGCTTCGCCAGATTGCCGAAAATGCCGGTGTTGACGGTGCCGTGGTTGCCGGCAAGGTCCGCGAAAGCGACGACGTGCAGTTCGGCTTTAACGCCCAGACCGAAGAATATGGCAACATGTTCGATTTCGGTGTGATCGACCCGGCCAAGGTGACCCGCACCGCGCTGGAAGACGCTGCTTCCATCGCCGGCCTGCTGATCACCACCGAGGCCATGGTCGCCGACAAGCCCGAGCCCAAGAATGCGGCTGCCGGCGGCGGCATGCCCGACATGGGCGGCATGGGCGGCATGATGTAATCCCTGACGGGAAAACATCTACAGATTATCTGAAAGGGGCGGCATGTGTCGCCCCTTTCGCTTTTCCCACGCTCGAATTTGCCGCATGCAGGAAGCATCAACTCCGGTGACCGGGGGCGCAACTCGTGCTAGGCTTGTGTCATGTTCGTTCGTCCAGCATCACCGCGGGACTATCCCCGGATCCCGCCATTGGTCGAGGCGGCCTTTGGTCGCCACGACGAGGGCCTTCTGGTTCAGGAGTTGCGCGAACATGGCGATATCGCGCTGGAATATGTGGCGACCGACCGGGAAGAGCTGATCGGCCATGTCCTGATGTCAAGACTGCTCAGCCCAAAGGGATGTCTGGCGCTGGCACCGCTTTCGGTTCATCCGGACCGGCAACGCAAGGGGATCGGCTCTACGCTTGTCCGCGCAATCACCGAAGCCGCCGAAGAACAAGGCTGGACCGCCGCTTTCGTGCTGGGAAATCCACATTATTACGGCCGCTTTGGTTACGAGGTCGAACCGGCCGACGATTTTGACACCCCTTTTGCCCATGAATTCACCGCCGTATGTGTTTTTGACGAACCCGAATTCGGGTCACTTCCGCGTGAACTGATCTATCCACGGGCGTTTTGATCTTGCACCGGGTGGGGATTGCAGGTGGGGGCGTTCCTGCCGACAGCTCCGCTTGTGCGCGACTTTGTGGCGGCTTTTGTCACTGTAACCTGCCGCAGGCCGATCGTCAGGCGGTTCCACCTTCTTCCCAGCCATGTACCACCGGCCTGTCCAGTGGTTACTCGCTCAGCTTGGCGTGCACCTCGTCAAGATCGATCTCGCCGATCGGCATCTTGTTCGACGGGTCATCGATGTCATATTTGAACAGCTCGAAGTCGCGGTAATAGATCTCGCGCACCAGATGCATTGAAAGGTCGTCGAAATAGTCTTCGACCGGGTGCGCCCGCTTGGGGCCGTGATCGGCGGACTCGTTGAAACGGGGCATGGTTTCGATGTCGATCGGGTGCTTTACCTCGATCTGGCTCAAGACCTCTGTCATGCCTTGCTGGAAGTCCTCGGTATGGATGATCCGGTCATATTTTGCCCCGCCATGCACCAGCGTCGAGACATGCCCGGACATTGCCGACCAGTGAATATCGGGGTCCATGGGCCGGCGATAGCGGATGGTGTCGCGGGCAAACAGCAGGAAGCGGCGGAAACTTGCGATCTGGTCGAAATCGCCCTCGACCTCGACGCCATATTTCTGGATCAACATTGGCACCAGCTTGCCCCGATAGCGGCGGCCATTACGCTGAATTCCGCAGATCTTGTCGAAGAATGCCGACAGGATGCGGGTGTAGGGGTTGCGCACACAGGTAAAGACATATGCGCTGCCTGATGTGATGACCTTTTCAAGCCGTGGTTTGGAATGATCGAGGGCCCATTTGTGAACGCCCGTGGTGGCATCATGGATATCGCCATCAAAATATGCGCCATGGTCGATATAATGCATCACCTGCCCGATGGTCGAGCACGCGCATTTGGGAACGACCCGATAAACCAGTGTTTCGCTTTCGGTCATCCAGGTGCCGGGAAAACCCATGATATGCTCCTCAAGCGGGCAAGGGATCATTGCCCCCGCCACATGATTGTTCCGGTATCGCGGATAATGATCAAAGAAAGGGTGTTTTTTCAACGAAACTTTGGCTTTATGAAGGCAATAACAATGGCAGGCAGGAAAAGAGGGGGCGAAACCGCAGGTCTATGGCGAAGATTGCCTTCATCTTGCTTTGTCACCGCGATCCGGATGCCGTTGTCAGACAGGCAGAGCGCCTGACGGCCGCTGGCGACTATGTTGCGATTCATTTTGATGCGCGCGCCGGCAAGGGCGCATTCGAGCGGATCCGCGCCGGTCTCGCCAGGAACGGGAACGTCGTCTTTGCCCGCCGGGAAAAATGCGGCTGGGGGGAATGGTCGCTTGTGCAGGCGACATTGAACGCAGTCACGGCTGCCGAAGCCGAATTTCCGGACGCGACTCATTTCTACATGGTTTCAGGCGATTGCATGCCGATCAAGTCAGCCGCCTATCTGCATGGCTTTCTGGATGACAATGACAAGGATTTCATCGAGGCGTTCGATTATTACACCAGCGGATGGATCAAGACCGGCCTGCAGGAGGAACGGCTGATCTATCGCCACTATTTCAATGAACGAAAGCACAAGGCCCTGTTTTATACCTCGATGGAGTGGCAGAAACGACTTGGCCTGACACGCCAGCCCCCCAGGGATCTGAAGATGATGATCGGTTCCCAATGGTGGTGTCTGCGACGCAAGACCATCGAAAAGATTTTGCGATTCATTAGCAAGCGTCGCGATGTCATGCGGTTTTTCAGGACGACCTGGATCCCGGACGAAACCTTTTTCCAGACGCTTGTTCGCCGACTGATCCCGTATGGCGAGATCGAGTCACGCACCCTGACTTTTCTGATGTTTTCCGACTATGGAATGCCGGTGATATTCCACAACGACCACTATGATTTTCTGCTGGCGCAGGACCACATGTTCGCGCGCAAGATTTCACCCGAAGCACATGACCTGAAGGCTCGGCTGGGTGACCTGTATGCCAGCGGGCGGACAAGCTTCGACATCTCGGGCCGCGGGCGCGAGCTGTATCAGTATCTGCGGGTGCAAGGCCGGCACGGTCGGCGCTTTGGCCCCCGTTTCTGGGAGCAGGAAAGCACCCTTGGCCGCGACCGCGAATTGTTGGTGGTCGTCAGCAAGAAATGGCATGTCGCGCGCAATCTGGTGAGGGCAATCCGCGATCACACCGATCTGCGTGCGGTGGGATATGTGTTCGATGACTTTGATGCCGGCCTTCCCCATCTGGGGGGGATCGAGAGCCGCATGGAAAAACGAAACCGACACCGGCGGGCAACCATGCGCCTGCTGTTCGATCATTATGACACCGACCGGCTGGTGATGTGTGTGGATTCCAGCCGGCTTGATCTGCTGCACGATTTTCATTCCGACCGGTGCCAGACCAGGGTTCTCGAGATCGAATGCAATCTCGGTGAAGATTATCTCCTCGGTCATGCCAAACGCACGGGCCTTGCTTCGGAGGGGATGCCTCGGGCCACGCTGGCGCGTCTTTTGCCGGCCATCCGGCGAGAATTCGAGGCCGAATCCGAAGCATTGCGGGATGCGGGTTTTCCCGGTTACTACCTGTTCAGGGAAAACGGGGATACCGCCCGAAACATATTGGCATTGGCCCGTTTTCTTGGCGTGCCTCAGGCCACGGCTTCACGGATCATCGAATCCACCAACCTGTTTGCGGAGTAGCAGATGCCATACGAATATGACGACCAGAACATCTTTGCCAAAATCCTGAGGGGAGAGATTCCCTGCGACAAGGTGCTGGAGACCGAGCACAGCCTTGCCTTCAACGACATCAACCCGCAGGCGCCCGATCATGTTCTGGTGATCCCCAAGGGGGCGTATGTGTGTTTCGACCATTTTGCAGACGCAGCCTCCGATGCCGAGATCGTTGATTTCAACCGCGCCATCGGCGAGGTTTGCCGTATTCTGGGGGTCAAGCCGGGCGAGGGTGGCGGCGGTTATCGCCTGATTGCAAATGCCGGCGACAATGGCGTGGCCGAGGTTCCGCATCTGCATGTTCACGTCGTCGGCGGTCGCTGGCTTGGCCGGATGTTGCAGCCGCCGGGGTAAGATCGCCTTTCGGCACCGATCATCTTCCGGCCGCCTTGATTGTCATGAGAACAGTTCGGGACAATCAAGGCGGCAATGGTTGCGCGAAATAATATAGATCAGGTGTACGGTAGCCAGCCCGGCGAGCAGGCAGAAGAACGAGATATATGCGTATCTCAGAAACAGATAATCGACCAGGGTGACCGCGATCAGGGTCAGCCCGAAATACTTCATATGCCGATATCGTGACATCAGTGGAGGAAGTATGATCAGCGCCAGGTAGATGCCGTTGGTCAGCATACGAGGCATCATGAAATCCAGCAACATCGTGCCCTCATATGCAAGGGAATCGCGATTAATGGTGACGTCAATCCATTCGGGTTTGAGCAGATGTGGCACATAAAGAATCAACCCGAAACCAAGCCCGACAGCAGCAAAGAACAGAAACAGATATTTTCGGCGGCTCTCGCGAGGTTCCAGGACAAACACCGACAGTGGAATCCAGAAGGGCCACATGAACCAGGTGAAAAAGATGTATATCAGCGTGCTGCCAAGCACCAGATTATGGTCGCCACCTGTCATGCCCGACCAGACAAATCCCTCGGACAACTGTTGCAGCCCGGCAAAGACAGGCATCATGGACACCGGCAAATAGCGCTTGTTCACCCGCCATGCCTTGTAGCCCGCATATCCGCCGCCAACCAGCAACCCGGCGCCGGCAACGAGACTTACGGTTTCTGAAAAGCACATGGCCCGGTCCCCCGACGATTGGCGCGAACGCCAACGCTGACCCATTCCCGTATATTATGCAAGCCCCCGCGTTTTCCGGCCACAAATCGCAACGACGGTGCAGGCCTGCGAGAGACCAAATTCAACTGCCCGGCCTGTGCCTCAATCCGGATCGTCGTGTTTTGATGTCAGCGACACAAAGACATCTTCAAGATCCGGTTCTTCGCTCGACAGGTCGGCAATGGTCAGGCCGCTGCCGCAAAGCGCATCGAGAATCGCCTGAATGCTGAGCCGCGCGCGCGAATATGTCAGGGCGATGCTGCCGTCCGGGCGGATTTCCCCACGCACGCCTTCGGGAAGGGCAGGCAGGTTGGACGTCGGGGTTTCGGGAACCAGAACCAGTGTCTTGCTGTCCATCGTGGCGATCAGGTTTCTGGTGCTGTCCTGCGCCACGATAGTGCCGCGGTCGATAATGGCGATTTCGTCGCACATCTCTTCGGCCTCTTCCAGATAGTGGGTGGTCAGGATGATGGTTGTGCCCTGCGTGTTCAGCTCGCGGATATAGTCCCACAACATGCGCCGCAGTTCGATATCGACACCGGCGGTGGGCTCGTCCAGCACCAGGATGGGGGGCGAATGCACCATCGCCTTGGCCAGCAACAGCCGGCGCCGCATGCCGCCTGAAAGCGAACGCGCATAGGCATCGGCCTTGTCGGACAGCCCGACGCGGGAAAGGATTTCATCTGTCCGGCGGGCGGATTTCGGGATGCCGTAAAGCCCCGCCTGCACCTCGACCGCCTCGCGTGGGGTGAGAAAGGCGTCAAGGTTCAGCTCTTGCGGCACGACACCGATGGAGGCGCGCGACTGGCGCGGGTTGACGTCCTGATCAAAGCCCCAGATTGTGACCTGCCCGGACGTCTTGACGACCAGCCCCGCCAGAATGTTGATCAGGGTCGATTTTCCGGCTCCGTTCGGCCCCAGAAGGCCAAATACCTTGCCGGTGCGGATGTTCAGGTCGATCCCCTTGAGGGCCTCTTTGCCCGTTATGCGCCGGGTTGGGGCATAGGTCTTGCGCAGGTCGGAAATCTGGATGGCAAAATCGGTCATGAAACCCCCGTTTTGCGCGTGTCGGCCCCTTGCCCCCGCGCTTTCGTTCGCTATCATGGCGCCGATCCCGGGGTCAATTCACCCCTTAGCGATAAGACGGAGTCAGACATGACCATTGAAGCGCCCGAAACCGAAACCGTCACGACCGCGCGCGTGTCCTGTGATGGTGGCGGCGGGCCTCTGGGCCACCCGCGCGTCTGGCTGCATATCCCGGCCGACAAAGGCTGGGTCGAATGCCCCTATTGCGACAAGCGGTTCGAGATGGCCGAGGATGCGAAGGCGGCTGCGCGCTGACGCGATGGTCTGATACTCGCAACATACCGGCATCTACGCGTTGTGCGGCACGTTCTGGGCTGCGCAGCAGGTTCAACTGATCGGAATTTCCTGATCGCCGCACATCAGCCGTGCATCGGGTTTGCCCGTTTCGCGCGAAATATACGCCTTGATGTTGTTGCCCGACCACACCCTGATCGCCTG
>WFQE01000131.1 GCA_015487165.1 Paracoccaceae bacterium | reverse complement strand
TTCCGCCTGTCCACATTCGGACAGCCGGCAAGCTCGCTGGCCCATGTGCAGGCGGCGCAGGCCTCGGCGCCGGCGGCATTCTATCTGCGCCTGACCCTCAAGGATGCACCCGGTGTGCTGGCCAAGGTCGCGCGCGCGCTGGCCGATGCGGGCGTGTCCATCGACCGGATGCGCCAGTACAGCCACAAGGATACCGCTGCACCGGTTCTGATGGTCACCCACAAGACAACGCGGGCCGAGCTGGATCATGCGCTTGAGGGGATCAAGGCGACGGGCGTCAGCCTGGAAGACCCGGTTGCCATCCGTATCGAGGAAGTCTGAACCGGTCGCCATATCAGCCGACTTGCCAGCACCGCCGTTGGCGCGTTAGGTCTTGGGGAAAGACCTTAACAGGGGGCGGGCGGCATGGCTGATCTGCAGCAGGAAAAAACCGAAGAATTCAATGACCGGCTGCTGTCGCTGAGTCTGGCGCGCGTGTCCGAGGCGGCGGCGCTGGCGACGGCCGACCATATTGGCCGTGGCGACGAGGATGCGGCAGATACCGCAGCGGCATGTGCGATGCAGCATGTGTTGGGGGGGATGAACATCGACGGTCATATCGCCATCGGCGAAGGGGACGAGCTGGATACAGACACGCTGTTTGTCGGCCAGAAGCTTGGCACCGGAGAGGGGCCTTCGGTGGATATCGCCCTGATGCCGCTTGAGGGGCGCACCCTTGCGGCCAAGGACATGCCCAATGCGCTGTCAGTCGTGGCGATCGGGCCGCGCGATTCGATGTTGCGGGTGCCCCCGATCTATATGGATAAGCTGGCGATCGGGCCGGGCTATCCTGATGGGCTGTTGAGCCTTGAAATGACCCCGTCGGAAAGGATCGCCGCCGTTGCAGGGTTTCGCAACTGCGCGCCCGAAGAGCTGACCGTCTGCGTGCTGGACCGTCCCCGCCACGAGGCGCTGATCACCGAAATCAGGGAAACGGGCGCGCGGGTGCGGCTGATCAGTGATGGCGATGTCTCGGGCGTGATGGCCTGTGCCGAGCCCGCGCGCACGGGGATCGATCTGTATATGGGACTTGGTGGCGCCCCCGAGGGGGTGCTTGCCGCCGCCGCGTTGAAATGTCTTGGCGGGCAGATGCAGGGCCGGCTGGTCGTGCGCAACAGCGACGAGGCCGCTCGCGCCCGCCATGCCGGTATTTCCGACACTGCCGTGATCTGGTCGCTTGACGAGATGATCCGCGATGATGTGGTTTTTGCCGCCACCGGCATCACTGATTCCGCGCTGGTCAAGGGGATCCGGCGCGATGATGTTCATATTTCGACCGAAACCCTGTTGTTGCGCTCCAAGACGGGTTCGGTCAGGCGGCAGAATTGTCGCCGGTTCAGGCGCAAATCATGACGTCGGACCCCGCGCGCGCATTTCTTGGCGTAGAGGCATCGATCACGGGGCGGCGCTGGGTCGGGCCTGGCGAGACGCTTGAACGCCATGCGCAGGCCCTCGCCCAGGAAACCGGCCTGCCGGCCCCTCTGTGCAACGTGCTGGCCCGCAGGGGCGTGTCCGCGCCCGAGGCGGAACAGTTCCTTTCGCCAGCCTTGCGCGACCTGATGCCGGATCCGTCCATCCTGCGCGACATGGACAAGGCGGCGAAAAGGTTTGCCGCCGCCGTGACCGGCGGGCAGAAAATCGCGATTTTTGCCGATTATGATGTTGATGGCGGTTCTTCGGCGGCGCTGTTGCTTGACTGGCTGCGCGACCTGGGGATCTCCGCGACATTATATGTGCCCGACCGCATCGATGAAGGCTATGGCCCCAATGACGCCGCGATGAAAATGCTGGCGCGGGATCACGACCTGATCGTCTGTGTCGATTGCGGCACGCTTTCACATGGTCCCATTGCGGCCGCCAGTCCGGTGGATGTGATCGTGCTGGATCACCATCAGGGGGGTGAAACGCTGCCCCCCGCATATGCGGTTGTCAACCCGAACCGTCAGGATGAAACGGGCGATCTGGGCTATCTTTGCGCGGCTGGTGTGGTTTTCATGCTGCTGGTCGCGGTCAACCGCCTGATGCGCGACCAGGGGCGCCAGTTGCCCGACCTGATGGCCCTGCTCGACCTGGTGGCGCTGGCGACGGTTGCCGATGTGGCGCCGCTTACGGGGCTGAACAGGGCGCTTGTGCGGCAGGGCCTCAAGGTGATGGCGCGGCGCGCGCGGCCGGGGCTGGTGGCGCTGTCCGACGTTGCGCGGCTGAACACGGCGCCCGAGGCCTATCACCTGGGGTTCATGCTGGGGCCAAGGGTAAATGCCGGTGGGCGTATCGGGCAGGCAGATCTTGGTGCGCGCCTTCTGGCGACGCGCGACCAACACGAGGCGGTCGCGTTGGCGGAACGGCTGGAGCAGCTGAACAAGGAACGCCGCGACATCGAAGAACAGGTGCGTCTTCAGGCCATGGCGCAGGCCGAGGAGCGGGGCCTTGACGGCCCGCTTGCATGGGCTGCGGGCGAGGGATGGCATCCTGGTGTTGTCGGTATCGTGGCGGCACGGCTGAAAGAGGCCACCAACCGACCGGCCATCGTGATCGGGTTCGATGGCGATCAGGGCAAGGGTTCCGGCCGGTCGGTCAGCGGTATCGATCTTGGCGCAGCCATCGCGCGGCTGGTCAGCGAGGGGCTGATCGAAAAGGGCGGTGGTCACAAGATGGCCGCCGGGCTGAGCCTGAGCCGCGACATGCTTGAACCCGCAATGGCGCGCCTGGGCGAGCTTCTGGCCGCACAGGGCGCGGGTCTTGCCGGGCCTGCCGATCTGCGTCTTGACGGGATGCTGGCGGTCAGGGGGGCGACGACCGAGCTTGTCGAGGAACTTGATCGTGCGGGCCCGTTCGGCGCAGGCGCGCCCGCCCCGCGTTTTGCGCTGCCATCCGTCAGAATCACCCATACCCGCCGGGTAGGTGAAAACCACCTTCAGATCACCTTTGCCGATGAAAGTGGCGGCCGCCTGGAATCGATCGCCTTTCGTGCGTTTGATTCGCCCCTTGGCGGGATGCTGGAAAACCACCGCGGCGCGATCTTTCATGTCGCCGGTCGTCTGGAAATCGACAGCTGGGGTGGGCGGCGGCGCGTCAAGCTGCGGGTCGAAGACGCGGCCCCTGCACAGGGTTGAATGCGGGGCTGAAAATCGCCAAATCGGTAAAAATCCCTCTTGCGCGGGGGCGGGGCACGGACTAAAAGGCGCCCCACGGTCTCTGTGTGGCCCGTTCGTCTATCGGTTAGGACGCCAGGTTTTCAACCTGGAAAGAGGGGTTCGACTCCCCTACGGGCTACCACCGTATTCCCACACGGTTTTCCGTTGATTGCCAAGGCACCCCCTATCGCTGGGCTTTGCGCCAGTGCGGGTGGATCCACGGCTCTGCCTGCTCGGGGGCAAGGGTTTTCCCCAGGATCAGATCGGCGGCACGTTCTCCGACCATGATCGAGGGCGCGTTCAGGTTGCCGTTGGTGATTCGCGGAAAGATCGAGCTATCGACGACGCGCAGCCCTTTGATCCCGATAACCCTGCATTCCGGATCCACGACCGACATCGGGTCATTCGCATCCCCCATCCGGCAGGTGCCGCAGGGGTGGAATGCGCTTTCGACGTTTTCACGTACGAAACCGTCGATCTCGTCATCCGAGCGCACATGCGGGCCTGGCTGGATTTCACCATCTGCATAAGGGGCAAAGGCGGGCTGGGCGAACAGCTCGCGGGTGAGGCGGATGCACAGGCGGAAATCCTGCCAGTCTTTTTCGTCGCTCATATAGTTGAACAGGATCCTGGGGGGCGTTTCAGGTTGGTTCGAGGCCAGCCACACCTTCCCGCGGGCGTTCGAGCGCATTGGCCCCACATGGGCCTGAAACCCGTGCCCCTGGGCAGCGGCGCGCCCGTCATAGCGCACCGCCATTGGCAAAAAGTGATACTGGATATCAGGGTATTCCACCCCCGCGCGCGACCGGATAAAGCCCGCGCTTTCAAACTGGTTCGATGCCCCGAGGCCGGTTTTGGTCAACAACCACTGCGCCCCTATCCATGCCTTGGAAAACAGGTTCCAGTGCTTGTACAGCGTGATTGGCTGACGCGATTTCATCTGGATGTAAAGTTCCAGGTGATCCTGCAGGTTCTGCCCGACGCCGGGCCGGTCGGCAATCACCGGAATGCCGTGTTCCCGAAGGTGGCGTGCGGGCCCGATGCCCGACAGCATCAACAGCTTGGGCGAGTTGATCGCGCTTGCCGACAGGATGACCTCGCGTCGGGCCCTGATGGTTTCGGTTCTTCCGCGATACGTGACCTGAACCCCCGTTGCCCGCCCGTCGCTTATTTCGACGCGCCGTGCAAAGGCGCGGATCAGGCGCAGATTGGGCCGTTTCAGCGCAGGTTTCAGATAGGCATTGGCCGCAGACCAGCGACGACCGCGCCAGACGGTCTGGTCCATCGGGCCAAAGCCCTCCTGCTTGTGGCCATTATAATCATCGGTGGTTTCATAGCCCGCTTGGCGCCCGGCCTCGACAAAGGCGTGATACAGGGGGTTCCGGCGGGGGCCGCGCGTCACATGCAAAGGCCCCTGTCGCCCCCTCCACCCGTCACTATTGGCGCCTCCGTGCCAGTTTTCCATCCGCTTGAAATAGGGCAGTACATGGGCGAAATCCCAACCCGTAGCGCCGCTTTCAGCCCAGTGGTCATAGTCTCTTGCATGGCCGCGGACATAGACCATCCCGTTGATCGAGCTTGACCCTCCGACCACCTTGCCGCGCGGTGTCACCAGACGCCGCCCGCCCAGATGCGGTTCGGGTTCGGTTGCAAACCCCCAGTCATAGCGACGCATGTTCATGGGATAGCTCAGCGCGGCGGGCATCTGAATGAAGGGGCCGGCATCCGAGCCCCCGAACTCGATCACCAACACCTTGTTGCGGGCGTCTTCGGACAGGCGACTGGCCAGCGCGCATCCGGCAGAGCCGGCGCCAATGATGACATAATCCGCGTCAATCATGGTGATGTTGCCAACCGGGATGGATCAAGAGGATCCTTCATCATGCGCCCCGCCTGCCCCAGTTTGAGGTCGAGATAGTCCCAGACAAGGCCCATGGTCTGGAAACGGTCCATCCGGTTGTTGTGCAGTGCCTGGCGGATATACAGTCCGTCGATCAGAGCGGCGACGCCGTTGGCGATTGCATGTGCGTTGGCGATATTGGTCAGTTGGCGCAGGTTGAAGACCAGATTCGAATGCAGACGGCCCGTATAGACGTTCAGCAGGCGTCGTGCGCCGGGGTTGTTTTGTGCCTGGACATAGAACGACAGCCAGGACGAAACGACTTCGGGCCGGAATTCGCGTTCGTCGAACGAGGCCGCTATGATGGCATTCAGCCTTTCACGCGGGCCTCGTGCGGCCGCCAGTTCGGCCCGGGTGCGCGCGCCGAATGCCGTCATGATATGACGCATCGCTGCAAGAAACATCTGGTCCTTGGAGCCAAAATAGTGATGCGCCAATGCGGTGGACATTCCGGCACGCCGCGCGATCTGCGCCACGGTGACGTTCAGCGAACCCGCCTTGCCGATCTCGTCGATTGTCGCCTCGATCAGGGCGTTGCGCCGGATGGGTTCCATTCCGATTTTTGGCATCTGTTTCCCAGGTTCAAAAAAGAATCTTGCTTTTCCAGTCTGGATCACTCTTAATTGAGTAGTCAATCAATAAAACGGACCTGGCGATTGCGAGATGCGGCAATGGCGGGCCCGGCGTTTGCAAATGGGAGAACCGGAATCATGAACATTTTCAAACTGGGGGCAGCCCTCGCTGTGGCTGCGACAATCGCCTCACCCGGGTTTGCGGCCGGAAGCTGCGACAAGGTCACCTTTTCCGATGTGGGCTGGACGGACATCACGGCCACCACCGCGGCAACGACCGAGGTTCTCAAGGCGCTGGGCTATGAGACCAGCATCAAGGTGCTTTCGGTTCCCGTGACCTATGCCTCGATGGCCAAGGGCGATGTGGATGTGTTCCTCGGCAACTGGATGCCGACCATGGCCGACATCATCAAGCCCTATCAGGACAAGGGCCAGGTCGATGTCGTCGGAGTCAATCTTGAGGGCGCGAAATACACGCTGGCCACCAACAGCTATGGCGCGGCGCTGGGCATTCACGACTTTGCCGATATCGCCAAGTTCAAGGACGAGCTGGGCGGCAAGATCTATGGGATCGAGCCGGGCAATGACGGTAATGCCCTGATCCTGAAGATGATTGAAACCAATGCGTTCGGCCTCAAGGGTTTTACCCTCAAGGAAAGCTCCGAGCAGGGGATGCTGGCGCAGGTCGCGCGCGCCGACAAGAAGAAGCAGCCGATCATCTTTCTGGGATGGGAACCGCATCCCATGAACGCCAATTTCAAGATGACCTATCTGACCGGCGGGGATGACTGGTTTGGCCCCAACCTGGGCGGGGCAACCGTTTATACCAACACCCGCGCGGGCTATGTGAATGAATGCCCCAATGTCGGTGCGCTGCTGAAGAACCTCAAATTCACGCTGGCCATGGAAAACGAGATCATGGGCGCCATTCTGGATGATGGCGAGGATCCCGCAAAAGCGGCGGTTGCATGGATCAAGGCACATCCGTCGGTGCTGGATGGCTGGCTGAAAGGCGTAAAGACCAAAAGCGGTGGTGACGGGCTGGCCGCGGTAAAGGCGGCGTTCGGCCTCTGAACACAAGAACCGGGCCTCTGCCGATTGGCGGGGGCCTTTTCTTGCCACGGAATTTTCCACAGGACATTATTGGTTGAAGGGCGGTAGGGTAAGACTGCCTGTGATACAGATGCGTGGATTGTTCCGGGCAACAGACGGGCAAACTGATCTTTCCGGCAGGGGAAATATCCGGTGGAGTGGTTGACAGACAGCAAGATCCCGGTCGGCAAGCTGGCCAAGCACGGCTTTGACTGGTTGCAGGATAACGCAGCGTGGTTCTTTGATGGGCTGGCAAGCGGGCTTGAAAGCCTTATCAATGGCATCCTTTGGGTGTTGCAGTCACCACCGCCGCTGGCAGTGATCGCGGTCTTTGTCGCGCTTACCTGGGCCTTGCAGAGGTCATGGAAGACCGCTGCCCTGATCACGCTTGGCTTTCTGTTCATTCTCAACCAGGGATACTGGACGGAAACAACCGAAAGCCTGACGCTGGTTCTGTCGGCCTGTCTGGTTTGCATGGCCGTCGGCGTGCCGATCGGCATAGCGGCTGCCCACCGTCCCCGTCTTTATGCGTGGATGCGGCCGGTGCTTGACCTGATGCAGACGCTTCCGACCTTTGTTTACCTGATCCCGGCCATCGTGTTCTTTGGCATCGGCATGGTTCCGGGCCTGATGGCGACGGTCATATTCGTTCTGCCTGCCCCCATCCGTCTGACCCATCTGGGCGTATCCTCGACGCCGACGGCATTGCTGGAAGCGGCCGAGGCCTTTGGCGCCACTCGTCGTCAGATGCTGTGGAAGGTCGAACTGCCCTGGGCGTTGCCCCAGATCATGACCGGGCTGAACCAGACCATCATGCTTTCACTGTCGATGGTGGTGATTGCCGCACTTGTCGGGGCCGACGGGTTGGGCGTGCCGGTGGTGCGGGCGCTGAACCAGGTGAATACCGCACTGGGCTTTGAAAGCGGTTTCATCATCGTTGTGGTGGCCATCATTCTTGATCGCATGCTGCGCCTGCGCGACGGGGGTGGGAAATGACTGTCGCTGTCGAATTCGACGCGGTTTCGATCGTGTTTGGCGGTCGTCCAGAGCGCGCGCTGCCGCTGATGGACAAGGGGCAGAGCCGGGCCGAGGTCGAGGCCGCAACGGGGCAGGTGCTGGGGGTGCATGATTGTTCGCTCACGGTTGACGAGGGCGAGATACTGGTCCTCATGGGGCTGTCAGGGTCGGGCAAGTCAACATTGCTGCGCGCGGTCAATGGCCTGAACCGGGTCGCCCGGGGCTGTGTGCGGGTCAATGATGGCGGTCGCATGGTTGATGTGACCCACGCCGACCGCGCCACATTGCGTGAAATGCGGTTGCGGCGCATATCCATGGTGTTTCAACAGTTCGGGCTGCTGCCCTGGCGCAGTGTGCGGGCGAATATCGGGCTGGGCCTCGAGCTTGCCGGCATGGAGCCGGCCGAGCGCAAGAGGCGAGTCGATGAACAGCTGGCGCTGGTCGGGCTGTCTGACTGGGCCGACCGCAAGGTGGCCGAGCTGTCGGGCGGCATGCAGCAACGCGTCGGTCTGGCCCGCGCCTTTGCCACCGAAGCCCCGATCCTGCTGATGGATGAACCGTTTTCGGCGCTTGATCCCCTGATCCGCACGCGCCTTCAGGACGAGCTGATCGAATTGCAGGCGCGCCTCAAGCGGACCATCATCTTTGTCAGTCACGATCTGGACGAAGCCTTCAAGCTGGGCGACCGCATCGCCATAATGGAAGGCGGCCGCATCGTGCAAAGCGGCACGCCGCGCGATATCTTCATGAACCCGGCGAACGGATACGTGGCCGATTTCGTGGCCCATATGAACCCGCTGGGGGTGCTGCGCGCCCGGGATGTCATGCAGCCCAGTAACGGCCCCGCGCCCGAGCTGTCGGTTGATGCCGAGGCGCGAATCCAGGTGGCGATGGAAAAGATCGAAAACGGATGCGCGCGGCTGGGGGTCACCCAGAAAGGCAATCTTGTCGGTGAAATCACGGCGCGCACCCTGCTTGCCGCACTGGCCGGGCGGCGAAACGGGGATGCTTCGGCACAAGACCCGTCTGCAACGAAAAAGGCCCGGCAATCGTAACCGGGCCTTTTTGCAGATAATGTCGGCAGATCAGTGCAGCTTGCGCTCGACTTCCTGAATGGATTGATCGATCAGCGCATTGCCTTCCTTGGCCGTCATCTTTTTCGTGATGACGTCGCGGGCCGTTTCGATGGCAACTGCGATGGCCGCATCGCGGACCTCGCGAACGGCCGCTGCTTCGGCCGAGGCAATCTGATCTTCGGCGGCCCTCAGGCGGCGAGCGATCGATTCCTTGATGTCGGCCATGGCACGTTCGGCCGCGGCGGCCGCTTCCTGCTTGGCGTGTTTGACGATGCCTTCGGCGTGTTCCTTGACCTCTTTCTGCTTGCGCTCGTAAGACGCCAGGATGCCCTGGGCTTCTTCGCGCAGGCGGCGGGCCTCGTCCAGTTCGCTGCGGATTTCGTCGGCTTTCTGGTCCAGCATCTTGGTGACCATGCCGGGCACCTTGAGATAGACGAGAAAGGCCGCGAACAGGACGGTCGCAATCAGAACGACGAACTCCGCGTTGTTCAGCGAAAACATTGCCTCGCCTTCGGCTGCAAGGGCGGGCGATGCTGTTGCGGCTGCAAGGGCGACAGACATCAGGATGGGCTTTTTCATCGCGATCATTCCTTTACCTTGGCGGCAACCGTATCGGCCACCAGCTTGGGATCGGCAATGCCGGGAAGAATGGCGTCGATGATTTCGACAGCGGTATCCCGGGCAACATCCTCGACCGCCTGCATCATGCCAGAGCGGATCTCGGCAATGCGCTTTTCCGATTCCGCGGTGCGGGCTGCGATTTCGGCTTCGGCCTTGGCGTTGGCAGCATCCATTTCCTTCTGGATCTCGGCTTTTGCCTCGGCAATGATCTGGTTCGCCTCGGCCCGCGCGTCGGCAAGTGCCTGTTTGTATGCTTCTTCGGCTGCCACGGCCTTGCGGCGCAGCTCTTCGGCCTGTTCGAGGTCGCGGGCAATGGCCCCCTGACGTTCGCTCAGGATGGACGCGATGCGCGGCAGCGCGATCCGGCTGAGAAGAAAGTAGAGAACAAGCAGCGTGACCACCAGCCAGAAGATCTGGTTGGGGTAGGTGCCAAAGTCGAGCTGCGGCATCCCGGTTTTCTCGCCTTCTTCGGCCGCCGCGAAAGCGGCGGTACCACCGGATGCCAGCAGCGATGTCAGTGCTGCCAATCTGATTCCAGATGCCATCTGCACCCTCCTCGAATCTCGGAGCCAACCATTGACGGCCTCTCCAGAAAACCTCGGCGAACCCGGCCGGTGGCCGGGGTCGCCCGAACGAAATCCGGCCTGGGCAGTTATTGTGCGTACATCAGCAGAAGTGCCACGAGGAACGAGAAGATCCCCAGCGCTTCCGAGAACGCGATGCCGATGAACATGGTGGCTGTCTGGCTGCTGGCTGCCGACGGGTTGCGCAGGGCACCCGACAGGTAGTTGCCGACAACGTGACCGATGCCGATGGCGGCGCCGCCCATGCCCGTACATGCAAGGCCGGCACCAATCAGGGCACCCATTTGTACCAGTTCGCTTTCAGCTGCCATTTGATTTCTCCTTTGATAAGAATGGCTGGATAGGTTGTTCCGACCTCAGTGCCCGCCGGGATGGAGGGCGTCGTTCATGTAGATGACGGTCAGAATTGTGAAGACGTAGGCCTGAATGAAGACCACGATCAATTCGAGCCCGAGCACGGCCATGATGGCGATGATCGGAAAGAACGAGAACAGGCCAAGCACACCGGCGAAACCTGCGAAAACCTTGATGACGGCGTGGCCGGCCATCATGTTGCCCATCAGTCGGATAGAGTGGCTGACCGGGCGGACAAAGTAGGAAATGATCTCGATGATGGCGAGGATCGGCCGCAGTGGCAGCGGCGCACTTGTGATCCAGAAGACCTTGAGGAAACCGACGCCGTTCTTGACCAGTCCGATGGTGGTCACGGTCAGGAACACGGCGAGCGCCAGAACCACGGTTACCGCTGCCTGGCTGGTGGTGGTAAAGCTGTAGGGCACCAGCCCGAGGGTGTTCGAGATCAGGATGAAGGTGAACAGCGTAAAGATATAGGGAAAGTATTTGAGCCCTGCCTTGCCGTTGATGTCTTCGATCATCTTGTAGACGAAACCGTACAGCCCCTCGGCCAGCAGCTGCGAGCGCGTGGGCACGATTGCCCGGCGCCGTGTGCCGATGATCAGCAGCGTGACCGCAACAAGCACCGCAATACCCATCCACAACGTCACGTTGGTCGGGGTATACCAGTTCAGCTCGTGTCCGCCGAAAAGCGGCTTGACCACGAACTGTTCCATCGGGTGGATATTCGGTCCGCCTTCGGTTGCCATTTCGTTACCTCGTCCTTGCGCCCCGTTGGGGCCGGTTATCTCTCAGCGTTGTCGGCTTTGGCCGACTTTTCTTGACGCTTCTGCATGTCTGCCGCCGTGCGCATCATCGTGCGAACCCCGGCTGCAAAACCCAGCAGCGAAAACAGCATCAGGAAGATCGGGAGTGTCCCGAACAGGGCGTCAAGCCCGTACCCGATGCCCGAACCCATCGCCATGCCGACGACAAGCTCCAGAACCATTTGCCAGACGGCGCCTACCGCCGTTTCCTGGCCACCATGTCGAAGCCCACCTTCCTTGCTTGCCTTTGCTGCCCGAATGCGGGCCTCCAGCTGTTCCAGATCGTCTGGATCGCGTGCGTCAGGCATCGGGAAGTTCCCTTCGACAGTTGCGCGGAACCTAGGAAAGGGGCGGGTCCGAGTCAAGGGAGAATGCGGGGCACCAGCAAGCCGTTAACTTCTTGAAATACAATAATAAATATATGTGCGGCAGAACTGCGCATCGCCGACTCTTCCCCTGGGGGAAGGTATTGCGCCCCAAAGGACATGTTCAACCGTCTGGTATAATATCGCCGATGCTTGCGTTAACTGCGGCTCAGCCGATCCCCAGGAATACCGGCCCGTTTTCCATGATCGACTGGATCCCGATAAAGACGGCGACGCCCGCGACGAGCAGCTGCACAACCCCCATGAAGCGCGCGGCAGTTGCCTCGGCCAGCTTGAGGGGCCAGCTTGCGGTATAGGTCAGCGCAGCCATTCCCAGCACCGAACCAAGCCCGAAGATCAGGATATAGCCCATCGCCGTCACGGCATTCTGTGTGGCTGCCGCGGCAATCGCCACCAGCGCGGCCGAGCCTGCAGCACCATGGGCCAGCCCGACAACATAGGCCCGAAGCGAAAATGCGCCATGTTCGTGGTGATGCGGATCATCTGCGTGCGGCATGTGTGAATGCAGGTGGCTGTGTGCGTGGAAATGGGGCCGGCCATCCCCGTGGTCGTGCAGGTGGAAATGCACCTTGTTGCGCCACAGCTTCCAGACGACGCGTGCCCCCAGCGCGATCAGCATGACACCGACAAAGGTTTCAAAGCCAGCGGCCACGCGGGTTGTCAGCACATAGCCGAAGACAACGACCGGCATGCTGATCAGAAACAGCGTGGTCGTATGTCCGAAGCCCCAGCTTGCCCCAAGAAGGGCCAGACGTTTTGGCGTGGCTTTGCCGGTTGAGGCAAGCGTGCCGACAGCAGCAAGGTGGTCAGCCTCAAGCGCGTGGCCCATACCCATGAAGAAGCCGAGGATCAGGAAGCTTTCCATATCGTACCGTTTCCGTCGAATTGGGGATCATGCGCCGGGGCGCTGCCGTTTCAAAGACCTCTCGGGAAGGGATGTCAATGTAAAACCGGTCGGGCAGGGGGCTGTCGTTGCGGATCAGCCGCCTGCCGGGCCGGTGATGCGGTTGATATGCCCCATTTTCCTGCCGGGACGCGATTCGGTCTTGCCGTAAAGATGCAGTGCGGCGGTGGCATCGCGGGCAAGCATCTGGGGGCAGCTGGCCTCGTCACCCAGAAGGTTTGTCATCACGACGTTCGAATGTCGTTGCCCGTCGCCCAGCGGCCAGCCGGCAATGGCGCGGATGTGCTGTTCGAACTGGTCGATGACACAGCCATTCTGTGTCCAGTGGCCGGAATTGTGCACCCTTGGCGCGATCTCGTTCACAAGCAGACCCTGTCGCGTGACGAACAGCTCGACCCCCATGACCCCGACATAGTTGAGTGCGTTCAGTATCTGGCCTGTCAGGATGACGGCATCCGTGGCCTGTGCGTTGGTGATCGTGGCGGGCACGGTTGTCGTGCGCAGGATGCCGGTTTCATGGACGTTCTCGCCCGGATCATAGCAGATCACGGTTCCATCGATCGAACGGGCGCCGATGACCGATATCTCGCGCTCAAATTCGACAAAACCTTCCAGCAGCGCAGGACGCCGGTCGATTGCGTCAAGGGCCTTGGCGGCTTGAGACGGGTCGTCAATGCGCGCCTGCCCCTTGCCGTCATAGCCGAAACGCCGGGTTTTCAATATCGCCGGGGTCCCGACCTGATCGAGCCCCCTTTGCAGGCTTTCAAGGTCGTCCACCTGCGCATAGGGGGCCGTTTTCAGCCCCAGCCCCTTGATGAAATCCTTTTCAAGCACCCGGTCCTGCGACACCACCAGCGCCGTGCCACCGGGAAGCACCGGGCAGATTTCCTCGATCGCGTTCAGCGCATCGGCGGGGATGTTTTCGAACTCGAATGTGACGATCTCGACGCTTTCGGCAAAGGCGCGAATGGCGTTCAGGTCGTCATAGGGTGCGGTAAACACCCTGGCCGCAACATGGCCCGCCGGAGGGTTGGGGGAGGGGTCGTAGATGTGGGTCTTGAAGCCAAGACGGGCGGCGGCGACCAACAACATGCGGCCAAGCTGCCCGCCCCCCAGAATACCGATCGTCGCGCCGGGGTGCAGCGGGTTACTCATCGACAGGCTCCTGCGGTATGGAATCCGATAACGCCTGCCGCCATTCGTCCAGCCTTGTGGCCAGCGCGGCGTCTTCATTGGCCAGTATCGCGGCCGCCATCAGACCGGCATTGGCAGCGCCAGCTGCGCCAATGGCCATGGTGCCGACCGGAAAGCCCTTTGGCATCTGCACGATGGAATATAGCGAATCCACCCCCGAAAGCGCGCGGGTCTGAACCGGCACGCCAAGAACCGGCACGCGGGTCTTTGATGCCATCATGCCCGGCAGATGGGCGGCACCGCCTGCGCCTGCGATGATCACCTTGAGCCCGCGTTCTACCGCGGTGCGGCCATATTCGTACAGGCGATCGGGTGTCCGGTGGGCGGAAACGATCCTTGTTTCGTATGCGACACCCAGCTCGTCGAGGATGTTTGCCGCCTCTTTCATGGTTGGCCAGTCCGACTGGCTGCCCATGATGATGCCGACCCTGATCTGTGTCATCTGTCTTGCCCCGGCTGATAACAGGAAGCGCGCAATATAGCCTCCCGGTTCGATTACGCAATGATGTCTGGTGTCAGCGCATCCTCGATTTGTGCAATCTTGTCCTTCAGTGCCAGCTTGCGGCGTTTGAGGCGTTGCAGGGTCAGCGCGTCGACATGGCGCTTTTCGTGCAGCGCGGCGATGGCTTCGTCCAGGTCGCGATGTTCCTGCTGAAGGATTTTGAGTTCGACACGCAATACCTCGTTGCGATCCATCTGGGGGGTGTCCGTCATCGGATGCCTGCCTTGGCTGTCGGGATATGGGGGCGAAAACATGCTGGTTTTCCATTCTATACCACTGCACGAGAAAGACAAAAACCGCAGATCTTGAGTTTGCCGGGCGCAGCCCCCATATTTCTTTCAGCGAAAGCCGATGACGGGTTCGCTGATGGAGTCGCTTAAAGACAAGGGCTTGGACATATGACAAAGATGACATTCGCCTCGCATCCGTTCCTTCTTGGATTCGAGCAGCTTGACCGCCTTGTGGAACGCACCGCACGGACGGGCAATGACGGCTATCCGCCGTACAATATCGAACAATCGTCGGATGACAGCTATCGCATCACGCTGGCTGTTGCCGGGTTCTCGGAAGATGACATTTCGATCACCGTCGAGGATCGGCAACTGTCGATTCGCGGACGGCAACCCGACGAAGAAGATGATCGCGTGTTCCTGCATCGCGGGATCGCTGCGCGCCAGTTTCAGCGCAACTTCGTTCTGGCCGATGGGGTCGAGGTGGTTGGTGCAAAGCTGGAAAACGGGCTTTTGCATGTTGATCTGAAAAAGGTCGAACCCGAATCCGTCGTTCAGACCATCAAGATCAAGAGGGGCTGAAAAGAGAGGAGGACAGGATGAACCACAAATATGATTTCGGCAAATCCGATGATGCGCCGATCGTCTATGTCCGCCCGATTTCGGTAGAGGAACTGCCACCTGAAATTCGCGCATATGCGGGCGGCCTGTCGCATCTTTATGCGGTTCACGACAAGGACGGTCAGCGGCTGGCCCTTGTGCGCAATCGCAAGCTGGCCTTTGCGCTGGCGCGCCAGAACGATTTTTCGCCGGTCAACGTGCACTGACCGAATGCGTCAATCGCTTGGGTGACACGACGCCTTGCCCCTTGGGGCGGGGCGTCGTTGTGTTCGGGGTCAGCGGAAATTCGGCTTGCGTTTTTGCACATTGGCCATAACGGCCTCGACCTGGTTGGGGCTGCCGATGATGGGGGCCTGAATTTCGGCCTCAAGGCGCAGGCTGTCAGCCGCGTCCATTGTCCAGCTGCGATCAATCAGCCTTTTCGCCCCCTGAATCGCCTCGGGCGAGCGCGCGGCAAGATCGGCGGCAAATGCGCGGGCGGCCGAGAGGGGATCATCGGCAAGCCGGGTAACCAGCCCAAGATCGCGTGCCTCAGCGCCATCCAGAATGCGGGCGGTCATGACCAGTTCCTTGGCGATATCCGCGCGCACAAGCCGCGGCAGGCTGCGGGTGAGGCCCATGTCGGGAACGAGGCCCCATTTGTTTTCCATGATCGAAAAGCGGATATCGGGCGCGGCGATGCGGAAATCCGCGGCAAGCGCGATCTGGGCACCGCCGCCAAAGACATTGCCTTGCAGCGCGGCGATCACCGGCACCGACACTTCGTGCCATACATGAACGGGTTTCTGGAAAAGATTGGCCACCTCGCCCGCCGGAGGGTTGAGCATCTCGCGTCGGATCTCGTCAATCCGGGCGATCATGTCGCCAAAGACGTTGGTGTCGATCCCTGCGCAAAAGTTGTCGCCCTGCCCATACAGGATAATCGCCCGGACATCCCGGTTGTCTTTCAGCTCCTCGCCCGCCCTGGCGATGGCCGCGAACATTTCCATGTCCAGCGCATTCATCTTCTCGGGCCGGGCAAGGGCGACCTCGGCGACGTGGTCGGTGATGGTGATCTGAACACGGTCTGACATCGGATCCTCCTTGTTACGCGCAATGATTGCCCCCATGGGCGTGCGCCTGCAAGGGTGACCTCGGGTTCAGGTCAGCCTGGCGCCCAAGGTGAGAACCTGATCCACAAGGATATCCAGATCCTTTTTGCGGGTTCGGTGGTTTGTCAGGTTCACCCGAATGGCCAGCCTGCCATGAAGGCGGGTTGTCGAAGGGGCGGCGATCCCGCTTTCCTGAAGCATGATGACGATTTCGGCGTTCAGGCGATCAAGTCGGTCATCCGCCAGGCCGCCGGGATTGAAACGAAAGCAGACGATATTCAGCCCCACAGGGGCCATCAGTTCAAGCTTGTCGTTGGGCGCGATCAGCTTGCCCAGATATTGTGCCTGAGAAACATTGCGTTCAATCGCGCGGCCGAGCCGATCAGTGCCGAAGCGGGCCAGTTGATACCAGACCTTGAGCGCACGAAAGCTGCGTGACAGCTCGGGGCCATATTCACAGAACCACGGGTTGCCGGCGGCAAGCCCCCTGTCGGCACTGGCCAGATATTCGGGCCGGTCGGAAAAGGCACGCAGCTGGTCTTGTGCATCGCGCATCAGGACAAAGCCGGCATCATAGTTCACATGCAACCACTTGTGAAAATCAAAGGCGATGCTGTCGGCCTGTTCGATTCCCCTCAGCCGCGGCGCAAGGGTAGGGCTGAGGATGGCCGTCGCCCCGAAGGCCCCGTCAACATGGAACCACAGACCCTGCGATTTCGCGAGGCGGGCGAGTATATCCAGCGGGTCGACTGCGCCGACATTGACGCTGCCAGCGGTTCCGATGATGCAGAATGGTGCGAGGCCCGCATCACGGTCTTGCCGGATCATTTCGGCAAGGGCCTTGGGCTGCATGCGAAAATCTGTGTCACAAGGCACCTTTCGCAACGATTCGCGGCCGAGTCCCAGAATGTCAAATGTCTTGCCGATACACCCATGGGCCTGTTCGGAGGCATAGCCAACCAGCTTGCGTGCCGCTTCCATGCCCGAGGCCCCAGAAGCCTTGTCACGCGCCGATTTGAGGGCAATCAATGTCGCCATCGACGTGCCCGATACCACCAGCCCGCCGGCGGTTTCGGGAAAGGAAAACATCTCGACACACCAGCGGATTACCTGTTTTTCGACCTCGTTTGCCACGTGATCGCGCCCGCCAAGATTGGCGTTCATGGCAGCTGCAAAGATTTCTGGGATGATCCCTTCGGGCGTGCCGCTGCCATGCACCCAGCCGAAAAATCGCGGGTGGGTGTTGCCGACGTCATGGGGCAGGAATTCGGTTTCAATCTGTCTGGCCAGAGCGCCGGGATCCCCCGGGGTGCGCGGGAGGGGGATGCGCAGGCCCGCGCGGATGTCTTCGGGCGTCTGTTGCCAAACCGGAAGATCAGCGCGCCGCTGCATGTGGGAAATCGCGGCATCCAGCGCAGCATGGGCGCGTTGCCGAAAGTCATCCCAGTCGTCGGGGTCAAGTGAGGTCTGGTCGCTCATATGTGCTTCCGTGATGGCTTGGCCAAAGCATTGCCACCTGACAGCAGGTTCTGCAAGCGCGCCACCAAGAAAAGGGGCGACGGATGTGTCGCCCCCCCTTTGGCCAACAGTCTTTTGTCAGGCGGCCTCGACGCCGCGTAACAGGCCCGTATGAAGGGTGTCTTTGTCAGGCATACCTATCCCCATCACCCGCGCCCGGAGCATATCTTGCCTCGGGCGTCACGTTGCGGGTCGGGGGCTGCCTGGATTACTCGAATTCGCGGCTGGCCAAGGCTCGCTGGATTTCACGACGCACAAGTTTGCGCACGTTCCGTGTGATGCGGTCGCCCAGTTCGCCCTGCAACTCCTGGCGGACCATTTCAGAGACCATGTCACGCAGGATTTCTTCGTCGATGACGGTTTCGTCCTCGTCAAGCAGGCTTATCTCATCACGTGGATCGTCGTCCGACGGGTGGTAGTCTATGGTTTCAGAGGGTTCCGCGGTCGGTGAGCGTCGGGCGGAATCGGTGTCATGCCGATCATTGATTTCGGGCTTGTCGGCAGCAATATCTTGAAGACGATCACGCAGCCCTTCAAGCCTTGTTGACGACTCCGTATTTTCGGCCTTGGCCTCGGTGGTTCGTGTGTGTGACGGGGTATAGGCGGTAACACTCTCGTCAGGGACCGGGGCGTTCACGCCTTCCATTTCGGATTTTGCGCGCTCGAAAAGCGTGTCTTCGGGAGCGAACTGAAACGGCCAACTCCGCAGGCCGGAACTGGAAGCCGATCCCGCCGGCTGCGAGGGCTCTTCCATATTGTCCGCTGCAAACTCGTTGGAGGATGCCTGTTGGCCGAGATCTTCCCTAGGCTGCTCTTGCGCAGGTTCTGAAGGCATGGAAATCCGGTCAGTGGTCTCGGGAGGCGCGGTCGGGGTCTCGACAGGGCGCAAATGCGGCCGTTCGGGGCGGATTTCGCGGGCCACCTTTTCTGTCGGTCCTTTGTCTTGGTGCAGGTCATCCATTCCGCGGATTCGAAATGCGGAGGTCAGAACAAGCTTTTCCTCCTGTTCGCGCCGGGCCGCTGCCGCAGCTTGGTGGCGAAACGATACCTGACTTGCCTGGTCTTCGGACGGGGCCGTATCGCGGGCCTGATCGTGATCCTGTGCGGGAGGCGTTGTTTCCGGCGGGAAATTGGCCGCGCTCAGGTCGCCTTCGGGTCCGGTGACATGGGGCGCTTCTGGTGCAGTGGCCTCGACATCAGTGGGTTTCGATGCTGTTTCCCGATTCCTGTCATCGGACCCGCCTTGGGCCTGGGTCTTGGCTTCTTCGGAAACCAGTCTCCGGATCGAGGAAAGAACGTCCTCGACATCCATCGATGAAACAGGATCAGACATTTTGCTCTCCCTCAGATTGTAACTTGAATTGTAGCTATTGCGGCCGCTTCACACAACCTTTGTATCGGGAAACTATCCCTTTCCAGCCCGTTTGAGAATCTTCTCGAGAAGCTTTGCTCGATTTGACGGCCCCGGCGCAGTGCGGACCTTGTTGTAGTTCTTGTCAGGGTCATAGGTCTTGATGCCAAGCCCCAGATGTTTGACGGTCAGCAAGCCCATAGAAGACAAAAGTGAATAAACTGCTACATATTCATCATGTTTCGCACCGGCCAGATTGGTCTGGGCCTCGAAAAGGGCGCGTTCTGCATCAAGGACATCCAGCGTGGTGCGTGCCCCCAGGCTGGCCTCTTCACGAATGCCCTGCAATGCAACCCGCGAGGAACGAACCTCTTTCTGACGCGCGGTGATCGTGGCCTTGGCAATCTGGAGTTGGGCCCAGAATCTGTTGACGTTCTGGGTGACCAGCTGCGCCGTGTATTGCAGATCGAAGCGCGCTTTTTCCTCAAGTGCCCTTGCCCGCCGCACAGCCGAGGTCAGCGCGCCGCCCTGATAGATGGGGACACTGCCGACGACCGAGATCTTGGCGTTGTCCGTCGCGCTGTTCCGGGCGTTGACCGAGACCGAGCTTTGCAGACTGACACGCAGCTTCATGGCTGCTTCGGCCCTGGCCACATTGAGTTCGGCAATCTTGACCAGCTTTTTTGCGCGCTTCATTGCCGGGTGGTTCTTCAGCGCCAGCGCCTTTGCCGCGGCAAGAGAGCCGGGAATGCGCGGGGGCGGTGGAGGTGCTTTCAGTGTGCCGGGATACTTTCCGGTTGCCAGATGGTAGGCCTCGCGCGAAATTTCCAATGTTCCCTGCCGCAATGCCACGATGCTTTGGGCCAGCGCCAGCCGCGCCTCGACCTGGCTGACATCTGTGCGCCGGACTTCGCCGACCTCGAAACGATCGCGGGTCGCCTGCACCTGTTTGGACGTTACCTGATAGCTGTTTTCCGCCAGCTGCAGGAACTTCTTGTCCCGGCGCATGTCCATGAAGGCGGTAACCGCTGCGAGAAGAACCTTTTGTTCGGTATCAACCAGGTTGTCCCGTGCAACGCCAACCCCAAGCCGGGCGACCTTTATGCCGAGGTCAGTTGCCCCGCCATCCCACAGTGTCAGATCCATGCTGAGCGCCATGATGGCAAATTGTGAATCTGCCGGCACCAGTGGCGGGTTCGGCGAAAAGTTGTGCTGATTACCGACCGAAACGCTGGCATTGATCGAGGGCCGGCGCGCGGAATACGCCTTGGCGACATCTTCATCAGTGCCTTTGAGTGCCGCGCGCTCGGAATGCAGTTGCCTGCTGTTGCGATAGGCGCTGATCAGGGCATCGGTAAGAGTTTGTGCAGCAACGCCCGTGGTGCAGATCCCCAGGCCTATGGTGACTGCTGCTGCGAATATGCCTGATCGCGCCCTCATGATTTACCTCTTTCAGGTTGCCGGAATCCTTTCCTGTTGTCTGTTTCGTAGCAGGATCCAGCTTGTTTCAGAATACGAATTCGGGCTCTTTGGCAAAACCCGGCAGAACCGGAGCCGTCGCATCGAAAGCCGTGTGCCAGGCGATATGGCCCTCGGCCTTGACGCCGACGCGGCAATGCCCGGCAGATCCTTCAAGAAAGATCGCGGCAATGCGCCCATCTTCCTTGAGCTGGTCGAGAATGGTTTCGGGCAGCTGTTCGACCGCGCCATTGACGAAGATCACATTGTAGGGCCCGTGTTCGGGCGCACCTTGCACCAGCGGCTTGTTGACCACGACCGCATTATCCACCGATTCCGCGGCAAGATTTGCCTCGGCTTCGCGAAACAGGCTTTCATCCTCTTCGACGCCGATGACTGCCTCGGCCATCTGGCCGATCACAGCGGTCGAATAGCCAAGCCCGCAACCTATATCCAGCACGAGATCTTCGGGCCCGATGTCCAGCGCATCAAGCATCTTGGCAAGCACCCTCGGGTCGGGAACGATTCGTCCATTGCCCAGATCAATCGAGGTGCCGGCATATGCGACATCCTTTTGGTCAGCGGGCACAAAGATCTCGCGCCGAACCGTCAGCATCGCATTGATCACCTGAAAACGGGTCACGTCAGACGGCCTGACCTGGGTGTCAACCATTGCCGTGCGAAGGGTCGTGTAATCTGTCATGATATTGTCCGGGATTCGCTGTGGGATTTCTGCGCGAGTCTTTGCACAAAATGCAAGTGGGGGCAACTCGGCCCGTGAAACTTTGACACCGGGTTATATGTGGCGCCCGCTCTTGGACGGATAGCAGGTGGGGCAGAGGGGCCCAGTCTGCATTTCTGCCGGTTGGGGGGCAGGAGCAGTCTGGACAACGCCAGAAAAACCGGCAATAAGGTGCCCCGGAAAGAGCAGTCGGGAAATACCTCTGAAACCTGCTCTGAACGCGGGGATCAGGTCCAGGCCCATCCCACACCACAGAAGGCGAGTTGGCGGAGTGGTGACGCAGCGGATTGCAAATCCGTGTACACCGGTTCGATTCCGGTACTCGCCTCCAAACATTTCAAAGACTTAGCGGATAGGCGGCGCGCAAAGGGCCGATGTTTTCACATCCGTTTTCACGTTTCCCGTTTTGTTTTTGTTCTGTTCGGGGTGGGGTGAGGGCGCCAGAGCCGCCGGCGTTGACATCGCAAAATTGACCGAAGTGCCGTTCTCTCATAATATTCGGGGACTGAAACCCATAATAGAATGAAGGGATATTAAC